>JBCNPI010000447.1:0-4284 GCA_039593415.1 Rhizobium sp. | reverse complement strand
ACTCAACGGACAACTTGCCGTCGCCATTTTGCTGCCGCCCGCCTCCAGTGCTTCATTCATCTCCAACTCATATTCGACGGCAAGTTGTCCGTTGAGTGGAACATTTTGAGGGCTTCGGAGTAATTTGTTCAGGCGAGACATTTTTTTGCCGCCGACAAACACCGAATTAGAACAATTCCGCCGGCGCGGAATTGAGATTATTGACAACTGTCCCTCAGTTTGACGGAGAGTGCTGTGCCAAAGACTGCAAGAATTCCTGACGTTGTCCCGCATGACGATCACGTCCTCACGGCAAAAGAAGCGCTTGAGGTTTCTTTTCTCAAACTAGAGCAAGAGGTAGAAGTCCGCCTCGTTGCCGCCGCGCTACGTGCGGGATGGTCGGCAGACGAGGCGTTGGATGCCATCGATCAGTTGCGGGCCGAGGAAACCGGACATTGAAGTGGATGAGTGAGGTGCGGGTCGGTGGACGGTTAAAATCGCGTCGCCGCGCGTCGAAAGATGGGAGAGCAAATAGGCCGCGCTGTTATCGTTCGACTCATGCAGGGAATGTATCCAGCGCGCTTCGATACACCTCTTGAGCATGGAGATCTCGGTTCGAAAGGGAGCCTGCCGCACATGCGGAAGCTCCCTTCCGGTGTTAATCGCGATGCTCGGGCATTGCCTTCAGCTGGTCCTTTGTCCAAGACGTCACGCCATGGATTTCGCCGCTTTCGTCGCGCATGAAATCGAGATCGGTCGCCCGGACGGACACCGGCTTTGCGCCGATGCCAAGAAAGCCGCCGACATCGATCACGACGCTGCTGCCGCTGCCGACTCCATGCACGTGATCAACCGTACCAATCTTGTGGTCATCGGCACCATAGATCGATGCGCCTTCCAGATTTGCCTGCGTGAGTTCTTTTTCGGTCAGTCGTATGTGATTGCTGTGATCCATGACTTACTCCTCCTTTAATTTTGGGTGTAATGTCTAGCGAGTTGATTAGCCTCGCGTTCCTGTGTGTCCGTGTGCCTAGATGGATTGCCGAGGTGCTCGGCCTTTCCTCATCCGTTCATCAAAAGAACGAACGGCTATGTGAAAGCTTTGTTCCGGGGCCGCAACTTTGGGGAAACAATCCCTATGACCGACGTTTGCCAGCATGTCGGCTCGAGCGAAACAGCAAGAGAAATCGGCCGACCATGAATTCGGCGCCGCCTTTATCGAGCCAGCGACCGGCGCCGTGTCGACCTGCATTGCACCCGCTTTGCCGCAGGCAATTTATCCTTTAGTGTTTTCTGATGTAGCCCCCAGATGATGTGGAGAGGGTACAGATCAGACCCCGCAACGCATAGGCTGCTCCGGCGAGAGGGATATATCCCAGTTTCTGTTGCGGAGATCCTATCTCGACGAGGACGGCTGCGGCACCCGCGAGGAGTGTCTCGCGCTGTTGCTCATGGAACTTCTTGATTCCAGACCCGTTTGTCGTGGGTCGAAACCTATCAGGAGGCACTGTCATGGCAACCACATCGAGAGGCCGCAGCCAGGATCGTGCGAAGGTCGCGAGCGGCCAGGATCACGAGGTCCGTTATGAGGCGAAGAAGGAAGGTGTTTCCAAAGGCGCGGTCAAGAGAGCCGTGAAGAGCGCCGGAAACTCGCGTAAGAAGGTCGAAGCGGAAATCGGTCGGCGCTAAGTCGTGAAGCTCGCAACCTACAACGTCAACGGCGTAAACGGCAGGCTGGAAATCCTCCTCCGATGGCTGGAGGAGGCTGCACCGGATGTCCTCTGCGTGCAGGAACTAAAGGCTCCGCAAGAAAAGTTTCCGATCAAGGCGATCGAGTCCGCCGGCTACGGGGCGGTCTGGCAGGGACAAAAGTCCTGGAACGGAGTTGCGATCCTTGCCAAGGGGCAGGAACCACATCTTACAAGGCGAGGACTTCCAGGCGAACCGGAAGACGAGCATAGCCGCTACATCGAAGCCATCGTCAATGGGATCGTCATCGGCGGTCTGTACCTCCCGAACGGTAATCCTTATCCGGGACCCAAGTTCGACTACAAGCTCCGCTGGTTCAAGCGACTTCAAGACTACGCCGCCGAGCTGCTGGAACTGGAGGTGCCGGTCGTTCTCGCCGGCGATTTCAACGTGATGCCCACGGAGATGGACGTCTACAAGCCGGAACGCTGGACAAACGACGCCCTGTTCCGCGTCGAAGTCCGAGAGGCGTACAGACAGCTCGTCGATCAAGGCTGGACCGATGCTCTGCGCCATCTCCATCCGGACGAACGCATCTACACGTTCTGGGACTACTTCCGTAACGCGTACGCGCGCGACGCCGGACTGCGGATCGATCACTTCCTGCTCAGCTCGGAGGCGGCCACCCGTCTGTTGAAGGCGGAGGTCGACAAGCACGTCCGCGGTTGGGCGCATACCAGCGATCATGCTCCCGTATGGATCGAAATGAGCGACGAAGAAGCCGGTTTACCCGGTCCTGCCACAAAAAATTGGCGCTCGATCGGTGGTTGAGAACAATCTCAGTGCGGAAGTTCATGACCACCACCTGTTGGCTTTTTGACGAAAAAGGCTGTGATGACCGCCGCCACGGAGATGATCGCGCCACAGAAGAACGCTGTGCGGATTCCGGCAGTGGTCGCTGCGGCAACCGTAACGCCGTCGGCCATGGCAGCACTTGAACCGGTGATCGTCATAACGGCGACAAAGAGGGCGGTACCGGCCGCACCGGCTACCTGTTGCGTTGTGCCGATCATGGCGCTTCCGTGCGAATAGAGGTTCGGGGGAAGGGCGCCCAGACTGGCGGTGAACAGGGGCGTGAACATCAGTGCGAGACCGATGCTGAGGATGACATGGGCGATCAACATCCACCAGAATGACGTCCCTGGTTGGATGAATGTGAGGCTCCACATAAGCAGGCTGAACAGGATAGCGCCTGGGACCACGAGCGGCATAGGGCCATGCCTGTCGAACAGGCTGCCTACCATTGGTGCACACAGCCCCATGATCAAGCCGCCGGGGAGGAGCAAGAGGCCGGTCTCCAGCGTGCTCAGCCCCAACACGTTCTGAAGATAGATCGGCAGCAGGATGAAGACACCGAACATCGACATCATCAGGATCGCCATCATCATCGCCGGAATGGTGAATGCCTTTATCGTCAGGGTGCGCATATCCAGCAGTGCCCGATCGTGTTTTTGGAGCTGCAATTGCCGCAGGATGAACATCGCGATGACAGCAGCTCCCACGATGAGCGGAATCCAGGGGGACACGAGCGGCATGTGAACTGCGGCCTCACCCAAACCGCTCAGGCCGTAGACAAAGCTGCCGAAACCGAGGGCCGAGAGAGGAATGGACAGGAGATCAATCGGCGCTTCTTTCGGTTCCGTGATATTGCTGATCTTCCAGGCACCGAGCGCAAGCCCTGCAAGGGCGATTGGCAAGACAAGCAGGAACAGCCAGCGCCAGTCGAGCGCGCTCAGGATGAGGCCCGAAATGGTCGGTCCAATGGCGGGCGCCACGGAAATGACGATCGAAATATTACCCATCGTCTTGCCGCGCGACTGCGGCGGCACCAGATGCATGATCGTCGTCATCAGGAGCGGCATCATGATCGCAGTGCCCGAGGCCTGCACGATGCGGCCGATGACGAGCATCGCGAAGCCCGGCGCCAGCGCCGAAATCAGCGTGCCGCCGCTAAATAACGACATGGCCAGGATGAAGACCGGCCGCGTGTTCAGCCGTTGCAGCAGATAACCTGTTACCGGAATGATGACGGCCATCGTCAGCATGAACGCGGTGGTCAGCCACTGCGCCCGATTCGCGGAGATCTTGAGGTCGGCCATCAGGTGGGGCAGGGCGACGCCCATGATGGTTTCATTGAGAATGACCGCGAAGGTCGATACCAGAAGCAGCCCGATGACCAGCCTGTTGCGGGCGTTATGGTCCTCCGGCGTGGGGAGATCGTCGACAGTTGAAACGGCTTGGGAATCAAGAGACATCGGGACGGCCTTCAATGAATAGACAAAAGATCAGCTCAAGATCAGTGAGCTTCATTATGACGTCGGACCGAAACACAATCCGACACGCTTAGCCAAATTTTTCGCCGGGAAACCGTTGCGCGACATCACTCTACGAATGATGCGTTTGCACAGTTTCGCGGAGCCCGCACGAGGCTAGCTAGTTTCCGTCCACAAACATCAACTTATTGATATTATTATGTGAATATGAATTTTACGCAGGCAAGGCCCGGCGGTTTCAGGTATACTTTGGGCTCATGCCACTGATTCCGAAGCACAATCT
>JBCNPI010000446.1:0-4285 GCA_039593415.1 Rhizobium sp. | reverse complement strand
CCATGGACCGCGACGGCACGAAAGTCGGCTACGATCTGGAGCTGACGCGGGCGATCGCCGATGCCGTGCGCGTGCCCGTCATCGCGTCCGGCGGCGTCGGCGATCTGGACGATCTCGTCGCCGGCGTCAAGGAAGGCCATGCGACGGCGGTGCTTGCCGCCTCGATTTTCCACTTCGGCACCTATTCGGTGGGCGAGGCAAAGCGCTACATGGCCGAGCGCGGCATTCCGATGCGGCTGGATTAGGAGACAGCGAGCGATGAGCGGATTTACCCTTTCCGACCTCGAACGAATCGTCGAGGAACGCTCCAAGGCCTCTCCAGACCAGTCCTGGACGGCGAAGCTTTTTGCAGCCGGGCAGCCGAAGGCGGCTAAAAAGCTGGGCGAAGAGGCGATCGAGGCCGTCATGGCCGCGGTCGCCAACGATCGCGACAACCTCACCTATGAGGCCGCCGATCTGCTATATCATCTTATGGTCGTATTGAAGATTGCCGGCATTCCGTTAGAGAATGTCATGGGTGAGCTCGAAAGGCGCACCAGCCAATCCGGCCTTCAAGAGAAGGCAAGCCGGTAAAACGCAATGACGATAGCGACCAAGACCGAGCCAGCTCACGAGACCCTCGATATTTTCCAGGCGAAAGCCTATTCGCCCTACTATTTCTTCTCCTCGGAGGAATGGGCGAAATTCCGGGCCGACACGCCGCTGACGCTGACCGCCGACGAAGTCAAGCGGCTGCGCTCGATGGGCGACCCGATCGATCTCGATGAGGTCCGGCGCATCTATCTGTCGCTGTCGCGGCTTCTGTCCTCGCATGTGGAATCCTCGCAGATCCTGTTCGAACAGCGTAATCGCTTCCTCAGCCTCTCCGATATCGCCAAGACGCCCTTCGTCATCGGCATTGCCGGCTCCGTCGCCGTCGGCAAGTCCACCACGGCCCGTATCCTGAAGGAATTGCTGGGCCGCTGGCCGTCGAGCCCGAAGGTCGATCTCGTCACCACCGACGGCTTTCTCTATCCCAATGCCGAATTGCAGCGCCGCAACCTGATGCAGCGCAAGGGCTTTCCGGAAAGCTACGATACGGCTGCGCTGCTGCGTTTTCTCTCGGCGATCAAGGCCGGCCAGCCGAATGTGCAGGCGCCTTCTTATTCGCACCTCGTCTATGACGTCCTGCCGAACGAGTTCAAGACGGTCGACCGCCCGGATATCCTGATCTTCGAAGGCATCAACGTTCTGCAATCGCGGCATCTGCCGGCAGACGGCAAGATCGTGCCGATGGTCTCCGATTTCTTCGACTTCTCGATCTATATCGATGCCGACGAGGAGCTCATCCACAATTGGTATGTCGCCCGCTTCATGCGGCTGCGCGAAACGGCGTTCCGCGACCCCAACTCCTTCTTCCACCGCTATGCCTCGATCAGCGAGGAAGAGGCCCTGGCGATCGCCGAGGGGCTCTGGAAGAACATCAACCTGAAAAACCTGCGTCAGAACATCCTGCCGACGCGCCCACGCGCTGACCTTATCCTGCAAAAGGGTAAGAACCATCTGATCGAGCAGGTGGCATTGAGGAAGCTCTGAGGCTCAGGGCTGGACGCGCCTGAGTGTCAGGTTTATCCGCCCGCCATTCTTCAGCAATGTCGACGTTGCGGGATAGATGCGATCAACGCCGTGGAAGCACAGCCTGCCCTCGCCGCCGAGAACGACGATATCGCCGCTCGCAAGCTTGAAGGATAGCGTGCGATCGTTGCGGCCGAGACCACCGAGGCGAAAAAGGCAGGTGTTGCCGAGCGAGATCGACAGCACGGGCGCGTTGAGATCCTGTTCGTCGCGATCCTGATGCAGGCCCATGCGGGCGTCGTCGCCGTAGAAATTGACGAGGCAGGCTTCCGGCGGCTTTTCATAGCCTGCTATGTCTCGCCAGAGATCCAGCAGTTGCGACGGCATCGCCGGCCAAGAACGGCCGGTGACCGGATGCGTCGGCTGGTAACGGTAGCCACGTTGCTTATCCGTCACCCAGCCAAGCGACCCGCAATTGGTCATCCGCACCGACATTTCCTTGCCAGTGCCTGGCATGACTGGAGTATAAAGCGGCGCCTCGGCTACGACGGCGCGGATCGCCTCGACCAGCGCTTCCTGGGCGGGACGGTCGAGATATCCGGGCAGATGGCGAATTCCGTTGGGGAGCTGCATCGATATTTCCTTTGAGCCATGCTGGTCAGGTCAGTGCGCCATCGCCGCGGTTTCATGCATGGCCCCTCACCCCAGCCCTCTCCCCGCTCCTTCGACAAGTTCAGGACGGAGCGAGGGAGTGCAATCTGCCTCAAGTTAGCCGCCCCAGAGGGAGCCTGTTGGTTCACGCCACAGTCCCTTCTCCCCGCATGCGGGGAGAAGGTTACGATGAGGGCCAGGCACATAGATGCGGCAAAATGAAAATCGCCTGACCATCATCATCTTGACCCAACCAAATCAAAGCCGCAGCCCGAAAACCAAACTTAGTCGCCGCCGACCTTGCCGCGCATCTTCTTGACTTCGGAGCGCCCGGATTTATCCTTCAGCCGGCGCTCGATCGACCCCTTTGTCGGCTTGGTCTTCCGCCGCGGCGGCGGTGGCGGAGCTGCAGCTTCGAGGATCAGCTCCTTCAGGCGCTCGCGCGCATCCTCGCGATTGCGGTCCTGGCTGCGGAAGCGGCTGGCCTCGATCAGCAGCACGCCCTCCTTAGAGACGCGGCGGCCGGCTAGCTTAACGGCATTTGCCTTGACACGTTCCGTCAGCGAGGGGGAGTTCTGGACATTGAAGAAAAGCTGGACCGCGGTTGCGACCTTGTTGACGTTCTGGCCGCCGGGACCGCCCGCCAGAACGAATTGTTCCGTCAGCTCCCAGCCGGCAATCGTAATCCGGTCGTTGATGTAAAGCGCTTCGCTGGCCATGATCTTCTCCGCGCCTGTCTATCCCACATTGATGCGCGGTTGAAAATATGGTTGTAACGAGTTTGGGGCCGCCTCGTCCTTCGAGACATTTCAGTGCGTCGCGCTGGAATGCACCTCAGGATGAGGACGGAGTGATCTGTTGCCTCGGCCAAAAGACTGGCCCTCATGGTGAGGAGGCCTGAAGGGCCGTCTCGAACCACGAGGGCAAGCGGGTTTCACGTGGGTCATTGCTCCTGCGGGAGCTACTTATTCCGCTGCGACCGGCATCCCCGGAGCCGCATCGCGGACGTTGCCATCCACATGATCTTCGAATTTCGAAAAGTTGGTGACGAACATGTGCACCAGCTTTTTCGCCTGCGCATCATAGGCCTCGCCATCCGCCCAGGTGGAACGGGGATCGAGGATGGCACCATCGACGCCGTCGACCGCGACCGGAACCGCAAAGCCGAAATTCTGATCGATGCGGAATTCGACATTGTCGAGATCGCCCTTCAGGGCTGCGGCAAGCAATGCGCGCGTCGCCTTGATCGGCATGCGACGACCCGTGCCATAAGCGCCGCCGGTCCAGCCGGTGTTGACCAGCCAGCAACGGGCACCGTGGCGGGCGATCAGCTCCTTGAGCAGGTTGCCGTATTCGGCCGGATGGCGCGGCATGAAGGGAGCGCCGAAGCAGGTCGAGAATGTGGCTTCCGGCTCGACGACGCCCTTCTCCGTGCCGGCGACCTTGGCGGTGTAGCCGGACAGAAAATGATACATGGCCTGATCCGGCGTCAGCTTGGCGATCGGCGGCATGACGCCGAAAGCGTCTGCCGTCAGCATGATGATCGTCTCGGGGTGGCCCGTCATGCCCGAGGCCGAAGCGTTCGGGATGAAATGCAGCGGATAGGCGCTGCGGGTGTTTTCCGTCAGGGATCCGTCATCGAGATCCGGCTGGCCATGCTCGTCGAGCACGACATTTTCCAGGACGGTGCCGAAACGGCGCGTCGTTGCGTAGATTTCCGGCTCGGCCTCGGGCGACAGGCGGATGGTCTTGGCGTAGCAGCCGCCTTCGAAATTGAAGATGCCGTTTTCGCCCCAGCCATGCTCGTCGTCGCCGATGAGCGTGCGGGTCGGGTCAGCCGATAGTGTCGTCTTGCCGGTGCCGGACAGGCCAAAGAAGATCGCGGCATCGCCTTCCGGGCCGACATTGGCCGAACAATGCATCGGCATGACCCCGCGCTCCGGCAGCAGGTAGTTCAGCACGGTGAAGACGGATTTCTTCATTTCGCCGGCATAGGACGTGCCGCCGATCAGGACGATGCCGTTGACGAGATCGCAGGCGATCACCGTTTCCGAGCGGCAGCCATGACGTTCCGGATCGG
>JBCNPI010000445.1:0-4291 GCA_039593415.1 Rhizobium sp. | reverse complement strand
CCGCTATAGCCCTGCGTGGCATAGTTCATGCCGACAAGTGCCTGTACGGCATGCTTATCGGCCGCCTCTTTGTTCCACACCGATTGGACATTGTACTGCGTGCCATTGGTCAACATGCGAGGTCGTCGACGCCTTGGCAGCCGCCGTGCGCGATGCCTATCCGCGCCTTTCGCATCGCTACTATAAGATGAAGGCTAAGTGGCTGGGCATGGATCAGATGAATTTCTGGGACCGCAATGCGCCGCTGCCGGAAACGCCGAATGCGCTGATTCCTTGGATCGATGCGAAAGACACGGTTCTTTCGGCCTACGGCAATTTCGCGCCGGAAATGGCCGCCATTGCCAAGCGCTTTTTCGATGAGGAATGGATTGACGCGCCGGTTCGTCCGGGCAAGGCGCCTGGCGCTTTTGCGCATCCGACCGTCCCTTCGGCTCATCCTTACGTGCTGGTCAACTATATGGGCAAGCCGCGCGATGTGATGACGCTTGCCCACGAGCTTGGCCATGGCGTGCATCAGGTGCTGGCTGGCGGCCAGGGCGCGCTGATGTGCCAGACGCCGCTGACTTTGGCCGAAACCGCCTCCGTCTTCGGCGAGATGCTGACTTTCCGCGCGCTCCTCGACAAGACCACCGACAAACGTGAACGCAAGGCGATGCTCGCCCAGAAGGTCGAGGACATGATCAATACGGTCGTGCGGCAGATCGCCTTCTATGAATTCGAGCGCAAGGTGCATACCGCCCGTAAGAATGGCGAGCTGACATCGGACGATATCGGCGAGCTGTGGCTATCGGTACAAACCGAAAGCTTAGGCCCGGCGATCAGGATCTCCGAGGGCTACGAGACCTACTGGGCCTATATCCCCCATTTCATCCACTCGCCTTTCTACGTCTATGCTTACGCTTTCGGCGACTGCCTGGTGAACTCGCTCTATGCGGTCTACCGCAATGCCGAGAAGGGCTTCCAGGAAAAGTATTTCGAGCTCCTGAAGGCCGGCGGCACCAAGCATCATTCCGAACTCCTGAAGCCTTTCGGCCTCGACGCGACCGATCCGTCGTTCTGGAGCAAGGGACTGTCGATGATCGAAGGGCTGATCGACGAGCTGGAAGCGTTAGATAAGAACTAAGATCTCCCCTGCTTTGAGGAAAAAGCAGGCCAGGCATCTTCGCCATTGCCGCAGCTTCGTGCATGGCCCCTCACCCCAACCCTCTCCCCGCCAATGCGGGGAGAGGAAGCCATGGCAATCACTGCACCGTGTTTGCGCGGAATATTGCGGTGAATGCTGAGCCAGTCCCCTCTCCCCGTAAACGGGGAGAGGATTAGGGTGAGGGGCCAAGCGCAACGGCACATGCAATCATGCCTGGGATCGACTGAACAAAGCACTGGATCGAAATCCGCGCATGGCCGACGCCATACCCTACGTCCTCTTCAGGGACGACAGCACTGGACAGGTGATGATCTTTGCCGAACCGGCTGAGATCATCACGGCCCATACGCGGGCTGCCTTCTTCGATGCGCTCGACCGCATGGAAAAGGCCAAACGGCAGGGAAAGTGGCTTGCCGGCTATATAGCCTATGAAGCCGGGCATCTTTTCGAGGAAAAACTCGCATCCTTCGCCGAGGAGAATAGGGAAACGCCTCTCCTCTGTTTTGGCGTTTTCGATGCCCCCGCCGACGATGATCATCCGCTTGGCCAGCCGGCGCAGCGCCTCGAAAACCAGGAATTCCTGACGGAACCGAAAGCGGCCTGGAATTTCGATACATATAAGGAGTGTTTCGACAGGCTGCACCAGCATCTGCGCCTGGGCGACTGCTATCAGGCAAACCTCACCATGCCGATCCATGCCCGCTGGAGCGGCGATCCCCGTGCGGCCTTCTGGTCGCTGATCGAACGGCAGCCGGTGAAATACGGCGCGCTTGTCGATCTCGGTGGCCCGATCATCCTGTCGCGCTCGCCGGAGCTTTTCTTTCGCACGGACGAGAACGGCTGGATCGAGACGCATCCGATGAAAGGTACCGCCAGGCGGGGCGCGAATGCCGCCGAGGACGAGCACATCATCGCCGCCATGCTCGCCGACGAAAAGACGCAGGCCGAAAACCGCATGATCGTCGACTTGCTTCGCAACGATATCTCACGCATCACCGAAGTCGGCACGCTTGATGTGCCGAGGCTCTTCGAGATCGAGACCTATCCCACCTTGCACCAGATGGTCAGCCATGTGCAGGCGAAGCTGGTTCCGGGCATATCGATCCGCAACATTCTCGCGGCGCTCTTTCCCTGCGGCTCGATTACCGGTGCGCCGAAAATGCGGGCAATGGAAATCCTGCATGATCTCGAAGACGGCCCGCGCGACGCCTATTGCGGCGCGATCGGCATGATTTCGCCGACAGGTGCCATGCGTTTTTCGGTGGCGATCCGCACGATTACGCTTTTCGACGACGGCCGCGCGGTGTTCAATGTCGGCGGAGGCATCGTCTTCGATTCGACGGCGGAAGCGGAATATGAAGAATGCCTCCTCAAGGCGCGCTTCGCCGTGGGGGACCGATGGATCGACCGGTAGAGGATTTTTCCCTGATCGAGACGCTGCGCTATGAGCCGGAAGCCGGCTTCGTCCGCCTGCGTCTGCATCTCGCCCGCCTGCAGCGTTCCGCCCGTCGCCTTGGCTTTACAGCCCCCAAGGAGGTGCTTGGAAAGCTGGAACAGGCTGTTGCCGGCGCTGCCGCACCCTTGCGGGTTCGGCTGACGCTGGATCGCGAGGGCCAAACGGCAGTGACGACCGCTCTCTTTTCGCCACTACCCCCCGACACCGTCTGGCGCGTCCGCATCGCCGAAATCCGGCTCGATTCCGCCGACAAGCTGTTGCGCGTCAAGACCACGCGCCGCACGGTATACGAAGCGGCGCGCGCGGAATATCGGCCCGATGAAGCGGACGAAGTGCTGCTCCTTAACGAGAGGGACGAGGTTTGCGAGGGAACGATCACCTCGGTCTTTCTCGAGGATAGCCCGGATGCGCTCCGCACCCCGCCGATATCAGCCGGCCTGCTTGCCGGCGTCCTGCGCACAGAACTCATCTGCCAGCGCAAGGCCCATGTCGGCCGCATCCGGCTCGACGAGTTGAAAGACCGCACCCTCTACGTCGGAAACTCTCTGCGCGGCCTGATCCGCGCGCAACTCCTATGGAATTGATTGAATGTTCATTCTCTCGCTCACCTACCTCAAGGGCAATGACGAAGCCGACAAGCATATGGAGCCGCACATGGCTTGGGTAAAAGAAGGCTACGCGAAGGGCTGGTTCCTCGCATCGGGACGCAAGGTGCCGCGCACCGGCGGCGTCATCTTCGCCCGTGGCGTGCGTGCCGAACTGGAGGCCTACGTCGCCGCCGACCCATTCACCATCCATGGCGTCGCCGTCTACGAGGTCCAGGAAATCGCTCTGACCACGGTCACCGATGGTCTGGAGGCCCTGAAAGCGTGATTGGCCGCAAACGCCGCATTCCGCCTATGTCAGCGAAAACCAACCTTGAGGGCAACAAACTCGTCGCATAAGGCGTGTATGTTGGCCCCACTTGACTTTGCCCGGCTAACCCTCAACAGCTCTTTATTGTGACATCAAATTATGATTAGAGCCCCTCACCTCGCGTTTTCGCGCAAACTCTGCCAGCGCTTTCGCGCAAACTCTGATTAGATTTCGTGAACCGAACGGCGTCCTGCCTTTCGAAGGAGAAAAGAATGACGAAACACAACTATCCGGTATATGCCGAAATTACCGGTCCGATCGTAATGATCGGCTTTGGCTCCATCGGCCGTGGCACCCTGCCCCTGATCGAGCGCCATTTCAAATTCGACAAGAGCCGGATGGTCGTCATCGACCCGCAGATGGACGACGAACACCTCGCGATCCTGAAAAAGCATGGCGTCCGCCATATCCAGGAATATGTCACCAAGGACAATTACAAGGATCTCCTGAAGCCGCTCCTCACGGAAGGCGGCGGCCAGGGTTTCTGCGTCAACCTCTCGGTCGATACCGGCTCGCTCGACTTGGTCAAGCTCTGCCGCAAGCTCGACGTGCTCTACATCGACACCGTCGTCGAACCCTGGCTCGGCTTCTACTTCGACAAGGGCCTGAAGAACGCCGACCGCACCAACTATGCGCTGCGCGAAACCATGCGCAAGGAGAAGGAAAAGAACCCGGGCGGCACGACGGCCGTTTCCACCTGCGGCGCCAATCCGGGCATGGTCTCCTGGTTCGTCAAGCAGGCGCTCGTCAACCTCGCCAAGGATATCGGCCTGAAG
>JBCNPI010000444.1:0-4291 GCA_039593415.1 Rhizobium sp. | reverse complement strand
ATCTGTATGCGAAGATTTCCGAGACCATTCGGATCGACTTTAAGGATGAGCTGGATTTCATGGCAGTCTACGACACTGCCTATAAGGCCGTGAGGGACGTCATCGACATGCCGGATCGACGGGCATCGATGTTCGTCAATTTCTACATGCAGAACAATGGTTCGATCTCGAAGCGAAGGCGGGCTCTGTTCGATGAGCTTTCGGACGATGACATCAAGGATCTCGAAGACGCGATACGCTATGCACTCAACCCCGACCCGTCTGATGACGATGTCGAGGACGCCGGGGTGTGCCCGCCGAAGGGTGTTGGAAAAGGTCCTTGATGTCCTTCCGAAGGTTCTATATTTGTTCCCGCACATGATCACCTTCGCGCGCACCTCGCTCCGAATACGCTGTCGCACTTCAAACTTGACCCCCCCCGGCTACACAATCGAGATATCAGATAATCTGTCTTATGGAACTCATGCGGCTAGTTTTAAGACATTGCTATGTTGTGGTCTTCGCTTCCAGGCATGCGCGCGGGCTGAGGCAAGCGGAGCAACTCGGAAACGGCAGTGCCCCCGACTTGATCCGTTTCCAGATGCGGCTGAAGTCAAACGGCCTTTGAGCGCAGTGAATCGAAATGCTGCATCATGCGTTCCGCGTTCGGGCGCATGCCCGTGAACAGTTCGAAGGCTCTTACGGCCTGAAACACTGCCATTCCGCCGCCATCGAGAACGCGGCAACCTGTTCGCCGGGCGAGCTTTACCAATTCGGTTTCGATTGGGAAGTAGACGATTTCGGCGACCCAGAGGCGGTCTGACAGAAGTCGCGCGTCGAGCGGCAGGCCTGGATGGGCGGCCATGCCGGTCGGCGTTGCATGAACCAGGCCGTCCGCGACATTCAGCGCTCCCGCAAGATCATGACCAACCGAGAAGCGGCAAGCGCCGTGCGCCGGCTGGAGCTGATCCACAAGCGCCTCTGCTCGCGCAAGATTCAGATCGAATATCTCCACGGAATGCGCGCCCATCTGCGCTACGGCATGCGCAACGGCAACGCCCGCGCCGCCCGCGCCCAGCTGCACGACGTGGCCGAGCGAAACGCCGGCCAGCCCTCGTTTAAAGCTTTCGGCAAACCCCCACCAATCGGTATTGTGGCCGATCCTGCGCTTTCCTTGAAAAACGATCGTATTGATGGATTTCAGCGTCTGGGCATCGGGTGACAGTTCATCTACCAGCGTGACCGCCGCCTGCTTGCACGGATAAGTGATATTGAGACCCGCAAAGCCTCGCGCTTCGGCTTCGTCTACAAGGACTGGCAGGTCCGATACGGAAAGGTTGCGCACGTCGAGGTCGATCAGATCATAGCGATAGGATAGCCCGCAATGCTCGCCCTCGCGCATATGCATAGCCGGAGTCAGTGAGCGGCCTATCCCCGCGCCGATCAATCCGACATGAAGCTGGCGCGGAACAATAGCGGCTTGCGTGTTCAATCTTTCCTCCCGAGCAGCAAAATAAAGCCATGCTCCAAATGGCTTGATGTCAAAATGTACGAACTAGTACGTAAAGTCAACATGGGTGCAGTTTTCAGTCCCGCAAAGGCTGCCGGCGGAAATCAAACAGGTGGCGAAATGTCAGATTAAGTCGGAGGGCGGATTTCTCAAGAAGGCGATAATGGCATCGATTATCAAAGACTTGTGACGTTTCTTCAATTCCCCGGAGGAAAGGTCGCGCTCGAATATTGCGCCGAAAGTGTGACGGTTGGAAACGCGAAAGAAGCATTGGGCGCTGATCATCATATGCAAATCGACTGGATCCACCCGGCGCACAAAGCTGCCATCGGCATAGCCCCGTTCGAGAATTTCCGAAATGATATCGATGACTGCGATGTTCATCTGTGACAAGACGACCGAGCGCATCATATGTTCGGCTCGGTGGATGTTTTCGATGCTGACCAGGCGCACGAAATCCGGATTTTGGTCATCGTGATCGAATGTACTTGCGATCAACTGCGCCATGGCCTGAACGGGCGGCATGTTTTCGAGATCGAGCTCGCTCTCGAGTGTGCGGATCTTTGTATAGGCCTGCTCGAGAACGGCAAGATAAAGGCCTTCCTTGCTGCCAAAATAATAGTAGATCATGCGCTTGGATGTCTTGGTGCGCTCGGCGATCTCGTCGACGCGTGCTCCGGAAAAGCCGGCTGCGACGAATTCCTCGGTGGCGATCTTGAGAATGTTTTCCTTGGTCGCGTCTGGATCGTTTTTTCGTGTGAGACGCTCGATCTTGGCCGCTTGCGCTTTGGTCATGCCTTGCCCGTCTTCCTGGGTCTGTCCCTGCCCATCGTTGAAGATCAAAGCTTTAACACAGGCTTCACGCCGATGGGGAGGGCCTAAAGTTTCGGCAGACCAATTGGCCGCAGATGCCGCCTTAGCGCTGCTATGCGAAAGATTGCGTTCGCTGCACCGTAGCCGCGATAGCCGCTGCGCTGGACGATTTCAAAGAAGAAGCCTTCGCCATAGGTCGGGCTGTAAAGCTGGAAATACTCTCCGTGATCGTCGCGATCATAGAGGATGTTATGCGCTTTGAGACGATCCGTGAAAGCCGGTTCCAGACCGAACCTGGCCTCCAGATCATCGTAATAGTTGGGGGAGATCATCAAGGTGGCAAAACCGTTATCCGACAATGCGGCCGCCGTCGCAAAGATATCATCGGTCGCAAAGGCGAGATGCTGAATGCCTGAGCCAAAGGTCTCGGCGATGAAATGGCCGGCCAAGGTATTGCGGTTTTCCGCACCGTTCAGCGTGATACGCAAGCTGCCCGGTTCGTTTTCGACGACCTGGCTGCGAACGACACCGGCCGGATCGATAATGTCGACCATCGGTGTCTTATGCGCATTCAATATCGCGGTATAAAAGAGCAGCCAGGTCAGCAATTCCTCATATTTCATCGTCTGTGCGACATGATCGATCCCCGTCAACCCGACCGGCCGCAGACCGGCATCGTCATCGACCGGATCGAATTCGATCTCCCATATGCGGCCGAGCGCACTCCTGCGATCGAGGAAATACAGGATGCCGCCGCCAACGCCCCTTACGGCCGGCATTTCGATCTCGCCGGGGTTCAATGGTTGCTCGAAACGTTCGGCACCCAGGGCCACAGCCCGCGCGACTGCCGCTTCTGCATCGTCCACCCACAATCCCATCGCATAGGCCGACTGCCCATGCAAAGCATAGAAGGCACCGGCAAACCCGTCCGGATCGGTATTGACGACGAGGTTGATGTCGCCTTGCCGGAAGACATCGACGCGCTTGCTCTTGTTGCGACCGACATGGCGAAAGCCGAGGGCACGCAGCCGATCGGAGAGCATGGATGTCTCCGCCTCGTCGACCGTAAACTCGATAAAGGCAATGCCATCCACCTCGGCTCGCGCCGGCATGGACGGCAAGGTGAGGCTGCTGTTCTCCGCACGCCGAACCTGATCGCCGTGGTAGATGAGCGAACGCCGGCCATCGACGGCAATGGCGGTCGGCGAGCCGCCGCGAAACTGGTCGTTGAAAATCTCCAGCGACAGATAACCGTCATACCCCGTTGCCGCGACCGCCTTCATGAATTCCAGCACGGGAAGATCGCCCTCCCCGGGCATATTGCGGAAATGGCGGCTCCAATAGAGAAGATCCATGTCGATCAACGGCGCATCGGCAAGCTGGATGATGAAGATCTTCTCTTTCGGGATCGACCGGATCGAATTGACATCGATCTTTCGCGACAGCGTATGGAAGCTGTCGAGAATAAGGCCGATATTGGGATGATCGGCCCGGCGGACGATTTCCCAGGCATCGCGATGATCGTGAATGTGCCGCCCCCAGGCAAGCGCCTCGTATCCCACGCGTAAGCCGCGCTTGGCGGCTCTTTCGCCGAGTTCGAAGAAATCGGCTGCGGCGCGATCGATCCCGCCCAGCGCCACAGACGAAACGTTCGAGCAGACAAGAACGAGATCGGTTCCCATCTCCTGCATCAGGTCGAACTTGCGCTCGGCACGATCGAAGGTTCGGCTGCGGAAGGGCTCGGGCATGCCCTCGAAATCCCGGAAAGGCTGAAAGAGGGTGATCTCCAACCCATGGTCCCTAACCATTTGACCCACCTGGCGCGGCGATTCATCGAAGGCGAGGAAATCGTTCTCGAAGATCTCCACACCATCGAAACCGGCCTTGGCGATGGCCTGAAGCTTTTCCTTCAGGTCACCGCTGATCGAAACGGTCGCAATCGAGGTTTTCATTGTGTCATGTACGGAAGCAAGTGTTGATTATGAAGGG
>JBCNPI010000443.1:0-4298 GCA_039593415.1 Rhizobium sp. | reverse complement strand
CGGACAGAACCGGATTACTTGTGTTGACAATGACTGTTGGAGGCAAGGGCGGGGGCGGAGGCCGCCGGGGCGGTCGCCGCGGCGGAGGCCGAGGCGGCCCGATCGCCGATATTAACGTGACGCCGCTAGTTGACGTCATGCTCGTGCTGCTGATCATCTTCATGGTGGCGGCGCCGATGATGACGTCTGGTGTTCCGATCGATCTGCCGCAGACGCAGGCGGGCGCGCTGAATGCCCAGACCCAGCCCATCACCATTTCGATCAAGGCCGATGGCCAGGTGTTCCTACAGGAGACGCAGATCGACGTCGCCGAAGTTGCCGCCAAACTCAAGGCGATCGCGACCACCGGCTATAACGAGCGCATTTTCGTGCGCGGTGACGGCAAGGCGCCCTATGGCGTGATCGCCGATGTCATGTCGCGCATCCAGGAAGCCGGTTACAAGAATATCGGTCTGGTCACGCAGCAGATAACGGATCACTGACGAACCGACATGAAGCGCAGTCTTGCTACATCTGCTGTCATTCATATCCTGGTGCTGATCGCCGCCATGGTGACGCTGAGTGCGCCGGCGCCGCTGGAAACGCCGGAAAGCACGGCGATGGATGTCGATATCGTGACCGCGGACCAGCTTCAGCAGGGCGAGAAGAAGGCACCGGTGACGGACCACGTCTCCCGCAAGCAGACCACGAAGCAAGACCAAGTCGCCAACGCCCAGAATGTCGGCGAGAACAACGTCGATATCAAGAATCCGGTCGTGCCGACGCAGCGGCCGGAGAGCGAGACCGCCGCATTGGCACCGAAGAAGGTCGACGTGCCCGTTCCTGAGAACGATCCGCGACCGAACGATGTCAAGACGATCGAGCAGAAGGAGACGGAGGCCGCCCCCAAGGAAGTGGCGGCCATTCCGCAGCAGAAGCCGGACGTGACGCCGACACCGACGCCAAAGACAGATCCTACGCCGCCGACACCAAAGGCCGATGCGACACCGACGCCCCCGGTACAACAGCCGACGGAGCAAGCCGAAATCCCCGTGCCGAACAATATCCCCGTGCCGGATGTAAAGCCGCAGCCGACGCCGCCTAAGACCGTGGAGCAGAAACCGGAAGTCAAGCCGACACCGAAGCCGGACACGAAGGTGGCCGAGGCCAAGCCGACGGACAAGACGACGACGCAAAGCACCAGCAAAACCACATCTACAGATGACGGCAAGAAGGACGCCGAGAAGAAGCGTGTGACTGCCAAAGCCTCCAATAAGGGGCTGGATGACGGCCTTGCAGATCAGATCGCCAACGTCCTGAACAATACGTCGTCGAAGGGCGGCGCGAAGCGCTCGTCCCAGCAGGCTTCCGCCGGCGCGGACACTCAAGTCGCCTCGCGCGGCGGCATGAAATCGCTGGGAGGCGGCAAGCTGAGCCAAAGCCAGCAGGATGGACTGCGTGATCTGATCGCCAAATACTGGAACCTCATGCCCGGCCTTGAAGGTGCTGGCGATGTTCGGATCAAGGTGCATTTCAGACTCGACAAGTCCGGCCAGATCGTCGGCGAACCCGAAGCGACGACGAGTGGTGGGCCGGCATCTACGCAGGCTGCCATGCAGAGCGCTGCCGTGCGCGCGGTGCAACGCGCGCAATCGGACTACCTGAAGATCCTGCCAGCTGACAAGTACGAGGATTGGCAGGAAGTCGTCGTCAACTTCAGCGCAGCGGATCTGGGAATGTGATGCGGGGAGTGCAGCTTTTGACGAATCACTGTCCCCGTTTCGGCCTGAGCTTGCTTACGGCTTTGGGGATGATGTTGGCTGGCTCCATGTCGGTGCAGGCTGGGAATACGGACGTCAGCACGCATCAGTTTGGGAAATCTGCTGCAGACGGTATTCGCGAGAAGGTGACGGAAAGCTGGAATCTCCCCCCCGATCTACCCGGCTTGGAGGAGGTTCACATTCAGGTTCGTCTGAAGCTCGATCACGATGGACAGATCGTAGGGCAGCCCGATGTGGTCGCACGGGGCGGTCCTGAGAAAAGCCGAAAGATCATAGCGGCAAGCGCACTGCGTGCCGTTCTTCGTGCGGCACCTTTCAAGGACTTGCCGAGGACTCAATTTGACAATGAAACTAGCTCGGTCGAGGTCATACTGAACTTCGAACCCGGCAACATGGCGCTTTAATGCTGAAAGGCTTGGCACATATGATCAAAAATACTTTCGTTCGTCTCCTGCTGGTGCTGGCAGGCCTGACGGCAGCCCTCGCCACCCCGGCCTATGCCGTGGTCGAGCTCAATATCAACAAGGGCAACGTCCAGCCCATGCCGATCGCCATCACCGATCTTCTGTCGAACGACAGTCTCGGTCCGCAGATCTCGAGCGTCATCGCCGCCGACCTGCAGCGTTCCGGATTGTTCGCTCCGATCAACAAGCAGGCTTTCATCGAAAAGATCACCAATCCGGATTCGACCCCGCGCTTCCAGGACTGGACCTCGATCAACGCGCAGGCGCTGGTGACCGGCCGCGTGACGCAGGAAGGTGGCCGCCTTCGTGCCGAATTCCGCCTGTGGGACACGTTCGGCAACAGCCAGATGATCGGCCAGCAGTTCTTTGCCCAGCCGGACAACTGGCGCCGCGTTGCCCATATCATTGCCGATGCGATCTATCAGAAGATCACCGGCGAGAAGGGCTATTTCGATACGCGCGTCGTTTTCGTCGCGGAAAGCGGCCCGAAGACGGCCCGCAAGACGCAGCTCGGCATCATGGATCAGGACGGCGCCAATGTGCGCATGCTGACCGACGGCAGCGATCTCGTCCTGACGCCGCGCTTCTCGCCCAACCGGCAGGAAGTGACCTACATGTCCTTCGCCAATCAGCAGCCGCGCGTCTATCTGCTGCAGCTGCAGACGGGCCAGCGCGAACTGGTCGGCAACTTCCCCGGCATGACCTTCTCGCCGCGCTTCTCGCCGGACGGGCAGCGCGTAATCATGAGCCTTCAGCAGGAAGGCAACGCCAATATCTATACGATGGACCTGCGTTCGCGCACCACGACGCGCCTGACCTCGACGGCCGCGATCGACACCTCGCCGTCCTATTCGCCCGACGGCACGCAGATCGCCTTTGAAAGCGACCGCGGCGGTAAGCCGCAGATCTATGTGATGAGTGCCGACGGTTCCAACCAGCGCCGTATTTCCTTTGGCGACGGCTCCTATTCCACGCCGGTCTGGTCGCCGCGCGGCGATCTCATCGCCTTCACCAAGCAGTCCGGCGGAAGCTTCTCCATCGGCGTCATGAAGACGGATGGTTCGGGCGAGCGCCTGCTGACCACCGGCTTCCATAATGAAGGCCCGACCTGGGCGCCGAACGGCCGCGTCATCATGTTCTTCCGCCAGCCCGCAGGCGCCGGCGGCCCACAGCTCTATTCCATCGATCTGACGGGCTATAACGAACAGAAGATCCCGACGCCGGGCTTCGCTTCCGACCCCGCCTGGTCGCCGCTGCTCGAGTGATGAAGAGGCTTGCCACTTTATCGCCGCAAAGTCCTGTGACTGGACCGTTTCGCGACGATTTTAGGACATCATTAACCATATTCGTTGGAATCGGATTAACCGAACTCGGTTACAGTCTGGCAACCCTGATAGAGACTTAAGGAGAGACCGGCCATGAGCCGCACCGCAAACCAGGCCGTTGGCCACATGCAGAACCTCGCCCGCAACCCGATCATGATCGCGCTTTTCGTTGGCCTTTCTCTGGCCGGCTGCGCCTCCAAGAAGGGTCTGCCGAACGATGCCAACGGTCTTGGCCTGAACGGTGCCGGCAATGCTACTCCGGGTTCGCCGCAGGACTTCACGGTCAATGTCGGCGACCGCATCTTCTTCGACACCGACAGCACCTCGATCCGCACCGATGCTGCCCAGACGCTGGATCGCCAAGCACAGTGGCTGGCTCGCTATCCGAACTACGCGATCACCGTCGAAGGCCACGCCGACGAACGCGGCACGCGCGAATACAATCTGGCTCTCGGCGCCCGTCGCGCGGCTGCCACCAAGGACTACCTGGCTTCGCGCGGCGTTCCGGCCAAGCGCATGAAGACGATCTCCTACGGCAAGGAACGTCCGGTCGCCACCTGCGACGATATTTCCTGCTGGTCGCAGAACCGCCGTGCTGTCACCGTGCTGAACGGCGCCGGTTCCTGATAGATCACACGACCGGTCGAGATGCATAAAGGCGGCCTTACGGTCGCCTTTACTTTTTTGACCACACTTTGGCCGAACTCCGTTGCTTTTTGAGAGCAATTGTAAAAATCTCCTGTTCGAGC
>JBCNPI010000442.1:0-4307 GCA_039593415.1 Rhizobium sp. | reverse complement strand
ACGGACCGCTCATGCAGGCGCGGCGCCAGCAGGCTGCCGGTGACAATGCCCGGAATCGATCCCACCAGCAAGGCGAAGAGCATCGTCCAGTTGATCTCGCCGATGAACCAATATCCCATGCCGCCGATCAGGGTCAGCGGCACGGCATGGACGATATCCGAGCCGACGATTTCGCGGACATCCGTCTGCGGATAAAGGACCAAAAGCACGGTGACGCCGAGCGCTCCGGCGCCGACCGACGTCATCGTGACCAGAATGCCGAGCATAAGGCCGAGAATGACTGTCAGCAGGGCGATGCTGCGCGGCGATATGGCTCCGCGCTCGCCGCGCCATTTGCGAATGGCCTCCAGTATCCGGCCGCGGAAAATCAGCATCAGCGCCGTCAGAAGCAGAAGACAGCCCAAAGACAGCGTGATGGCGTGCGCGACGGCAGGGCTCTCGCGATTGACGCCGGCCATGATCCAGAGCATAGCGAGCGCCGCCGGGACACTGCCGGAGGCGAGGAGGCCGACGACCCTCCAATTGACCCGCCCATGCATGCCGTGTACCGCGGTTCCGGCCGTCTTGGTGATTGCAGCATAAAGCAGATCGGTGCCGACGGCGGTTGCCGGGTGCACGCCGAAGAGAAGGACGAGCAGCGGTGTCATCAGCGAACCGCCGCCGACGCCGGTAATGCCGACCAACATGCCGACGAAAAAGCCGGAAACGGAATAAAGCGGTTGAAAGGAGGCGATCAAATTCAAAATCACGGCCCCTTGAAGCCGTTGGATAAACTACTAAAAATATAGATGAAATTCACGGCGATCTCTGTCCTGTATTCCGGTTTATCGAAGGGGTAAAGGCGAGGCAGGAGCCTGTCAAGCAAGGCACCTCTCAGGAGTTTGGAATGCTGCGGGAGCGAAACTTGATGTTTCGCTCCCGGCAAACATGCGCTAAAGCGAGCGGAGCAAGAATAACAGAGACGCAACCGTAAAAAGCGGACCACTGCCTAGATGACCGAAAAAACTCCGTTCTACATCACCACCGCAATCGCTTATCCCAACGGCAAACCGCATATCGGCCATGCCTATGAGCTGATTGCCACCGACGCGCTGGCGCGCTTCCAGCGCCTCGACGGCCGCGACGTCTTCTTCCTGACGGGCACGGACGAACATGGTCAGAAGATGCAGCAGACGGCGCGGGCCGAGGGCTTGGAACCGCAGCAGCTCGCCAAGCGCAATTCGGACGAATTCCAGGCGATGGGCAAGCTGCTCAACGCCTCCAACGACGACTTCATCCGCACGACTCAGCCGCGCCATCACGAGACGTCGCAGAACATATGGAACCTGATGGCCGATGCCGGCGACATCTACAAGGATTCCTACGCGGGCTGGTATTCGGTGCGCGACGAAGCCTATTATCAGGAAAACGAAACCGAACTGCGCGCCGACGGCGTGCGCTATGGGCCTCAAGGCACGCCGGTCGAATGGGTGCAGGAGGAAAGTTATTTCTTCAAGCTCTCCGAATATCAGGATCGATTGCTGAAGCATTATGAGGAAAATCCCGATTTCATCGGTCCCGCCGAGCGCCGCAACGAAGTCATCTCCTTCGTAAAATCCGGTCTGAAGGATCTGTCGATTTCCCGCACGACCTTTGATTGGGGCATCAAGGTGCCGAATGACCCGGCTCACGTCATGTATGTCTGGGTCGATGCGCTCACGAACTACATTACGGCGACCGGCTATATCGAAGACCGCGACAATCCGCGGGCCAAATATTGGCCAGCCGATCTGCATGTCATCGGCAAGGACATCATCCGCTTCCACGCGGTCTACTGGCCGGCCTTCCTGATGTCGGCGAAGCTACCGCTGCCGAAGCGTGTTTATGCCCACGGCTTCCTGCTCAACAAGGGCGAGAAGATGTCGAAGTCGCTCGGCAACGTCGTCGATCCGGTTAACCTCGTGAACCACTTCGGCCTCGACCAGGTGCGTTATTTCTTCTTGCGCGAAGTCTCCTTCGGCCAGGATGGCAGCTATAGCGAAGAAGCGATCGGCACGCGCATCAACTCCGATCTCGCCAACGGTATCGGCAATCTCGCCAGCCGTTCGCTATCGATGATCGTCAAGAATTGCGACGGCCGGATTCCGGAGTGCGGTCCGCTGACCGACGAGGACAGGGCACTTCTCGCACAGGCCGACTCATTGCTTGCTTCGACGCGCGAAGATATGGGCAAGCAGCTCATTCATCGCGCGTTGGCATCGATCATATCAGTCGTCTCCGAGAGCGATCGCTATTTTGCCGGCCAGGAGCCCTGGGCGCTGAAGAAGACCGATCCGGCTCGGATGGCGACCGTTCTCTATGTCACGGCCGAGGTCGTGCGTCAGATCGGCATTCTGCTGCAGCCCTTCATGCCGGAATCCGCGGGCAAGCTGCTGGATCTCATTGCCATCCCGGCCGACAAGCGCCATTTCGCGGCGCTCGGCGATGCAGGTCGCCTCGTTGCCGGAACGCCGCTGGAAGCACCGAAGCCGGTCTTCCCGCGCTATGTCGCACCGACCGCCGAATAAGGTTTTCCATGCTGATCGACACGCATTGCCATCTGGATTTTGCCGATTTCGAAGAGGAGCGCGACGCGATCGTCGCCCGCGCTCACGAGGTGGGCGTCAAGCAGATGGTCACTATCTCGACCAAGGTCAGGAAGCTCGATGGGTTGCTTGCGCTCACCGAGCGTTATCCGTCGGTTTTCTGCTCAGTCGGCACGCATCCGAACAGCGCCGACCAGGAGCTTGATATCCAGACGGAAGATCTCGTGCGGCTGGCAAATCAGCACGAGAAGATCGTTGCGATCGGTGAGGCGGGTCTCGACTACTTCTACGATACCGTCAAGCCGGAAGACCAGAAGACCGGCTTCCTGCGCCATATCGCCGCCGCGCGCGAAACGAAGCTGCCACTCGTCATTCACAGCCGCAGCGCAGACGAGGATATGGCCGCGATCCTGACGGAAGAGATGGGGAAGGGGGTTTTCCCCTTCATCCTGCACTGCTTCTCCGCCGGCCCTGCCCTTGCTCGCACGGGCGTCGAACTCGGCGGCTATATCTCCTTCTCAGGCATCTTGACTTTTCCGAAATCGGAGGACCTGCGCGAGATCGCCAAGACGATCCCGCACGATCGGCTGCTGGTCGAGACCGATGCGCCATATCTCGCGCCGAAGCGGTGGCGGGGGAAACGCAACGAGCCATCCTATGTCGTCAACACGGCCGAGGTGCTGGCCGATACGATCGGTGTCAGCATGGCTGAGATCGCAGAGATCACCACCGCAAACGCTTTCCGCTGCTTCTCCACGATGACAAGGATCTGACGTCGTGACATTCCGGCGGCGCTTCACCATTTTGGGCTGTTCATCGTCGCCGGGTGTGCCGCGCATTACCGGCGATTGGGGCGCCTGCGATCCCAAAAACGCAAAAAACCGCCGCACGCGCGCCGCCTTCCTCATAGAGCAGATCGCGCCGGATGGCGGCATCACCACCGTCGTCATCGATACGGGACCGGATTTCCGCGAACAGATGATCCATGCCGGCGTCAACTCCATCGACGCCGTACTCTACACCCATGCGCACGCCGACCATATTCACGGCATCGACGACTTGCGCGGCTATTTCCATATTTCGAACGAGCGCATCCCGATCTATGCCGATCCGCCGACCATGGATCGCATTCGCGAGGGCTTCCGCTACTGCCTTGAAACGCCACTCGGCAGCAGCTATCCGCCGATCGTACGGCCGGTGCTGATCGAAAATCTCGAGAAAAACTTCACGATCGAAGGGGCAGGCGGCCCTATCCGCTTCTGGCCACACAAGCAGCTGCACGGTGACATCCATTCGCTCGGGTTTCGTATCGGTAAGCTTGCTTATTGCAGCGATATCAGTGACTTCCCACCGGAATCGATAGAAAAAGTTCAGAACCTCGACATCCTGATTATCGACGCTCTGCAGTATCGGCCGCATCCAAGCCATCTATCGCTGGAACAATCGCTTGGGTGGATCGAACGCCTGCAGCCAAAACATGCCATCTTGACCCACATGCATACGCCGCTCGATTATGAAACCGTGCTGGCTGAAACGCCCGACCATGTCGAGCCGGCCTACGATCAGATGCAGATCGAACTCGACGTGGAGGATGACGATCTATGAGCGAAGACATCAAGAAGCTTTCCAGCCTGGAGCGCGTCGAGCTTGCAGCGCGCGAGTTGGGGCTGGATATCTCGATCAAGCGCATGGAGCAATCGACACGCACCGCTGAAGAGGCCGCCAAGGCCGCGGGCTGCGCGG
>JBCNPI010000441.1:0-4325 GCA_039593415.1 Rhizobium sp. | reverse complement strand
CGATGGCGGCGGCATCGGCGAGCCCCTTGCCGACGAATCCGAGAAATGACGGCTCGTGCCCGGAGCCGCCGCCGATGACCAGGCCGACCTTGCCGGTTCGCGGACCATGGTTTGCCACGATCGAACGCGGTGATCCGTCAACAGCGCGCAGGTGTCGCGGATGGGCTGCCAAAATGCCGGCCAGCATTTCGTCGACAGCCGCGGCACCTTCATTGATCAGTTTCTTCGTCTTCACGCCGATACTCCCAAATCATTGCGATTAGGGACTAACTTGCGCGTCTGCGAATGAAGGTCAATCCATCAAGGCGGCTGAAACCGCCTCATAGGCCTCAAGTGTCAGCCGGGCATTTCCAGGCTTTTCCAAAAGGCGGAGTTCCCCCAATTTGATCTCCTGCGAGACGGGCGTGATGTTGACCAAATGGAGTTGCGGCGACATTTCTGCCTTCGTCGTGATGAAGGCGAGTACTGCGGCCTGGTCGGACGACAGGCACTCCTGCCACCGGCTGCCGGCGAGGCGGGACAAGGTGGAGACGGCTTTGAAAAGCGGCCGGGCGCTTCCTGCTGCCGACGGCTCGTTTTTGCCAGCGATCAGCCCGAAAGATCCGGTCAGTGCCGAGAGCGTCAGGCATTCCAGTCCCGCATCGAGGACGCTGGCGGCATAGGCGAGCGCAAAGGCTTCGCCGAAACGAGCATTGTGCCGCGGATCGGTATTGGCCATAGCCATGCGTGCGCCATGAGGGTTGTCCATGGTCCGGCTGCCATAGGGGTTCTGCCGCATCGGTATCGTCGAGGGGCCGATACGGTAAGGTTTGTCACCGTAGATGGCGCGCACCGAGCGCGTGATGAAGGGCAAGGCCTCCAATGTCTGCATGACGCTGAGATCGTCTGCCGCATGCACGATCGGATTGGTGCAATGGGTGATGAAGCCGAGCGTATCGGCGGGCACCCGTTTGCGATTGAGTTCGGTGAAATAGCTGAGCACACCGCCGCCGAGGCGTGTGCCGGGAAAGGCCGCATGAGCGGCAGCGTAGATTTCTTCGAGAGGCGGGCATTGGGGCCATTTGCTGCCCGGCGGGGTCGATTGCCGGTCGACAGAAGGCGATATGACAATGGCGGCAGGCTTGAAACCGGCATCTCTCATCAAGGTCGCGATTTGCTGTGCTTCGGCAAGCGGAGCAAGGCGACATGGCAATGCGATTTCCAAAGTCGACCGACCGGCATGAAGCGCCGCGACGGCCGCAAAGGATTTGAAGGCATCAACGCCATGGCCGGCATCGGGATCGAAATGAAAGAGCAATTCCTGCGGCGCGATTTCCGCAAGCCGATCACGCGCGGCGAGCGTGGCCTCGACTTCCTCGGGCGTAATGACGAGCCCGATCGCAGGCATTGTCCCGGACTTTTCTCCCAGGTTCAGCGTGATCGGAGGCTTGTCCGCAACGGTTTCAGGCTCGATTGTGGGACGCTGCATGCCGCTGATGGAGAGAACGATCCGCTGCCGCACAGGCTTGCCGGCCGGGATGCGATAGGGCCAGGGCAGGGCAAGCGGGCGAACATAGGTTTTGTAGGAAGCATCCGACCAGTTGCGCTGGTCTTCCATTTCGAACGTGTCGCCCTCCATGCGGCATTCGGCCGTCACGTCGGCGGTTACGCTATGGGTAATTGCCCGCATGTCCTTGAAGGGCTGCCAAGGCTCGATGAGGTCAGGGAAATGCGTGCTCGTGCGGCTGCCATCGACATGTTCCACCAGGACCGGCGTGCCGGCGACGCCGACAATCGGATGCAGGATGCAAAAGCCGCAGCGGTTGGTTTCAAACCCGGTGGTCGAGAGCGCCTCGGCTTCGAAGATCAATGCCTCGTTTGCCTCCGCGACAATGCGCACGCCGATTGTTAGTTCCGATTTGTCCGGTCCAGCACAGCGCGCGACATAGCTTATTGAAAAGCCGTTCTGACGCTGATCGATCCGCAAGTCGTCGATAGCGGGAGCATAAGTGCCCCAATCGCGATCGCGGATCAGATAGGAAACGGCTCGCAAGACTTCCGCGCCGTCATAGCGGATCGTCCGAAGATTGCCATCCTTGAAATCGACCGCGAGTTTACCGGCGGTCAGCCGGACCGGCGCAGCTTCAGTCTCGCGTGTGCCGTAGAGCTGAAACGGATCGATCTTGGTGGTCATTTCAACATTGCTCCGATATCGATGGAGCGCCCGCTCATGGCACTCTCATAGGCCGCTTCGACAAGCGCCAGGGTCTTGAGATTGTCCGCGCCGGATGTGGAGGTTTCGCGACCATCGGCAAGGCGGTCGGCCCAATGCTGCTGGATCGCGAGGACGCTTTCCTGGATATTGTGCCAGGGACGCGAGGCCCAGGACAGAAGCCGCGGCGAGGCATCCGAGACGGTCGCACCATCAAGGCCGTTGACCTCGAGGCGATAGCCTTGCGAGAGGCGAATGGTGCCTCGCGTGCCGTCGAGTTCGATCAGGGTCTCGGGAAATGGCTCGGTCGCAAGCTTGGAGGCATAGCTGACATCGACGATCGAGGTCGCGCCGCTCTCATGGTCGAGCAGGATGGTGGCGACATCCTCTCCCCTGATCTTCGGATTGACCCGCTTGGTGCGGGCCGTCAGTGAAGAAACGTCGCCAAGGATGAAGCGGGCGACATCGAGCGTATGGATACCGAGATCCTCGATGATGAACCGTTCGCCTTCGGCTAGGTAAGGCTGGCCGGAAAACACGTCGTAGCCGGAACGGAAGGAGAAGCGGCCCCAGAATGGCTCGCCGATCGCGCCCGATTGCAGAGCGGTCTTGACGGCTTGAATTGGCGTCTGCCAGCGAAAATTCTCATGCACCATCAGCGGCACGCCAGCTTGCGCGCAGACCGCGACCATGGCCTTGGCGTCACTCAGTGTTTTTGCGAAGGGTTTCTGGCAAATCGCCGGAATCCTGTGGGAGGCAGCCATCTCCACCAAGGCGCGATGGCTTTGCACCGTCGTTGCGATATCGACGAAATCGAAGCCCCCATCCGCAAGCATCGCTGCCGCGTCGGTGTGGCGGCGCTCGATGCCGAACTGGTCGCCGACCAATTTCAGCCGCTCCGGATCGCGGTCGCAGATCGCGACGATATGAGCCCCTTGGACATCTCGCCATGCGTGCATCTGATTGATCGCGAAGAAGCCGCAACCGATCAATGCACCACTGAGTTCTGCCATTTCAGCCTGCCTTTGCCATTTGCATGAGAGTTACGCGCTGCTGGAGGCGCCGTTGTGCCTGATCCACGACGACAGCGATGATGATGACACATCCCTTGATCACCATCTGCCAGAAGGATGAGACGCCCATCATCACGAGACCGTCCGAAAGAATGCCGATGACGAAGGCGCCGATGATCGTGCCGCCAATGGTGCCGCGGCCGCCCGACATGGAGGTGCCGCCAAGCACGGCTGCCGCAATGGCGTTCAACTCGAAACTCTCGCCGGTTGCCGGATGCGCCGCCATCAGCTCCGACGAGATGACAATGCCGACGATGGCGGCACAAAGCCCGGAGAACATATAGACGAAGATCTTGACCACATCGACGCGGATGCCGGACATGCGCGCGGCGCGTTCGTTGCCGCCGACGGCGAAGATGTGCCGGCCGATCGGCGTCGAACGGGCGACGTAGGCGGCGGCGAGCGCCAGCACGATCAGAATCCAGATAGAAACTGGCAGACCAAGCAGACGACCGGCGCCGAAGACATCGAAGCCTGTCGTATCATATTCCGGCCGGCCCACCAGGTTCGGGAAAGTCTGGCCATCGGAAGACAGGAGCGCGAGGCCGCGGGCGATATAGAGCGTTCCGAGCGTGGCGATGAAGGGCGCGACGTTGAGCTTGGTGATGAGCAGGCCGTTGATGAGCCCGATCAGCAGCCCGACGGCCAGCGTGATGAGAATGATCTCGTAGATATTGAGATAGACGGTATAGCCGATCGGCAGTTCGACGCCATTCAGTATGAGGGCGCCGGCAACCATACCGCAAAGGCCGACAATCGAGCCGACTGATAGATCGATCCCGCCGGTGACGATCACGAAGGTCATACCCATGGCGAGAAAGGCGTTGAGCGCGACATGCTTGGACATCAGAATGATGTTGGCGGTCGAAGTGAAGTTCGGGGCGAAGATCGCAAAGAAGATGATTACTGCAAAGAGCGCGATGAAGGTCCTGAGCTTCATCAGCGTCAGGAGAACGGAGCCGTTCGAGCGATCGGCCGCGAGGCCGGAGGACGTATCTGCGGTCATGACGCGAGTTTCCCTGTATGTCCGTGTCCCTTGGCGGATGCCGCGATGATGGCCT
>JBCNPI010000440.1:0-4332 GCA_039593415.1 Rhizobium sp. | reverse complement strand
GGTGGGAGGCTGGCACGAATGACCCGTGCCGGGCTCGTTAGGGCTGCTTCCTTCCGGACCTGACCCGGTTGGCGAGTGGCTCGTCCACCACCAACCTCCCGGATGCACATATCGGCAATATCGTCATCAAAAGCAAGCCAAGGTCAAAAAAAACTGCTAAACATTTGATAAAACAATGGAGGATGCCCCCTTGAAGGAGTTCACGCTCGACGATCGTCTTGCGAATGACAGCATTTCAGTCGCCATAACCGGCCTTTGCGACGTCAGGCTGATGAAGGACCGCCGTTGGCCTTGGCTCATGCTGATCCCGCGCCGGCCCAGTAAATCGGAGGTTTTCGAGCTGACTCCGCTCGACCGGGTCCTGCTGACCTTCGAAACGGATAAGGTCGCAAGCGCTCTGAAGACGGTGACGGGGGCAACAAAAATCAATGTCGGGGCACTTGGAAATATCGTCCGTCAGCTGCATGTTCATGTCATCGCGCGGTTCGAAGGTGATGCCAACTGGCCAGGCCCGGTTTGGGGCTACGGCAAGGCGGAACCCTATTCGGACGAAGATATGAACAGCCTGATAGCCAAGTTGCGGGAAACGCTTTCACAATGAGCCATTCCATCTTTTCCTCGGATGCCCCGCATCCGGAAGCCAGCAGTCTCACCGCCTTCGCGGAAAACCAGCTCAACCGGGATGCGGAGCACCGCGACGAGGAATCGATCAAGCATGCGCTCGCCAAGGAAGGCACGCATATCCTGGCATTTGCGCGGGATCGGCTTGTTTTGAAGCATGACGGCCAGGTGCTTGACCCGCTGTTTGCACGCTACGAGCTGCAGGGGCTCGACCCGAATTGGGAGGAGGCCGTGTTGCTCGGCTACCGCAAGACGGGTGAGCCCCGGCTTGCCGTACCCGTGCGCGTCAATGCCGACGACCTCGCCAGCCAGTACAAGCCTGCCGATATGCGTTCGCTTTGGCGCGATCTTCTGCTGGAAGGCGAAATTCTCGGTGAGGCCGCGCAGGGCATGAGCCTCCTGCGCTGGAACGGCGACAATCGCTTCTGCGGACGCTGCGGCTCGGTCATGGAAAGCCGTATCGGCGGCTACAAGCGGGTGTGCACGACCTGCGAACACATGATCTTTCCGCGCACCGACCCGGTGGTCATCATGCTTGTTATCGACGAGGAAAAGAATCTCTGTCTGCTCGGCCGCAGCCATCACTTCGCGCCGGGCATGTATTCCTGCCTTGCGGGCTTCGTCGAGCCGGGCGAAACCATCGAAAACGCAGTGCGCCGCGAGACACAGGAGGAATCCGGCATCCACATCGGCCGCGTTCGTTATCATGCCTCTCAGCCCTGGCCGATGCCGCATTCCCTCATGATCGGCTGCTATGCCGAGGCTAAGTCGAGAGACATCCATATGGACGAGGCCGAGCTTGAGGATTGCCGCTGGTTTACTCCAGAAGAGACGCTTGCCATGCTCGATCACGTTTCGGCCTCCGGCAATACATCTCCGCCCAAGGGCGCCATTGCCCATCGCCTGATGCGCGACTGGGTGGAATGGAAACGCTAGGTCTCATTCAACCATGGCCCGCTCGGAACGCTTGCTGACGCTGCTGCAGACATTGCGGCGCTATCGCCGACCGGTCAGCGGTGCCGTTCTGGCGGAGGAGACTGGCGTCAGCCTGCGCACGCTTTATCGCGATATCGCCAGCCTGCAATCGCAGGGCGCCATGATCGAGGGCGAACCGGGAATCGGCTATGTGCTGAAGCCCGGCTTCATGCTGCCGCCGATGATGTTTTCGCAGGATGAGATCGAAGCGCTGGTGCTGGGATCGAGATGGGTGGCGCGCGCGACCGACGCCCGTCTGGCGGCGGCAGGAACCGATGCCCTCGCCAAGATCGCCGCCGTTCTGCCAGCCGAGATGCGCGAGGCCATCGATCAGGCGGCCGTGGTTGTCGCCACGCGCCGCATTACGGAAGACAAGGCCGATCTTTCCCTGATGCGCAAGGCGATCCGCACCGAGCGCATGGTGCAGCTGACCTATGGCGACGTGAACGGCGCCATCTCGACCCGGCGGATATGGCCCTTCGCGCTCGGCTATTTCGACAACTCGCGCATCATCATGGCCTGGTGCGAGCTGCGCCAGGATTTTCGCCATTTCCGCGCCGATCGCATCGTCGATTTCGCGGTGCTGGAGGCACGCTACCCGCGCCGGCGCGTCGCCCTGGCAAGAGAATGGCAGGCGCGCGAAGGCCTGGCCCACAATTGATCCGTCTGCGGAACGCTACTGCCAGAAACTGTCAGTAGCGTTGGTTATCATCGGCACCATCCAAGCAGGAAGGAGGGCCGATCATGGCAAGCAATGTTTTCATGCAGCAAACGCATCGCGGCGGCGTCGAGGCGCACCAAGGCAGAGCTCCTTCAATACCGGCATGGCCGGCTCGCTTCACGCAGATTGCGCTTGGCTATTTCACTCGCCGCTGGAATCGTCTCGATATCGACGAAGTGCCGGACTCCGTGAAGCGAGATCTGGGCTTCCTGGACGGTTGTGCGCCGTACCGAGAGGAAGATCGGATGCGCTGAGGAGTCGGCGAGAGCTCGTCGCGGCCTTCGCGATAACGACCTAAGCATAACTAAATCCGAGCGTAAGACGCTGATCCGAATGGCGCAACGCGCTTTGGAACCGCGTCGTCGCGCCTTCCACCAGTGACACAGTCATCCCCGGCGAACTTTGCTTCGTTCGCCGGTCCCTATTCGCATGCTCTTCAATTCACCCAAACGAGAGGACCATCCAAATGACCAGCCCGAACCTCATCATCTTCTATGTCAAGGACCCTGGCGAAAGCATGCCGTTCTACCGCGAGCTGCTCGGCCGCGAGCCGGCCTTCGCATCGCCGAACTTCGTGGCTTTCGGACTCGACAACGGCCTGAGTCTCGGGCTGTGGCGGCGCAGCAGCGTCGAGCCGCAGCCCTCGGCGATCGGCAATCGCGGCGAACTGGGCTTCATGGTCGAAGGCGCCGGCGCCGTCGAACGGCACTACAAGGAGTGGAAGGCGCGCGGCCTGCCGATCGCGCAGGAACTGACGACCATGGATTTCGGCCCGACCTTCGTCGTGCTCGATCCTGATGGCCACCGACTGCGTGTTTGTGAGCCGGATAAGTAAATTTCAGACGCCCCGCCCTCGCCGTTCGAGACTGCAGCCCCTTGGGCTTTTGCACCTCACCAAGGGCTGATCCATTGCGCCAACGGCGAAACTCGCTTCGCCTCATGGCGAGGTGCGGTGCCGTCAAGCGCAGCGGAAACGGTGCTGCCTCGAACCACGAGGTGGCCCGGGTTCACACCGAATGTTAAAGATCGCCCCGCATCGGATGGCCCTTGTAGACGCCGAGGATGCGGACCTTTTCGGAGAAGAAGCGCAGTTCTTCCAGCGCCCGGCGCACATGCGCATCGGAGGGATGGCCCTCGATATCGGCATAGAACTGTGTTGCCACAAAACGGCCGCCGAGCTGATAGCTTTCGAGCTTGGTCATGTTGATGCCGTTGGTGGCGAAGCCGCCGAGCGCCTTGTAGAGCGCGGCCGGAATGTTGCGGACGTTGAAGACGAAGGTGGTGATGATCTTTTCGTCCGGCGTGCTGCGCTCCGCCCAATTCTCGTCCCGTGACAGGACGACGAAGCGCGTCATGTTGTTTTCGGTGTCCTCGACATTCTCGGCGATGATCTCCAGCCCGTAGAGATCGGCAGCAAGCCTTGGCGCAAGTGCTGCCATGCTGCGGTCGCCGCTTTCCTGCACGAGCTTGGCGGCGCCGGCGGTGTCGCCGGCGATAACGGGTTTCCAGCCGTTGGCGCGCACGATGTTGCGGCATTGGCCCAGCGCGTGGATGTGGCTGTGCACCGTGCGGATCTCTTCCTTCTTGACCCCCGGCAGCACCATGAGCTGGAAGCGGATCGGCATGAAATATTCGCCGACGATATGCAGGCGCGATTCCGGCAGCAGATGATGGATGTCGGCGACACGGCCGGCGATCGTGTTCTCGATCGGAATCATGCCGAGATCAGCTTCGCCGTTATCGATCGCAGCAAAGGCATCCTCGAAGGTCTGGCAGGGCAGAGGCTCCATGGTCGGGAACATGTCACGGCTGGCCATGTCGGAATTGGCACCGTAGTCGCCCTGGAAAGAGATCTTGTTGGTTTTGCTGATCATGGAACTGCCCTTGGGGGAATGCCGTCAGAGAGAGGCGGCGGAGAGGATGCGTCTGGCCTTTTCGAGGTCGGCGGGAGTATCGACACCGAGGGGAACCGTGTCAACGATCTCGACATCGATGCGCATGCCGGCTTCCAGCGC
>JBCNPI010000044.1:0-26664 GCA_039593415.1 Rhizobium sp. | reverse complement strand
GGTGGGAACGGATCAGGGCCGCAACGGCTCGGATCGGAGCGAGATTGTCCGGCGATGCCTCGAAGGTCCAGGCGGGCCGCACAAGAACGAGCCCTGCGATCCGGTGAGCGTGACGATGGGCAAGGTGCAGGGCAATCGCTGCTCCCATCGAAATGCCGCCGATGATGAAGCGATCGAACCCGTACTCGGTGGCCGCGGCCAGAACATCCTCGGCAAACATATGGATCGAAAAGGGGCGTTTGCTGCCGAGCGCGGATGCGCCATGTCCACGGCATTCCAGCGTCAGTCGGCGAATATCTCCCAAGGCTGGGACATTCTGTGCCACCTGCGCCTCATCACCGCCAAGACCGTGCTGGAAAACGACCGAGAGTCCCTCACCATCCACATAGACGGCAAGTTCCGCATCGCCGCACTTGAACGATTTCTTTCCCATCAGATCAGCGCCTTGAGAAAGCCGGCGACACCGGATGCTTCCGAAGCCGAAAGACCATGCGTCACGAGCGGTCCGTCGAAATTCACCGAGCGCAGCCGCGCGATAAAATCGGCAAAGTCCACCACGCCCCGCCCGGCCGTGGCAAAACGGCCGTCGCTGTGCCGATCCTTGGCATGTGCGAGCGCGATGTGACCGGCCGAGATTTCGACCGCCTCTTCAATGATCGCCCGGGCTTGCGTCCGCGTCGCCTGTTCGAAAAGATTGGCCGGATCAAGCACGATGCGCAGCCGCCGCGATCCCATCTCGCCGATCAGTCGCCGCGCATCGCTTGCCGAGGTGACGATATTGGCCTGCTCCGGCTCGATGCCGAGATCGACACCATGCCGTTCCGCCAGCTCCAGAGCCTTCGACGTTTCCGCCGCCATGTCGGCCCAGGCTGAAGGATCGCCATTGTCGGGATGATGGGCCCATTGGTCGTTCCGGTCGCGCGTTCCGGTGCAAAGCGTCACCAGCGGAATGGAGAGCGCTGCCGCCGTTTCGATGACAACGGCGAGTTGGATAAGGCCAGTCTGACGAACGGCAATATCGGGGTGAGCCATGTTGTAAGTGCCCGACAGCGCGACAAGCGAAATGCCCGTCCCCTGGACGGCCGAACGAACCGCCGCGATCGTTTCTTCCGAAACGGCATCGGGCATGGACGGGAGATCGCAGCAGGCGAGATTGAACTGCGCGCAAGCATAGCCACTGTCGCGCACGGCCGAGAGAACGCCGAGCGGCTCCGTTCCGGGAAAGGTTTTGGCGAAGATCCCGATCTGCATCAGACTGCTCCCGAAACCGATGCGAGCTCGACGCGCTCACCCCGTTCTACCGATAGCGCGATCGCCACCATCGCGCGGATGGAGGCCAAGCCATCCTCGACATCGGCGCCGCGCATCGGTGTGCCGTTCAGCGCGGCATCGGCAAGCCCCTCCAGCTGCCGGCGGAAGAAATGGCCGTCGGCGCCGAGCGGCTTGCGGCTCGTCGCATCCTTCTCGTGGAAGATTTCCACTTCGCTCGAGCGGAAGTACCAGGGATTGAAGGTCTTCGCGAGAACGGAGCCGTTTTCGCCATAAAGCTGAAAGCCCTCATGCCAATCCATACGCACGGCGACCGTCAGGTCCAGATGACCGAGGGCGCCATTGGCAAACTCGGTCTCCACGAACCAGCAATAGGCGCCGGCGCGTTCGAGAAACCGGGCGCGAACGGCGACGATCTCGCCGCAGAAGAAGCGCGCGGTGTCGACCAGATGCGAGCCGTGCGCCAGCATGAAATATTGCCGGAGATCGGCCTTCGGATTGCCTGATGGCTTGCGCGCAAGCTTGCTGGTGACGGGCAGGGGCTGTACCGCATCCGTATTGGTGTAGCGGTGGGTGGAATCGCAATACCACGCCTTCATCGCAAAGATCTGGCCTATATCGTCGCGAACGAAATCGCGCGCCGCCTCAAGCGCCGGATCGAAGCGTTTCATGTGGCCGACCTGCAGGATCTTGCCGGACCGGCGCACGGCCTCGGCAAGCTGCTGCCCTTCCTCGACCGACACGCCGATCGGCTTCTCGCACAGCACATGCTTTCCCGCTTCGAGCGCCTTGATCGACATCGGTACATGGTAAGCGTCAGACGTCGCGACGATCACGGCCTCCAGCTCGGGATCAGCCAGCATGGCATCATAATCGTCATACATCTTCTGCGGCTCGTAGGTCGCGCCCATGCGGTCCAGAAGATCGGGTGCCGCATCGCAGATCGCATAGAGATCGGCATTCCTCGCCTTGACGCAGGATTCCAGATGCGCGAATTGCGCGATCGGCCCGCAGCCGAGGACTCCGACGCGAAGACGGCGACTTTCCTTTTCGATCATGGTTCTCTTCCTTATGCGCCGTAGCCGCGCATGGTTTGGCGATTGGCTTTGATGGCGGCGGCAGGATCGGCGCCGGCCCTCTCGGATTCCTCCTCCAGCACCAGCCAGCCATTAAAGCGCGGAGCGGCGGAGACGAGGTCGATCACGGCAAGCGTATCGAGAACCCCCTTGCCGAGCATCGTCCATCGGCCCTGTGCATCGACATCCTTCAGATGCAGGCAGCGGATACGGTCCTGATAGGTGCGCAGCGTGTCAAGCATGTCGGCATGACCTCGCAGGACATGGCCGGTATCCGGTACCCAGCCGACCAGGTTGGGGTCGAGCAGAGCGAAGATGCGGTCGTAATCGGCGCGGTCGAACAGCAGCGTGTTGTGATGCGAGCTCGGATGCACGGCGACCTCGACGCCGGCTGCCTTGCCCAGCTCTCCGGCGCGATTGTAGAACTCGCCGGCAATGGCGAACTTGTCATCTCGCCGGCCGTCGGAAACGACGGTTGCCGAGCCGATGGAAACGAGTGCGCCCGGGAAATGTGCGGCATAGTCGATCCAGCGCTTTGCTGTCGCAAGGTCATCCTTCAGCGCCTCGGCGACGGTAAAGCCGCTCTTGGAGCCAAAGGCGAAGGAGACGAGGGTCATGCCATGGTCCTTCAACGCATTTGCAAAGGCATGCGGGTCCGCGCCGTAGCGGCCGATCATGGTGTCGGTGATCTCAATGCCGGAGTAACCGCCTGCGGAAATCGCCGACAACAGATCGTCTGTCGTTCCCGTCCAGGCCTTGCCGAGCATTTCCCATGTAAATGTCTGGCAGCCGACTTTTATGTCCTTGCGCATTCCTGCTATTCCTTGATTCCGCCTTGGGTCAGGCCTTCGATGATGTGTCGCTGGAAGAAGAGCACCAAGATGATGAGCGGTATGGTGACGACGGCCGATGCGGCGGCGATGTCTCCCCAGGGCACATAATATTGGTTGGTGAAATTGGCGATGCCGACCGGGATCGTCTGGCTGTCGCTGTCCGACGTGAAGGCCAGCGCGAAGAGGAACTCGTTCCAGGCGGTGATGAAGGCAAGCAGGCCCGTCGTGACCAGGCTCGGCAATGACATCGGCAGGATGATATGCCAGAGCAGACCGGCCGGGCCGACGCCGTCCATGCGGGCTGCCTCGTCGATCTCGCGCGGCAGCGTTTCGAAATAGCCGAACAGGACCCAGGTGACGAGCGGCAGTCCCAGTGCAAGATAGGTGATGATCAGCGCGGTATAAGTGTCGAGCAGTCCGAGATCGGAGGCGATGAGATAGAGCGGTCCGACGAGTGCGATCTGCGGAAACATCGATACCGAAAGAATGACGGCCAGGATGCCAAAGCGACCTTTCACATCGAGGCGCGAAAGCGAAAAGGCGGCCAGCGAACCGACGATCAGGCAGAGAGCAGTAGTCGAAAGTGAAACGACGAGCGAATTCAGCACATAGTGATGCAAGCCCTTTTCGACGAAGGCGTTGTAGTAATGCTCCAGCGTGAAGGGGTTCGGTATGAGCGAGGGCGTTCCCTCGGTCAGGGCCTTGTCGAGCTGGAGCGATGTCGAAAACTGCCAGATGAACGGACCTGCGGACCAGATGAGGATGAACAGGGCGCCAAGATAGATGAGAAAGCTTTGGAAGATTGAGCGGTCTCCATTCATGTCGTCCTCCCGATCTGGCGTATGAGGAAGACGCAAAAGCCGATGGCGATCAGCCCTTCCGTGATGAACATGGCGGTCGAGACCGCCGAGCCGTAGCCGAATTGAAGCGTCGAAAAGAGCACCTTGTAGGACAGCGTCGAAAGCGTCTCGGTTGAATCGGCCGGCCCGCCGCCTGTCAGCACATAAACCAGGTCGAAAACGCGAAAGGCGTCGAGCGCGCGGAAGAGCCCGGCAATCAGCAGCGTCGGCATCAGGAGCGGCAGGCGGATCTTCCAGAAGGTGGTCCAGGCTCTCGCGCCATCCATGCGTGCCGCCTCGATCAGCGATTTCGGAACGGTCTGCAGCCCCGTCAGCAGCAGAAGCGCCATGAACGGCGTTGTCTTCCACACATCGGCAAGGATGATCGTCGTCAGCGCCGTATCGGGGGAGCCGTACCAGTTGACGTTCTGGTCGACCAGTCCGGCATGCAGAAGGATGAAATTGATGATGCCGTGCTGGCCGTCGAAGAGCCAGCCGAACATTTTCGATGTCACCACGGTCGGCATGGCCCAGGGCACGAGCATGGCGGCGCGGACCATGCCCCGGCCGGCGAAGGTCTCGCAAAGGATGAGCGCCATTGCCAGGCCGATGAATGTCTCGAGCAATGTCGAGATCAGCGTGAACCAGATGGTGTGCCACCAGGCATTCCAGAACGACGGATCAGCCAAAAGTTGCGCATAATTGGCGATGCCGATGAAATCATTGTCCTGGGTGATCAGCGAGCGGTTGGTGAAGGACAGATAGACGCCATTGACGATCGGATAGAAGGACACTGATGCGAGCGAAAGAAACGCTGGCAGCAGCAACAGCCAGGGCCAGAGGGCGCTTGATAGCGCCCTCGATTTGCCCAGGGTTTGCTCGGAAACGGCAACCGTCATCGTCACTGCCATATCAACCGACGATCTTGTTGATCTGTGTCGCGGCGGCCTGCAATTCCGCCTTGACGTTGCCGCTGACCAGTGCCTTCGAGATGCTGGACTGCAGTGCCAGCGTCACCTTGGCATATTGCGGCGTGATCGGCCGTGGCGTGGCGCCGGTGAAGACGTTCTGCAGGCTCGCCATGAACGGCTGCTCCGCCTTCAGCTTCGCATCCTGAAAGATCGCCGGACGTGAAGGCGCGAGACCGAAATTAAGGGCGAGCCGGGTTTGGGTTTCCGGCGACGACATCCAGGTCAGGAATTCGATCGCCGCTTCCCGCTTCTTGGAGTTGGCATTGACGCCCAGCTGGTAGCCGCCAAGACAGGCCGAGCTCTTGCCGCCGGCAAAATGCGGCAATGGCGCGACTGCGACCTTGTCGACGACATGCGAGGCATTCGGATCCTGCGCGATCGGATAGACGTAGGACCAGTTGCGCATGAACATCGCTTCACCCGACGTAAACGGCTGACGAGAGGGCTCTTCGTCCCAGGAGAGCACGTTCTGAGGACTGATCTTCGTCTTGTTGATGGTGTCATACAGGAACTGGATCGCGGCGACTGCGGCATCGTCGCCGATAACCGATGATTTCCCATCGGCGGAAAGGATGGAACCGCCGTTCGATGCAATGATTTCCACGGCGTCGCAGACAAGAACCTCGGCCTGCTTGCCCTGCCAGAGATAACCGAATTTGGCGTCGCCGGCCTTCTGCGCCTCTACCGCCATCGTCGCCATGTCGGCCCAGGTTTCCGGCACCTTGCCGCCGTGCTTTTCCACCAGATCCTTGCGATAGTAGAACATGCCGGAATCGACGAACCATGGCAGCGCTGTCAACTTGCCGTCATAGGTGCAGGCAGCCACCGTGCCGGGGAAATAATCGGCGCGCTTGTCTTTCGGGAAATATTCATCGAGCGGCAAGGCCCAGCCGGCTGAGGCAAAGCCCGCGATCCAGATCACATCCTGGCTGAAAACGTCGGGCGTTCCATTGCGGCGGGCAAGCTGCTGGACGAGCCCCTGATAGACTTCCGTCGACGAACTCGGCGGCGGCAACTCGATGAATTTGACGGTGATGCGGCTTTGCGACTCGTTGAAAGCCTTGACCAGCTCGCCAAGTCCTTCCTTGCCGAAGAAGCTGGCGCTGGCAAAGCTGATTTCCGTCCGATCGGCCGCGCGAGCCGGGCGGATGCCGAGGCCCGAGGCAACACCAAGGGCTGCCGTGCCGATTGCCGCACTGGCAGCACCCAAGAGCAGCTGACGACGATCGAGCATTATCGTTTGTCCGGCGCTCTTGGAGTGAGCCGGCGTCTTCTTGAAATCTGTCATGTTTCCCTCCCAGGAAGACTGGCGATCTCCATACCTCCACGCCAGTATTCGCACATGTTTCATAAAAATTTATCGCGCGTCAAGAAATAAGATGCTTTAAATCAATCCGCGAGTCAGCGTTCGGATTGCGTCGAGACGTGACATGCAAATGGGGCGCGTCAGGGAGGATTGAAAAATATGAGTGACAATTCAAAGACTAAACTTGGCATCGGCGTTATCGGCTGCGGCAATATCTCGATGACTTACCTGCGCAATGCAGCGCTGTTTGCCGACGTCGAATTGCGTGCTTGCGCCGATATATCTCCCGACGCGGCAGCGCTGCGTGCCCGAGAATATGGCATTCGCGCCTCTAGTGTCGACCAATTGCTAGCTGATCCTGAAGTCGACCTCGTGCTCAATCTCACCATTCCCGCCGTCCATTTCGACGTCACCATGTCGGCTCTATCGGCCGGCAAGCACGTCTTCACGGAAAAGCCGCTCGCAACGTCGGCGGCCGACGGCCGCGTTCTCGTCGCGGAAGCCAAGCGGCGGGGGCTGCAGTTGGGCTCCGCGCCCGATACATTCCTCGGCGCGGCAGGCCGCCGGGCGCGGCGCCTGATGGACGAGGGCGCGATCGGTCGTCCGGTCAGCGGCACCGCCTTCATGATGGGGCGCGGCATGGAGCACTGGCACCCCAATCCGCAATTCTATTATCAGCCGGGCGGCGGTCCGGTCTTCGATATGGGTCCCTATTATCTGACCATGATGGTGAACCTGCTCGGCCCGGTCGTGCGGGTCATGGCAATGGCGACAAAAGGTCAGGAAGAACGCCTGATCACCGCCGAAGGCCCGTTCAAGAACACGCGCTTCAAGGTCGGCACGCCGACCAGCATTCTCTCGCTTCTGGAATTCCAATCCGGCGCGACCGTGAATTTCGGCGCCTCCTGGGATGTCTTTCGCCATTCCAATCATCCAATCGAATTGCACGGCACGGAAGGCTCGCTGCGATTGCCCGATCCGGACACATTCGGCGGAACGGTGTCGCTGTCGGAACGTGGCGCCGATTGGCGTGATTTCGAAAGCGACGACGAGCTTTATGGTGCGAGGAACTGGCCTTACGCCGCACCGGACAGGGCGAATTACCGTATGCTCGGTGTCGCCGATCTCGCACGCTCGCTGAAGGAGGGCAGGCCGCCCCGCGCATCGGGCGACCTCGCACTCCATGTTCTCGAAATCATGGAGGCCATTCTCCAATCTGGCGAAAGCGGGCAGCCGGTCAGCATTGGTGCGGAGCTGATCCCGCCGCCGCATCTTGGCGAGGATGAAGCGCGCAGTCTTTTGGCCTGACTGCGACCAGAGCTGAATCCACTCTGGAATCAACGAAGCGGAGCAAGATGTTGTCCGAAAGCCGGTCACGCTTTTCGGCATCATACTTCAAGGAGGGGCAATCCGATGGAAAGGCTGGATACGAGCGCCCGGCGCATTCTCGTTATGACCAGTCGATCGAATGGCCGGCCATTTGAAACCGGCACGCCTCAGCAGGCTCGCGCGGACTACGATGCGAGCTGCCTGACGGTTCAAGGTTCGAGAGAGACGGTTGCCTCTGTGGAGGATCGCCAGATCGCCGGCCCGAATGGTCCGATCACCTTGCGCATCTATCGCGGCATGGGCGCCCCCTTGAAGAATGGTGCCGGTCTGATTTATCTGCATGGCGGCGGCTGGGTGATCGGCAATCTCGAATCCCATGACGAAATCTGCCGATGGTTCGCCAATCTTGCCGGATGCACCGTGATTTGTCCGGACTATGGGCTGGCGCCGGAACACAAGTTTCCCGCCGGAGTGATGGATTGTGCCGCAACCCTGGCATTTGCAGCGCAATTCGCCGCCGATCTCGGCATCGATCCTGAACGGATCGCGGTCGCCGGCGACAGCGCGGGCGGCAATCTTGCCGCGGTGCTGGCATTGATGTCGCGCGCCGGCGACGGCCCGCCGCTTGCGGCGCAGTTGCTGATCTACCCCAACACCGACGCCTCACAGACGGCCGATAGCTATCGCCGCTATGCCGAGGGTTTCGGCTTGACCGCCTCGGCGATGAGATGGTTTCGCGATCACTATGTCCGCACCGCAGCCGATATTGCCGACTGGAGGGTTTCGCCGTTGCTCGCCGAGACCGTTGCGGCGGCGGCGCCCGCTTTCGTCCTTACCGCCGGGCACGACATTCTGGTCGACGAGGGCATAGCCTATGCCAAGCGTTTGCGGGAAGAGGGAGTGCGCATAGTACAGCGCCACTGGCCGGGACAGATCCATGGCTTCGTATCGATGGGCAGATATGTGGCGGAGGCTCGGGAGGCGGTCGAGGAAGCCGTCGCGGCCTGGCGCAGCCTCGAAACCGCTCCGCATTAAAGGTACGGTGGATATCGTTTCACGCCGATTGCCGCATCACCAGCGTTCCATCCAGGCGCACCTTGCCAACAATCGTCTGAGCCGAGGCGCCCGCGTCTCCGAGCAGCGTCAGCAGCGTGCTGACGCTGCTTGCCGTCAGAGCCGCGAAATCCTGCGCCATCGTCGTCAGCGGCGGGCAGATATAGCGGCTCAAGGGATGGTCGTCATGGGCGGCGACACGCAGATCATCGCCCTTCTGGCGTCCAACCTTCAGCCGATGCGCGAAGGCCGCCGACATCACGCCGAAAGCGAGGCGATCATTCGCGCAAAGGATGGTTTTGCGCGGAAGAGATCCCGCGCGAAGCAGTCCATCCATCTGTTCGTATCCGACGCGTTCGAACTCCCATGTGTAGACGGCACTGGTAGATATCACCAGAGGTTCGAAGCCGGCGGCTTCCATGGTGGCGATATAGCTCGCCAGCCGCTCCGGTGAGTTATGATTGACATGGGGTATGTCGAGATAGGCCGGCACCTCTCCCGACCGGCAGAGATATTCCACGATCGTTGCGACGCTCTGATAATTGTTGTTGCCGATGAACGGCGTGTTGCCTTCGATATAAGTGTCGAAATAAACGATGGGCAGGTTCTGCGCGAGCCGTTCAAAGGCGCGAGGATCGGATTTCAGTCCCAAGGGTGCGACAAGCGCACCGGCTACCTTCAACGACAACATCGTGTTGACCGCTTCGGCCTCCAACTCCTGCAATCCATGCGACGAGAATACGATTGGCCAGTAGCCCTCGTTGCGCAGCCGCAGTTCCAGTCGATTGACCATTTCGGCATAAAATGGGTCGGTGAGAGCAGGAACGAGGATGCCGATATTGCGTGTCCTCTTGCGATTGAGGTTCCGTGCATAAAGGTTCGGCTGATAATCCGAGGAGCGAAGCGCCGCCTCGATCAGCGCGCGCGTCGCCGGCTTCACCCTGGTCGGATCGTCGAAATATTTGGAAAGGGTGGGGCGGGAAACGCCGCAGGACTTCGCGAAGTCCTCCATTGTTTTGTGCGTCAATTTTTCCATCAAGGCCGACCAATTTCCGGGTTTCGTTCCACTTGCTGGTGGCCGTTATGCGTCCGCATCGAAAGAAGCGCAACCGGAGAGGTAAATTTCAGGCAAGTTTTTTGCGCTTCATGTCACAATAAAAAGTGGCGCATGTAAATTTATCAGTCGATGCGTTGAGCGCTCAAGCCGTGGATATCGCGTGCGTTACCGCGGAATGAATCCTGCCTGCCTCGCTCTTCTTGTGTTCCAGACGTTGGCGACCTTGCCCCAGACGGAGGATGCCAAGCGGCCCTGGAGCATAGGGCAGCGGATCGGCGATCGGGCTGGCGCCGGTGGCTCTGTTGCAAAAGTTTCGATGATGCCCGAAAGAGCGCGGAAGATTTTCAGCGAGATTTTTGATGAGTGACTTCAAGTGGATGTCGGAAGGTTCATCAGAATTAAGCGGACTTGATCACGTGCGGCAACTCCTTGCTAAGGGCACCCAGCCGCCCTTCGGGGAGAAAGCGGCGGTGCATTTAGTCGGGTTCTTCTCTGTTCGGCGTACTGAGGTCAAGGGTTATTGCGCTTCCGGCTTTCTTCGAGCGATCCCAAGTGCTTATGCCGCGTCGCCCTCGACTATCGGCGACACGAATTAGAAGATGTCGGCAAGCCGTATCGCCTTGAAAGTCAACTCAGTTTTGCGAAGCGTTCAATGCGAAAGTCCTGCAGCGGAATATCCGTTTTCCCTGTCGCCATGATTTCCGCCATGACGTCGCCGACGCCGGGTCCGAGTTGGAAACCATGGCCGGAAAAGCCGAACGAGTGGAAGAGCCCCGGTGTCGTCGATGACCGTCCCATCACTGGCAGGCCATCCTCGACATAGCCCTCGCAACCCGACCAAGTGCGTATCACCGCAACGTTTTTCAGCGCCGGCAAAATCGGCAGCAGCGAACGAAGTTGACCAGGCAAGCGAGCCGGGTCTGCCTTGGCGTATCCGGTATCGAGTGAAACGTCGGTGCGCTCGGCGCCCCCACCGAAGACAATGTTGCCCCGCTCCACCTGCCGCAGGTAACCGCCGCCGTGATCATGCGCCCAGACGCCGACCACCGGCAGAATGCGATGGGGGAGAGGTTCGGTCACGCCCATTTGCGGACCTTTGGCAACGATCGGAACCGCCTCTCCGAACAGCTCCGCGACACGCGCGCCCCAGGCACCCGTGGTGTTTAGCAACATCGAGGCTTCATGCGAGCCCTGCGACGTTTCGATCTGAAATCCATAGGCACTTTTTCTGATGGCGCCGATGGCGACATTTTCGACGATGTCGGCGCCCAGCTTTTGAGCGGCATGAGCGAAGGCCGGTGCGATAAGACGCGGATTGCCGCTTCCATCGTTCGGGGAAAAGGATGCGGCGATCGCATCGGGGCCAAGACCCGGAAAGCGCGACCGCACGTCTTTCGCGGTCAGTTCCTCCAGTTCCAATCCCCACGGGTAGGCCTCCTTGACGAAGGACCGCATCGCGGCAAGCCCTTCCTGGCTGAACACCAGCCGTAGATGGCCGGTTGCGCGGAATTCCACGTCTCGCCCGAGCAGGGCCTCGGCCTGTTCCCACAGGGCCAGCGAGCGGTGAGCCAGCGGCAATTGCGGAATATACCGGCCGCTTCGCCTGATGTTGCCGAATGACGCCACCGTCGCGCCGCTCCCGACCCGATTGCGTTCGATAAGCGTCACGCGGATGCCGCGCCGGGCGAGAAAAAAGGCGGAGGCAGCTCCCATGAGCCCGCCGCCCAGCACGATAGCATCCATTGAGGATCTCCAGGGGCTGAAACAGTCCCATCCTGTCCGACCCGGCTCGGCGCTGTCAAAGTCGGGATTACGCAATGCCCATAAGTCCGGCCTATGGGTTTTGCCGGTCGTCAGAGCATAAGTCCGGCTTATGACATTTGGCGTTTTCGCTCTTGGACCTTGCCGACCCGTCCATGCCAGTTTCGGGACATGCAAAGGAAAGGAACGGATATGGCGGATGCGGCAAGACAAGCAGTAGAGGCTTCGCAGCAGGACTGGAAGATCGGCGTCGATATCGGCGGCACCTTCATCGATTTCTGCGCGCTGGAAAGCCGCTCCGGTCGCGTCGCTTCGTTGAAGGTGCTGACAACGCCAGATGATCCGGGTGCGGAATTAATGACCGGGCTTTCGTTGCTTGCCGAGCGTGAGGGATTGGAGCCGGAGGCAATCAGCCGCTTTGTTCACGGCACCACGGTCGGTATCAACACTGTCATTCAGAGACGCGGCGTGTCGCTTGCGCTCCTGACGAATGCCGGGTTCGAAGATGTTATCGAGCTCGCCCGGCTGAGAATGCCTGACGTGTACTCTCTCTTCTGCTCGCGGCCGGAACAGCTGATTGCACGCGACATGATCTTCGGCATTCCCGCGCGGTTGCGGGCCAATGGTAGCGAAGCGCAGGCGCCGGACATGAAGGCGGTTACGGCGGCCGTGGCGGCCGCAAAGGCCAAGGGCGCGGTGGGCATCATCATATCCTTTCTGCATTCATGGCGCGACGATGCTCACGAAACCACGGTCAAGACCGCAATCGAAAAACTCGCACCCGATCTCTTCGTTTTCACGTCCTCGGAAGTGTGGCCGGTCATTCGCGAATATGAGCGGACGACGACGGCGATCCTCAACGGCTATGTCCATCCGCGGGTTTCGGGTTATCTGACGGCTCTCGAAGACAAGCTCGCATCGCGGGGAGTGAAGGCGCCGGCCCTGCTGACGAAATCGAACGGCGGCGTGATGAACGCGGCGGAAGGAAAGCGTTCCTGCGTCCAGATGCTGCTTTCCGGCACGGCCTCGGGCGTGATCGGCGCCGCGTGGCTGGCGCGCCTGGCCGGTGAGAAGCATGTCCTTACCCTCGACATCGGCGGGACCTCGGCAGACTTCGCGTTGATCATAGATGGCGAGCCGCAATTCGGGACGGGCGAACTGATCGGCGAGTTCCCGCTTCATATTCCCTCGGTCTCCGTCAGTTCCATCGGCATCGGCGGTGGTTCCATTGCTAGCATCGACGCGCATGGCGTCTTGCGGGTCGGGCCGGAATCAGCCGGCTCGACGCCGGGTCCTGCCTGTTATAGCCGGGGCGGCACGCAAGCGACCGTGACCGATGCTCTGGCCGTCTGCGGCTGGCTGGGGCACAGCGAGATGGCCTATGGCCAGCTGCGCATCGATGTCGGGCTCGCACGCGCGGCCGTCTCAAAGCTTGCCGAGCGTATCGGACGCTCGGTTGAAGAGGTGGCCCAGGCCATTCTCGACATCGCCATCTCTGAAATGTTCGTCGAAGTGGAAAAGCTGGCGTCGCGGGCCGGGGTCGACTTGCGGGAATTTACCCTCATGCCGTTCGGCGGCGGCGGCCCGATGCTAGGCGCTTTCTTGGCTCGTGAATTCCGCATGGCGAAGGTTATCGGGCCGCCGCGTCCGGGCGTTGTATCGGCTCTTGGCGGTCTGGTCGCGGATCTGCGCGGTGACTTTATCAAGACGATCTTCACGCACCTGTCGCCGGAGGCCGTGCCGTTGCTGCGTGCTTCTTCAGAGGCGCTGTCGGCCGAAGGGCGGAGCTGGCTCATCAAGCAGGGACATGCAGGGCCTGCCGAATTGCGGATTTCCGCCGACATGCGCTATGTCGGTCAAAGCTTTGAAATCGAGGTTCCGTTGCAGGCGGCTTGGGTAGCGGGAGGCAATCTCGCGGCGATGGAAGAGGCGTTCCATGCCATGCACGCCCGTCTCTATGATTTTGCCGATCCTGACGGCGAGATCGAGATCGTCAATCTCCGCCTGTCCGCCATCGGCGCCGGACCGATGATGCAAACGACAATCGATCTCGCAGAGATTGCCGGCTTGGCTGAACCGGAACACGAAATACCGGTTTACACCGGGAAGGCATTCGAATGGATCGGGCTATACCGGCGGGACCAATTGCATCCTGGCGGGCGCTTCAGCGGCCCTGCCGTCGTGGCCCAGGACGACACGACCTTCGCCATTCCCGCCGGCACGCAGGTGACGATCGACCGCCACCTGAACCTTCACCTCGTCTTTTCGGAGTAGCGGCCCATGTTCGACCGTTCGAACCTTCAAGTGTTTGCCAATCACACCCGGGCTGCCGCCGAAAACATGGCCTATACGCTGCAGCGGACGGCCCATTCGGCCTTCGTCAAGGAGACGGAGGATTTCACCGTCATGCTGATCAATCGCAAGGGCGAAACCTTCGGCGTCCCGATGGGCCTTGGCGCAACATGGTATCCGGGGCTCACCTATACCCGGGCCATCGAAATGATCGAGGATTACAGGCCGGGCGACGTTGCCTTCACCAACGATCCCTATTCGTGCTTCGTGGCCACACACGCGCCGGACACGCATCTCTGGAAGCCAGTTTTCTATGACGGCGAGATCATCGCCTGGACCGGCGGTCATATTCACAATACCGACATGGGCGGCGCCGTGCCTGCCTCCCTGTCGCGCGCATTGACGGAGATCCACCAGGAAGGCATTCGCTTTCCGCCGATGAAGCTGGTCAATGAAGGTGTCTTCGACGAAGACATTCTTAAAATCATGACCACGAATGTGCGCAAACCAGACCTCAACATTGGTGACATCAAGGCGCTGGTCGGAGCGCTCAACACCGGCGAGCGCAAGATTCTGGCCATGGTCGAGAAATTCGGCAAGCAGGCATTTCTCGAAGGCGCCGATGTGCTTCTGGATCACGCCGAAGCGCAGGCGCGCGATCTCTTGCGGACAATGCCGGATGGCACTTGGGAATTCGTCGATTATGCCGACGAGGATTCCGTCGAGGCCAATCCTTGCCGCCTGAAGCTGACGTTGACGATCAGGGGCGATGAGGCGATCCTCGATTTTACCGGCTCCGATCCGCAGCTCGGCTCGTCGCTCAACGTTCCCTCGGGTGGCGATCCGCGCCACACCATGCTGCTGGTCGGCGTCTATTATATTCTCTACACGCTGAACCCGAAGATCCTGCTCAATACCGGGCTGACCCGCCCCTTTACCTGCATTGCACCCCAGGGGAGCGTTCTCAATCCGGTGTCGCCAGCGGCTGTCGGCATGCGTTCGCTCACCTGCGCGCGCCTCCGGTCCGTGATCTTCGGCGCCTTCTGCCAGGCGGTTCCCGAATTGCTGCCTGCCGCGCCGGCCGGCAACAATTGCATCGTCAACGTCATGACCACGGACGAACGAACGGGCCGCAGTGTGATCGCCGCCGTCAACCCGGTGGTCGGTGGCGGCGGCGGGATGCCGCATCGTGACGGGACCAACGGTTCGGGTGCTGATGCTGCCTATCTGAAGAACACGCCGATCGAAATCACGGAAACCGAAGTGCCGATCGAGTTCGTCAAATACGGGCTTGCCAGCGACAGCGGCGGTGCTGGGCGCTGGCGCGGCGGTCTGGCAACCGAAATGGCGTTCCGCGTGTTCGCGCCCGGAAGCCGTATCACGGCCCGCAACCGTGACCGCAGTTTCTTCCGCCCCTGGGGGGTGCTCGGAGGTAAGGCTGCCGGGCTCTCCGACATGGTGCTGAATCCCGGGCGCGAGGATTTTCGCCGGCTTGGCAATATCGATACCGCCGTCCTGCAGCCGGGCGATGTGCTCGAGATCCGTTCGGCCGGAGGCGGCGGCCGCGGTGATCCGCTTGAGCGCGAGGCTTGGCGCGTGCTGCAGGATGTGGAGCGCGGTTATGTTTCCGTGGAAGTGGCCGGGCGCGATTATGGCGTGGTCATTCGCAACGGCAGGGTGGACGAAGCCGAAACATCTCGCCTCAGGGCATCGCGCACCGTTCCAACCGCCCACTTTCATTACGGCGCGGAGCGAGACGGCTACGAGGCGCAGTGGACACCCGCTGCCTACAACCTGCTCACGGATATTCTTGCCTGCCTTCCGATCCATTGGCGCTTCTTCACCAAGACGGAGATTTTCCGCCGAATGAAGGGACGTTCTGGACATGAAGGCGTTGCCGCGGCTTTTGCCGATGTTCGCGCCCGGTTCCCGGAAATGCCGGAGGTTCGTCTTCAAATAAAAGAGGCCGCCGAATGAGCAAGCGTTTGCGTCCGGCTGGAGAAACGGGGCGCATCGTCCGTCTCACCGAACAGGGTCGGCCATCCGTCCGGTTTCTGCTTGACGGCATTGAACGGGAGGCCTTGCTCGGTGACACGGTGCTGACGGCCATGCTGACATTTTCTCCTATTCTTCGACAATCCGAATTCGGGCCGGAAGGGCGGGCAGGCTTCTGCCTGATGGGCGCCTGCCAGGATTGCTGGGTCTGGCATCAGGATGGAACCCGACTGCGCGCCTGTTCCACCCTCGTCGGCAACGGCATGTCCCTGATAACCCAGGCGCCGGGAGATTGGCCATGACGGTGGCGAATGACCGGAAGGCAACGGTGATTGTCGGCGCTGGTCCCGCGGGCATACGCGCAGCCGAACTTCTGGTGGCCGCCGGGATCCGCCCCGTTGTCATCGATGAGGGGATGAAGGCCGGCGGCCAGATATATCGCCGTCCCCCGGAGGGGTTTACGTGGTCAGCCCAGCAGCTCTATGGATCGGAGGCCGGCAAAGCCCGTGCCCTTCATTCGCTCTTCGATCGCATGGTCGCTCGCGGCGAGGTCGAATACCATCCTCGAAGCTCAGCGATGGCACTGACGGCCAATGTGCTGCAGGTGCTGACTCCAGCTGGCCGCCGGGAATTCGCCTATAACAGGCTGATACTCGCGACGGGCGCGACCGACCGACTGGTGCCAGTGCCGGGCTGGCAGGCGCCCGGCGTCTACAGCCTCGGGGCTGCGCAGATCGCGCTGAAGGCGCAGGGGGTCGCCTTGGGACGAAGGATCGTGCTGGCGGGTTCGGGGCCGCTGCTGACCCTCGTTGCGATCCAGCTTCTGAAGGCTGGTGCGAATGTTGCCGCCGTTCTCGATACCTCTTCTGCTCGAAACCAGATCCTTGCCCTTCCAGGCATGATGGCAAGACCGGTCCTGCTCCTGCGGGGCTTGGTGATGCGGCTGAAACTCGGCCGTTTATATCGCGCGGGCGTGACGCTGACCGATATCGTCAGCGACGAGACCGGACCGACGGCCGTTTGCTGGCGGGATGCCGGCGGGCACGACTATCATACCGAATGCGATATGGTCGGCATTGGCTGGCACCTGAGGGCCGAGACACAACTTGCCGGCTTGGCCCAATGCAGTTTCGATTACGATCCGGGTTGGGCTCAATGGCTGCCACGGGCGGATCGAATGGGCCGAGCTGCCGATGGCGTCTATCTTGCCGGCGACGGCCTACGGCTGCTTGGCGCCGATGGCGCGGAAGTTGCCGGACGGCTCGCCGCGAGCGCCTGCCTTGCCGATATGGGATTGCCTTATCCAAATCCGGCACGGGATCTCCGGCGGCTCGCCCGCTACGAACGCTTTGCTCGCGCCATTGCCCGCGCTTTTCCCTGGCCTGCCGGTATGGTTCGATCCGTTCCCGATGAAGCGATGGTTTGCCGCTGCGAAGGCATCAGCGCCGGCGATCTGCGCGGGAGCGTCGACTATGCCGGAAGTGAGGCAAACCGGGTGAAATCAATGGTGCGCGTGGGTATGGGACGATGCCAGGGGCGGTTTTGTCAGCTCGCCAGCGCCGAACTGATTGCGGAGCAAGCGGGTATCCCGGTTTGCAAGGTCGGTCGCCTGCGCGAGCAGGCGCCTGTCCGTCCGCTGCCGATCGGATCCTGGATAAACGAGACCTGACCAGGTTCGTTTTGGCTATGCCGGCGCGATTTTACTCCGGCGCGGCTTCGCCATCCTTCAGCACGCCGGCGCAGGCCTGGCGCAGATAGTCGCGCATCGTAAGATGGCTACCCGTCAAGGGGCGGTCCCGGCTGGTCAGCAGCGCGATCGGGACTGTCTTTCGTGGCAGAAGCGGCCGGCGCACGAGGCCGGGAAACTGTTCCCACGGCAGCAGACCATCCACGATCGCGACACCGAAACCGTTGCGGACAAAAGGCAAGGCGGTAATGGAGATATCGATCTCGATCGCGGGATTGAACGACTGGTTTTCCGCCGCTGCGGCACTGGCAAGAAGCTGGCCAGGAAAGGTGTCGGCGCGGTAGGAAATCAACGTCTCGTTCCGAAGGTCGGCGAACGTGATGCAGTCGCGCGCGGCAAGACGGTGGCCTTCCGGCACGATGCAGACGAGTTCGGCATATCCGAGCGTTTCGACATCGATGCCGGGCCGCGCAATGTTGTTCATGGCAATACCAAGCGGGGCATCGCCATTGCGGATCATATCGACGACGTTGATCAGTGGCGCGATCAGCGAACGAACCACGATGTCCGGATAGGTGGCCCTGAAGGCGAGAAGCGCCTTGGGTACGATCGACATGGCAGGCGGTGTCGTGGCCGCGATCCTGATCAAACCGGTTCGCCCGAAGCGCATGTCGGTGGTTCGGCGTCGAAGCGCCCCGAGCTCGGAAAAGATGCGCTCGGCTTCCGGATATAGTTCTTCAGCCTCCCTCGTCGGGACAAGCTTGCCGCGCACGCGGTTGAAGAGTTTGAATCCCAGCTGGTCTTCCGCATGCAGCAAGATCTGGCTCAGCGCCGGCTGCGTGATGTTGAGCATGGCCGCAGCACCGGTCACCGTGCCGGATCGCATCAGCATGCAGAAGACTTCGAGCTGACGGGCCTGCATCAGGAAAATCCATCTGGTCTGGTTCGGTTGCCGGCAAAGTCTAGCATGGGCGACCCATTTCAGAAGTCGGCCACCTTGCCCCACGCAGATTGCGAGAAGCGATCGGGGTGATAGGGTTTCGGGTCGACGATCGGTGTGGCGCCGGTGACGATATCAGCGATCAGGTGGCCGGCTCCCGGTCCGATGCCGAAGCCATGGCCGCTGAAACCGGCGGCCAGAACGAAGCCTGGTATGGTTGCGATCTCGCCTATGCCGGGCACGCCGTCAGGGGTGGAATCGATGTAGCCGGCCCAGCTTGCAGTGATGCGGCGGTTTGCGATGGCAGGCAGCAATTCGCGCGCACGGTCATAGGTGAGCCGGATCATGCTTCTGTCGACCGCCGGATCGAGGATGCGCATCCGCTCCATCGGGGTCGGCTGGTCCAGGCGCCAGCTCGACAGGTTTTCATGGCCGCTGCGAACGCCTTCGAGTCCGCCCAGGGAAAGCGCGCGCCATCGGCGAATGAACATCGGCAGAAACTGTGCCCCGAACCGCATGTTCTGTAGCGTGGGATCGACACGGCCACGGCCGCTGATGGCGAGCGTATGGCCGCCGTCGCCTCGGCGCGTCACCGAAACATATGCGGTATGAAGCGCGTCCGGGAGCTCGCCGTCGCCGGGGCTGACGGAAAGGATCGATGAGCGGATCGACGCCTGCGGAAAGCGAACACCGAGCTGACGGCAGAAGGACGAAGCCCAGGCGCCTCCCGACAGGACGGCAATCCTCGTCCTGATCGTGCCCTCCTCGGTCACGACTGCGGAGAGCTTTCCGCCTTCGGTTTCTATGCCGCGCGCTGAGCAATTCTGGCGCAGGCAGCCCCCCAGCCTCATCAGGGCACGAGCGACCGCCGGGGCAGCGTTGGTCGGATCGGCAATGCCATCCGTCGGTGAAAAGACGCCCCCCTTCCAGATACGGCCGGTTGCCCTGCCGCTTTCGCTGGCTTCAATGCTATCGAGCATATGCGTGGTCACACCGACGCCGTGGGCGAAATCGCGCCAGCGTGCCCATCCGGCAAGCTCTTCCTCATTGTTGCTCAGATAGAGGAGGCCGCAGCGACGAAAGCCAGTGTCCTCTCCCGCTTCTGCGGCGAATCGGTCCCAAAGCTCGAGGCTTTTCGTCGCCATCGGCAGCTCGCGGGCGTCGCGGTTCTGCTGCCTGCACCAGCCCCAGTTGCGGCTGGACTGCTCGGCGGCGACGCGACCTTTTTCGAGGAGAACGACCGACAGACCCCGCTTCGCCAGATAATAGGCGGTAAAAACGCCGACAATCCCGGCGCCGATGACGACAACATCGGCAGAGGTCGGCAATTCGGGAGAGTTTTCGACAAGGGTGAGCGGTGCGGGCATGGATGCGGGTCTCCTATCGAGCCGACAGCATAGCGAAATGATCGGACATGAAGCTGCCGCACAACCGCGCCATGCGGCATAAGATTCTGCTCATGGCGAACCAAGCGGCTGATTGTGCCGGCTCGATTCCTGCAGAATAAAATAGACAAGATGGACCATGGTGTTATGCTCGATCTGCGAGAAATCGCAGCATAAAATGCCGCCTTATATGGGAAAGATTTGCCGATGAAGCTCGACCGTATCGACATCAAGATCCTGTACGAACTTCAGAAGAACGGCCGCATCACCAATGTCGAATTAGCGGAACTGGTCAACCTGTCGCCGAGCCCCTGTCTGATGCGGGTCAAGAAACTGCAGCAGGAAGGCTATATCGAGGGGTATTCTGCCCAGATCAATATCGGGAAACTCGGCCAGACGCTGACAGTCTTTACGGAAGTCACGCTCAAGAACCATCGGCAGATCGACTTTGCCCGTTTCCTGTCGGCGGTCGAAAAAGTCGATCAGGTCATCGAATGCCACCTCGTCTCAGGTGGCTACGATTATATGCTGAAGTTCGTGACGGCCGGTATTGAAGAATATCAGACGATCATGGAACGTCTGACCGACCTGGATATCGGCATCGACAAGTATTTCAGCTTCGTCGTGCTCAAATCGCCGATCGTCAAATCGCACATGCCCTTGACCAGCCTGTTTCCCATGTAGCGTCCAATGGTATTTCCGGGCTGTGTCCGGCTAACCATGGCCATACTCGCGCTTGAGCTCCGGGTCCTGAACGAGATTGTCGAGCCAGGTCGGATCAAGCTTGGGAACAGACCCGAACAGTAACTGGGAATAGGGGTGGCGGGGCGCATTTGCGGCTTCGCGCGTGATCTGTTCGACTTTCTTGCCGCCATACATTACGACGATCTCGTCGCAGATTGCCTCTACGACGGAGAGATCATGGCTGATGAAGATATAGGACAGATGTAGCTCACGCTGCAGTTCCTTAAGCAGGTCGATGATCGCCGCCGCAACGACCGTGTCGAGGGCGGATGTGATTTCATCGCAAATGATCAGCCGTGGCTCTGCCGCAAGCGCGCGAGCAAAATTCACGCGCTGCTTCTGTCCGCCTGACAATTCTGATGGATAGCGATAGCGAAGCGCGTGCGGTAATCGCACCATGTCAAGCAATTCGTTGACCCTGGCCGCTCGAGCCCCACGGTCCATCCCGTGATAGAAAGCCAAGGGTCGCTCGAGAATATCGGCAATCGACTTTGCCGGATTGAGCGCCGTGTCTGCATATTGAAAGACGATCTGCATCTCCCGCAATTGATCGCGCGTGCGCAATTTGGCGGCCCGGTTCATCTCGCTCCCATTGAAGCCGATGGTGCCTGACACTGCAGGCAATATGCCGGCGATCGCTCGCGCCAACGTCGACTTTCCGCACCCTGATTCGCCGATGATGCCGAGGTTTCTGCCCTTCTCCACCGCCAGACTCACCGATTGAACCGCGCACACAGCCGGAAGACCGTTGGCCTGAATATCGCCATAACCCGCTATCAGACCGTCGATCCTCAGCATAGGTGCGACTGGGTCGTTCACGCTGCTGCTACGGATGGCTTGCTTCGGCTCGAAGGCGGCCAGCAGCTCGCGCGTATAGGGATGGCTCGGTCGCGTCAGGATCGCTTCCGTTTTCGCTAGCTCCTGGATTTCTCCGCCCTTGAGCACTGCAATGCGATCGGCGATTTGTGCGACCACCGCCAGATCGTGTGAAACGTAGACGCCGGCAATATCGCCAGCGCGGATGACGGACTTGAATGCCTTCAGCACATCGATCTGCGTCGTCACGTCTAGTGCGGTCGTCGGTTCGTCAAAAATGACGAGCTTGGGCTCACCGATCAGGGCCATGGCCGCCGCCAGCCGCTGAAGCTGGCCGCCGGAAACCTGATGCGGATATCGTTCGCCGATCGTCTCCGGGTTCGGCAGCGACAGCGCCCCGAAGAGCTCGATCGCGCGCCGACGCGCTTTTTCGGGCGGCATCAGCCGGTGAATGCGGGTGACTTCGATCACCTGCTCCATGATCTTCGTCGCCGGATTGAAGGCGGCCGCCGCGCTTTGCGGAATATAGGCAACCGTGGTGCCGCGCACCTTTGCGCGTTCGCTCTCGGAGAGTGCGGCCATGTCTTGTCCATCGACCTGGATCTTGCCGCCGGAGATACGACAGCCCTCCCGCGCATGTCCCATGAGCGTCAGCGCGATCGTCGTCTTGCCCGAGCCGCTTTCGCCGATGAGCGCGACAATCTCGCCCTTGGCGATATCGAAGCTGACACCCTTGATGATTTCAACGATGCGACCGGAGTCGGTCGCAGCCTCGACCTTCAAATTCTTGATTTCAACGAGATTGGTCATCGTCATGCGCTCCTGTCTCTGATCCTGCGGGGCAGGTTGTCGATCAGCAGGTTGACGCTGATGGTGAGGCTGGCAATGGCAAAAGAGGGCACGAGCACGGCCGGGGCGGCGAAGGATAGCCCGCCGATATTTTCGCGAACCAGGGCTCCCCAGTCGGCATAGGGCGGCTGCAGGCCTAGGCCGAGAAAGGAAAGACCGGACAACAGGAGCACGACAAAGACGAAGCGTAGGCCAAAATCCGCCAGAACGGGGCGAATAATGTTCGGCAGAATTTCCGAGCCGATAATGTAGCCGACCCTCTCACCGCGGGTGCGGGCAACCGTGATGAAATCCATCGTGTTGATGTTGACGGCAAGGGCGCGAGCGAAGCGATAGGCACCGGGCGTGTAGATGACGCCGAGCGTGATGATCAGCACCGGAATGGACGAGCCGACGGCCGCAACGACGACCAGACCGAAAAGCTTGCTTGGAATGGAGTTCAAAGCGTCGAGAAACCGGCTCAGGATCGTGTCGAACCATCCGCCGACAACAGCGGCTATCATGCCGAGCGTTACGCCGCAAAAGCAGCAGAGCGCGACCGCGGCCAATGAAATGCCGACCGTATAGCGCGCACCCATCAAAACGCGCGAGAACATGTCACGTCCGAGATAGTCCGAGCCGAGCCATAATTGCTGGCTTATGGGACCGAAATAATCCGTATCGACGATGTCGCCGACGGAATAGGGGATAATATAGGGTGCGAACAGGGCAACGATCGTCCAACTGAGGATGATGGCAAAAGCCACGACGCCAACAAGGCTGACATTATAGCCGAGAAGGGAAGGGGTGCGGGGAGCCAGGCTTTTCGTGGTCATCGCAGCCTCGGATTTGACAGGATTGCGACGATATCGGCCATGGTGATCAGCAGGAGATAGCCAAGGCAGAAGATCATCGCGCAGCTCTGGATCAGCGGGAGATCGCGGGTCGCGACGGCGTCAACCATCAATTTTGCGATACCCGGATAGTTGAAGATGGTTTCGACGATTATCACACCGCCGACGAGATACGAGAGCGAGAGCGCGATCGCGTTGACGATTGGCCCGAGCGCATTGGGCAATGCGTGCCTGAACACCATGCGGGCGCGCGAGGCGCCCTTGAGCAGGGCCATTTCCACATAGGGTGTCTTCAGCGTCTCGATCAGAGCCGCTCGGGTCATGCGGATCATTTGGGCCGATATGACAAAGGTAAGCGTGATGACCGGCATGGCGTAGATCTTCAGAAGATCGAAGACGGTATGAGCCTCGCTGATGGAGGACAGTGCTGGCAGCCAGCGCAGATAGACGGCGAACAGCAGCACCGCAAGTGTTGCTACCATGAATTCGGGGACCGATATCACGCCGATGGAAATGATCGTGACGATCCGATCGTAATTGGAGCCGCGAAGCATGGCGGAGGTAATGCCAAGAAGGAGCGCCAGCGGGACCGAGACCAGCGTCGTGATGGCGGCAAGCTCCAGCGTCGCAACCAGACGGCGGCCGATCAACTCCGCAACGGGCATGTTGTTGGCATAGGACGTGCCGAGGTCACCCCTCATCAGACCCAAAAGCCACCCCAGGAACCGCAGGATTGCCGGCTCGTCGAGATGCATTGCCTTGCGCAGGCCGGCAACCGCTTCCGGCGTCGCCGCCTGACCGAGCAGGATTGAGGCCGTGTCTCCCGGCAGCATGTTGGTAGCGAAAAAGACGGCGAAGGACACGATCAGCAAGGTGATGACCGCAATGAAGAGCCGGTTTAGGACAAGAATGGAGACCTCGGAACTCAAAGGCAATGCTCCTGCGGCGATCTACGAAACGAACGGCGTTCGCGAGACGGAGGTCCCCGGACGGCTTCGCGCCGTCCGGGGAGGTACAGCCGCTGCTAGGCATCAAGCCACAGATACTCCGCCATCGCGTAGCCCATCATGCCACCGAGCGGGTTGGCTTCCAATCCGTGCACCTTACCCGAAAGTGCATCCACATTCGAGATATAGGCCGGGATGATGGTACCCGCTTCTTCGGCAACCATCACCTGCATTTCGGCGTAGATCTGCTTGCGCTTGGCCTGATCCAGCAAGCCGCGGGCTTCGATCAGCATCTTGTCGAATTTCTCCGACTTGTACTGGCTTTCGTTCCACGGTGCATTCGAGGCATAGAGGAGCGAGAACAGGATGTCGGGCGTCGGGCGTGGATTGATGTTGCCGAAATGGATCGGCGCCTTCAGCCAGTAATTATCCCAATAGCCGTCGGAAGGAACACGCTGGACGTCAAGCTTCATGCCGATGTTGGCGCCGGCTGCCTGGATGATCATCGCCATGTCGATCGACGACGTTGCAGCGTCCGAGGCGATCACCGGAATGGATTGCCCGAGCACGCCTGCCTTCTGGAAGTGGAACTTCGCCTTATCCGGATCGAAGGCCTTCGGCTTCAGATCGTTGTTATGATAGATATTGGCGGGGGAAACGGGCTGATCATTGGCAACTTCGCCAAGGCCGCGCAGGGCCGACTTGACGATCTGCTCGCGATTGACCAGCGACTTCATGCCATCGACGAAGTCCTTCTTGTTGCCCGGCGTCATGTCGAGGCGCATGTTGAGATTGGTGTAATTGCCGCTCGTCGTTTTCGACAGCGTAAAGCCCGACTGGCCGTCGATCAGCTTCATGGCGCGCGGATTGATCGAAGCGGCGTAGTGAATGTCGCCCGAAAGCAGCGCGTTGACACGGGCATTATCATCGCTGATCGCAAAGAATTCGAACGAGTCGAGATAGGGCTGGCCGGACTTCCAGTAGTTCTTATTCTTCACCACGACCGAGCGATTGCCCGGATCGAAGGTTTCGAGAACGAAGGCTCCGGTGCCGTTGCCCTTCGAGAAGTCGGTCGTGCCATTGGCAACGATCATGAAGTGATGCAGGGCGAGAATGGTCGGCAGGTCGGCATTCGGGTCGGCGAGGGTGATTTCGACCGTCGACTTGTCGACAGCCTTGAAGCCGGCCATCTGCGCAGCGATCTTGGCGACTTTCGAGCCGACACCGGGATCGAGATGGCGTTTGAGCGAGAAGATGACATCATCGGCGGTCAGCTCCTTGCCGTCATGGAATGTCACGCCCTTGCGCAGCTTGACCGTCCAGGTCTTGGCGTCCTTGCTTTCGATGCTTTCGGCGAGTTCCATCTGCGTCACGCCGGCTTTATCGATGAAGGTCAGACGATTGTAGAGCGAGCAACAGCGCACATAGTCCGTCGACAGCGATGCCTTGGCAGGATCCAGCGTGTCGGCGGTTGAGGATGACCAGCCGGCCGCTTTTAAATGGCCGCCGGATTTGGGCGTGGCCGCGACAGCGTTCGATGCCCGGCCGAGCACCAGGCCGCCCGCCGACATGGCGACGCCGCCTGCCAGAAGCATGGTGAGAAGTTCGCGGCGGGTGGCGCCTCGACGGATGGCATTTTCGACCATTGCGTCATCCGAGGCAGTCCAGTTCATGATCTTGTCGTTCATGTCATTCCCCTTTTTTCTGGTTGGCATTCTGCTTCTTTATATTTGATGTGACGGTGATGACGGCTGGTTAGGCCGCCTGCAGCCTCCTTACGGCTTCGGCAAGCTCGGCCATGGATTTGAAGTGGAAATCCGGCGTGGTGAATTCGGCCGGTTCGATCGTGCCGCCATATCCGGGCTGCGCGTGACGGCGCTGGATCCAGCAGTTCGTCATCCCCAATTGCCGGGATACGCCGATATCGTGGTACTGGCTCTGCGCTACGTGGAGTATATCGTCCTTGCTTGCATTCTCGCCTGCCAGGAAGTCGAAGACCTTGTGAAAGAAGACCGGATCGGGCTTCTCGGTGCCGGTGTCGTCGGCGGTGAAGGCAGCATGAAACGGATGCCCAAGTTCCGCCGAGAAATGTTCGAAGGCCCAGCGGCGGGCGTTGGTCATGGCGATAAGCCGATATTTGCGGGCGAGCTGCGCCAGGGCTTCGGCGCTATCGGGAAAGGCTTTCCATTGTCTGGCGGAATCGCGTAGGCACCGACCATAGGCCTCTTCGGCCGGCAAACCGAGTTTCGGGGCGATGGCGAGATAGACACGCACGAGATCGTCGGGAAACAGATCCGCGTCGTCGGCGTAGCGCGCAGCTCGATAGTGCGCCAGCGCCTCCTCGCCATCGATCGTCACCTTCGCTTCAGCTGCGATTTCGCCGAGGCAGGTTTTCAGGCCGCCTTCGAAATCGATCAGTGTTCCCACGACATCGAAGCTCATATATTTGAATTCTGCCAATGACTTGGTCATTTCTTACCCCAGTCTGCTTGCCGGCGGCATCCGGTGACCGCCTTGCGGAAGATTATGCTGTTCCCAGGTCCTTTTGTTGTCTGATGCGGCCGAATTTGCCGGGATGGACCTTCATTAAGGATAAGTTTGGCACTTCGACCGCGCCGTTTGCGCCGAATCGGACTAGCGATGCGGCACAAAATTCTGAAAAACGTCTGCTCGCGGTATTTC
>JBCNPI010000439.1:0-4358 GCA_039593415.1 Rhizobium sp. | reverse complement strand
AACATGCCGGTCGCAAGCATCGCCGCCACCGAGCCCAGACCGAGACAAAGCAGCAGCATGCCCAGCACGCCATCATCGACCCCGAGGCGAGCCTTGGCGAAAGGGACGAGCGGAGCCCAGCAGGCCAGCGCAAAACCGCCAACCAGAAAGGCCAGTCGTGTTGCCAGCCGGGTTTCCGGCCGATCCGTGGATTGCATGGTCATTCCTCGTCTTTCGAGATCAGGAGAAGGTTACGTTGCTCGCCTTTACGAGTGAGAAGCCGGCTTGGACGGCCGCCTTCTCGTCATCGACAGGCAGGTCATCCTCGACGACAAGCCAATCGACATCGGCAGCGCTGCCGATGCGGTGCGGCGCGCGTTCGTGAAATTTCTCCGAGGTAACCAACGCGATACGTGCCGCGCTTCTCTTGAGCAGCGTCCGTTTGAAGATTGCGTCTGCATGTTCGTACACGCTGATGCCGCTTCCTGCCGAAATGGCGCAGACACCCAGGAAGCAGCGATCGATATTCATCGCTTCGATGGCAGCGACCGCGGAAGCATCGACGCTGCCGCCGACAACGGGATCGACCGCGCCGCCGATCAGGACGAGCGGAATGTCACCGCGCTTCATGAGCGCGCTCGCTATGTCGATGGAATTCGTCGCGATGGTCGCTTTCAGGTTCTTCGGCAGCAATCCCACCATCTCGAGATTGGTGCTGCCGCTGTCGAGAAACAGGAACTCGCCGGGTTCGATCATCGCGACTGCCGCCTGTGCAAGAACTCTTTTACGCCCGGATTCCTGTCCGACGCGTACGGCCATCGGCTGCGATGGTGTCAGCAGGGGGAGTGCGCCGCCATAAACGCGGCGACATTTGCCCTCTGCCGCAAGCGCACGCAGATCGCGGCGCACGGCATCTTCCGACACGTTGAACTCGGCTGCGAGCGATGCGGCAACGATCTGCCGCCCCTCTGCAAGCCGTGTTTCGATGATATCCCGGCGGGACAATGGGAGTGAACTGCTCATGAATATGCAATATCGTGTATAAATAAGAGAGTCAATCTGCGTATTTGTGCACGATTTGAATCATCGGCGATACATGCCGCGATCGATTTGACGATTGCGCCGCCTTTTGGCTCGAAACTGCCCTTGCACGTCCGACGCTTGTAATGCTCCATGCCGGTTCAATTGCTCTTCCCATGAGTCTCCGCTGCCATGCTCAAAGATTTCTCCGTCCAAAGTCTCTTCATGGGATGCCTTACCGCTTTCGTCGGTTTCGCCAGCTCCTTTGCCGTCGTTTTTCACGGTTTGCAGGTTGTCGGTGCAACCGATGCGCAGGCTGCCTCTGGTCTGACGGCGCTTTCGGTGGCGATGGGTCTTTGCGCCATCGTCCTCAGCATGGCGACGAGGCTTCCGATCAGCATCGCTTGGTCAACCCCCGGAGCGGCGTTGCTGGCGAGCGCCGGGGCGATCGAGGGCGGCTTTCCTGCAGCTGTCGGAGCTTTCTTCATCTGCGGCATATTGATCGTCATTGCCGGGCTCTTCCGGCCTTTCGGGCGAGCCGTGGCCTCGATCCCGGCGCCGCTCGCCAATGCCATGCTCGCCGGTGTCCTGCTCGGCCTTTGCTTTGCGCCGGTGAAAGCGATCGCCTTCAACCCCGCCTTCGGCCTGCCGATCATCCTCGCCTGGATCGTCGTCGGCGCGTTCAAGCGGCTTTGGGCGGTGCCGGCGGCCCTTGCGGCTTTTGCCCTGGTGCTGGCCTTCGGCGTGAAGATACCGGACGGAGCGTTTGCCTCGCTCGAACATTCGCTGCTGCCGACGGTCGAATTCGTGAAGCCGGTCTTCACGCTTGCCGGCATCGTGTCCATCGCACTGCCGCTGTTCATCGTAACGATGGCGTCGCAGAACATCCCCGGCATCGCGGTGCTGAAGGTGCATCATTATGACCCCAAGCCGGGTCCATTATTTGCCGTGACCGGCGTGTTCTCGCTTCTCGCCGCTCCCTTCGGCGGCCATGCCGTCAACCTCGCGGCGATCACCGCTGCCATGTGCGCCGGACAGGATGCACATGCCGATCCCAAGCGGCGCTACTGGGCGGCAATCATCGCAGGAGTCGGCTATATCGTCTTCGGATTGCTGGCGAGCGCCGTCACCGCGTTTGTTGCCCTCGCGCCGCCGATCCTCATCGAAGCGGTTGCCGGTCTGGCGCTCGTCGGTGCGCTGTCGAATTCCGCCCTGAATGCCTTCCAGCAACCGGAATCGCGCGAGGCGGCGGCCATTACTTTTCTTGTGACGGCATCAGGCGTTTCCTTTGGCGGGATCTCCGGCGCCTTCTGGGGGCTGATCGCCGGCGGACTGATGTTGGCGCTGTCGCGCGGGGTGCAAATGCTGAAGAAGTGAGCAAGGGGTTGCTTCTTTTCGATCCGGCGGCTATAAGCGCGGCCATGAAGCTGACTGGCGCAAAGATCTCCGAGCATATCGAACGCGGGCGTGTTGCCTTGCGTGACAATACGCGCGCCCTTACTTCGCTTCTCCTCCTCGGCCTTACGCGCGGTTGCCGGGTCCTTTGAGGAGCGCCCGGCGGCCGAAAAGCCCGCTGGCCATCGCTCCTCGCGACTTACCCTAAAATCGACAGCATACCCGCAAAGGGTCCGCATTTATCATCGCCAAGCCGCATCCGATCGGCTAAGACGCGGGATAAAATGACGGGAAAGGAAGAGACGAGACCATGGACGCGAACAGCCATTCCCCCAAAGGCATGCCGGAAGCTGCGGTGAAGTACCGCGCCTATCCGCAGATCAATATTCCAGACCGGACCTGGCCATCCAAGACCATCACCAAGGCGCCGATCTGGTGCTCGGTCGATCTGCGCGACGGCAATCAGGCACTCGTCGATCCGATGGGTCACGACCGCAAGGCGCGCATGTTCCGGCTGCTGCTGGATATGGGTTTCAAGGAAATCGAGATCGGCTTCCCTTCGGCTTCCCAGACCGACTTCGATTTTGCCCGCTGGTGTATCGAGCAGGGCAATGTGCCTGCCGACGTATCGCTGCAGGTTCTCGTCCAGTGCCGTCCGGAATTGATCACCCGCACCTTCGAGGCTCTCGAAGGCGCCAACAAGCCGATCGTGCATTTCTACAATTCCACCAGCGAATTGCAGCGCCGCGTGGTGTTTGCCAAGGATGTGCGGGGCATTAAGCAGATCGCCGTCGATGCGGCCAAGATGATCACCGATATGGCGGCCAAGGCTGGCGGCGGCTACCGTTTCGAATATTCGCCGGAAAGCTTCACCGGCACCGAGCTGGAGGTGGCGCTGGAGATCTGCAACGCCGTCATCGACATCGTAAAGCCGACGCCGGACAACAAGCTGATCATCAACCTGCCGTCGACCGTCGAAATGGCGACCCCGAACATCTATGCCGACCAGATCGAATGGATGTGCCGGAATCTCGACAATCGCGAAAACCTGATCATCTCGCTGCATCCGCACAATGACCGCGGCACCGGCATCGCTGCTGCCGAACTGGCGCTGATGGCGGGCGCTGACCGGGTCGAAGGCACTTTGTTCGGCAATGGCGAGCGCACGGGCAACGTCGATGTCGTCACCATGGCGCTGAACATGTTCACGCAAGGGGTTGATCCGGAACTCGATTGCTCCAACATCGAGCGGATGAAGGAAGTCTTCGAATATTCCAACCAGATGGCGATCGGGGAGCGCCACCCCTACGTCGGCGAGCTGGTCTATACGGCCTTTTCCGGCTCGCATCAGGATGCGATCAACAAGGGCATGAAGGCCGCGAAGGTCGCCAACGATCCGATCTGGGAAGTGCCTTATCTGCCGATCGACCCGCAGGATGTCGGCCGCACCTATGAGGCGATCATCCGCATCAACTCGCAGTCGGGCAAGGGCGGCATCGCCTATATCCTGCAGCAGGATTACGGCCTGAACCTGCCACGCAATCTCCAGGTGGAATATCGCGAGGAGATTCAGCGTATTACCGACCAGGAAGGCAAGGAATTGCCGTCCAAGCGCATCTACGATCATTTCATCGAGCGTTACGTGACGCAGCCCGGCGCGCGGCTCCGCTTCGTCGATCATCACACCTTTGCCGATCCCGAGCACAGGGGGCAGCGCATCGTCGCGGCCGAGATTACCGACAAGGGCGAGGTAAAGCGCATCGAGGGCAGGGGTAACGGCCCAATCGACGGCTTCATCAATGCGCTTTCGATCTATCTCGGCGTTCCGATGACGGTCGAGGACTATTCCGAGCATTCGCTCCAGCACGGCTCCAATGCCGCGGCGATCTCCTATGTCGAGATCTCCTATCCGGGCGGCAAGCTCTTCGGCGCCGGCATCAACACCAACATCGTCGCCGCGTCTC
>JBCNPI010000438.1:0-4392 GCA_039593415.1 Rhizobium sp. | reverse complement strand
CCGACGTTAACGGCCGGACGGATACCCTGATAGAACAGGTCGGTTTCGAGGAAGATCTGGCCGTCGGTGATCGAGATCACATTGGTCGGAATGAAGGCCGAAACGTCGTTACCCTGCGTTTCGATGACCGGGAGAGCGGTGAGCGAACCAGCGCCCTTCTCGTCGTTCATCTTTGCAGCGCGCTCGAGGAGGCGCGAGTGCAGGTAGAAAACGTCGCCCGGATAGGCTTCGCGGCCCGGCGGACGGCGCAGCAGCAGCGACATCTGGCGATAGGCGACGGCCTGCTTGGAGAGGTCGTCATAGCCGATCAGCGCGTGCTGGGCGTTGTCACGGAAGTATTCGCCCATGGCGCAGCCGGCAAACGGAGCCAGGAACTGCATCGGAGCCGGATCGGAAGCGGTTGCCGCAACGATGATCGAGTACTTCAGAGCGCCGCGCTCTTCGAGAACCTTGACGAACTGGGCAACGGTCGAGCGCTTCTGGCCGACGGCGACGTAGACGCAGAAGAGCTTTTCGCTGTCCGGACCGTTATCCTGAATGGACTTCTGGTTCAGGATCGTGTCGAGGATGATGGCGGTCTTGCCGGTCTGGCGGTCGCCGATGACGAGCTCGCGCTGGCCGCGGCCAACCGGGATCAGGGCGTCGATGGCCTTCAGGCCGGTCGACATCGGCTCATGAACCGACTTGCGCGGAATGATGCCCGGAGCCTTGACGTCGACGCGCGAACGGCGGGTCGCATTGATCGGACCCTTGCCGTCGATCGGATTGCCAAGCGCGTCGACAACGCGGCCGAGCAGTTCCGGACCGACCGGAACGTCAACGATCGCGCCGGTGCGCTTGACGGTATCGCCTTCCTTGATGTCGCGGTCGGAGCCGAAGATAACCACACCGACGTTGTCGGCTTCGAGGTTCAGGGCCATGCCGCGGATACCGCCGGGGAATTCGACCATTTCGCCGGCCTGAACATTGTCCAGACCGTAGACGCGGGCGATACCGTCACCGACGGAGAGAACCTGGCCGACTTCGGAGACTTCAGCTTCCTTGCCGAAGTTTTTGATCTGATCTTTCAGAATTGCGGAAATTTCCGCGGCGCGGATATCCATCAGCCGACCTCTTTCAATGCAAGCTTAAGGGTGGAGAGTTTGGTGCGAAGGGACGTATCGATCTGACGCGAACCGACCTTGACGATCAGGCCGCCGAGGATCGACGGATCGACGGTGACGGCAATCGCCACGTCCTTGCCGGTGACGCCCTTCAGCGCCGCCTTCAATTCATCTTCCTGCGCCGGGGTGAGCGCATGAGCCGAGGTGACCTCGGCGGAAATCTCGCCGCGATGCTGGGCGGCGATGATGCGGAAAGCCTTGATCATGCCCGGCAGCGCAAAAAGGCGCCGGTTGCTGGCCACAAGCTTCAGAAAATTGGTGACGTAAGCGCCGAAGCCGGCCTTCTTTGCGAGCGCTTCAATCGCACCAACCTGCTCTTCAGCCGAAAAGACGGGGCTGAGAACGAAGCGCTTCAGATCTTCGCTTTCGTCGAGCATGGCTTGAAACCGATCGAGATCGGCGGTCACTGCCGGCACGACACCCTCTTCAAGGGCCAATTCGAACAGCGACGAGGCATATCGTTCTGCAACGCCAGAAACATGCTGGGATGTGTCTGCCACGGGCACAAAATTCCCTGATTTCAACCCAAGAACCAGACTTCCGGGTGGCGGAAGCGATATGTCCTTGAATTCGTTTTGATTTCCCCCAGAAATCAGCAGGAGCGCGCTCCTGCCTCATCCGAAATTCGGGGTTCGTCTAACATAGGATATTGAGACTCGCAACACGCGTATTCGCCGAATACGCCATTCGGGCGAATTTATGATGGCAAATTTCGAAAAGCATGGGGATAGCGCAGGCCAAAAAGGCCCCACCGGAGGCATTTTCGGTTCAAATATAGCCAAGCCCGTAAAGAAGAGGTAGCGCAGCCAGTACAGTCTGCACAACCAGAAGGAGAAGACTCAAGAATATGCTGCCACGATCCGACATCAGCGATAGGATGCGACCGAACGCCGCGACGCCGAAGGAAGCACCGAGCGCAAGGTAGATCATCGGCTGCGCCAAGAAGATCGCCGCCAGCCCCAAACCGACCATGAAGCCGCCGGCGGAGCGGGCTTCGGCATAGGCCTCGGAATGGCCTTCCTTCACCTGCAGTTTGAGGAAGCGGTAGGTATAACCCGGCGCAAACATCAGGAAGAGGCCGATCAGTGCCGTAATGGCAGCCGAACAATAGGCAAGCCGCTCGCCGAATTCGGTCGGAAAATAAAGCTCCATCGGTCGTCCCCAAATCAGCTGCCGCGCAAATCACGCAGTTGAGATGGCCGACTTATGGCATGATCCGGGTTGCAAGGGGAAGGCGCAGTCAAGCTATCTTGCGCGTCAATCACAAGAAGCTTTGCGGATCGACGTCGAGCTGCACCTGCACGGAGCCGCGCTCCTTCGGTGATTGTGCCAGCATCGCCCGCAGGAATCCCTGCATATCGGAATTGCGCCGGCCGTGCACGAGCAGGCGGAAACGATGGCGGCCACGCACCAGCGCGATCGGCGCTTCAGCCGGACCCAATATCGAAATGCCCGAAACCTGCGGCGCGGCATTGCGCATGCCGCGGGCATGGGTTTCGGCATCCTGCCTGCTGTCGGCCGAAACGATGATCGAGGCGAGGCGCCCGAACGGCGGCAATATGGCCTTTTCCCGCTCCGAAATCTCGCGCTCGTAAAAGGCGCTGGCATCGCCGGATACGATCGCCTGCATGACAGGATGCTGCGGCTGGTAGGTCTGCAGCAAGCCGTGGCTTTTCAGACCGGTTCGCCCGGCGCGGCCCGTCACCTGCGACAGAAGCTGGAACGTCCGTTCGGCAGCGCGCGGATCGCCGTTCGCCAGGCCGAGATCCGCATCGACAATGCCGACCAGCGTCATCAGCGGGAAATTGTGCCCCTTGGCGACGAGCTGCGTGCCGATGACAATATCGGCCTCGCCCTTGGCGATCGCATCGAGCTCCAGCCTCAGCCGTTTGACGCCGCCCATGATGTCGGAGGAGAGCACGATCGTCCGCGCCTCCGGGAAATGCCGCTCCACCTCCTCCGCGATACGCTCGACGCCCGGCCCGCAAGCAACGAGATGATCGAACGTGCCGCATTCGGGGCAGGCCTCCGGCGTGCGCTCGGCATAGCCACATTGGTGGCATTGGATCTGGTTGCGGAAACGGTGCTCCACCAGCCAGCTCGAGCATTGCGGGCATTGGAAACGATGGCCGCAGACGCGGCAGAGCGTCAGCGGCGCATAGCCGCGCCTGTTGAGAAACAGAAGCGCCTGCTCGCCTTTGGCAACCGTCTTGCCGATCGCGCGGATCATGACCGGCGACAAGAAGCCGCCGCGCTCCGGCGCATGCCGGCGCATATCGATCAGGTGCAGGTCCGGAAGTGCCGCATCGCCGAAGCGCGTCGGCAGATGGATTGTCGTATAGCGCCCGCTCTGGCCATTGACCTGGCTTTCGACCGAAGGGGTCGCGGAAACCAGCACGACGGGAAAATCACCGATGCGGCCGCGCACCACGGCCATATCGCGCGCATTGTAATAGACGCGATCCTCCTGCTTGTAGGCAGGGTCATGCTCTTCATCGACGATGATCAGACCAAGATCCTCGAATGGCAGGAAGAGCGCCGAACGCGCCCCGGCCACGACCCGCACCTCGCCCGTGACGGCCTGGCGCCAGACCTTTTCCCGCATTTTCGGCGGGAGATCGGAATGCCATTCGGCCGGCTTGGCACCGAAGCGATCCTGAAAGCGCTCGAGAAAACTTGCGGTCAGCGCGATTTCCGGCAGCAGGATCAGCACCTGCTTGCCGCGCCTCAGCGTCTCGGCGATGGCCTCGAAATAGACTTCCGTCTTGCCGGAGCCAGTAACGCCGTCGATCAGCGAAACCGCGAATTCGCCCTTGCGCACATCAGCCAAAATCTCCTCGGCTGCGTCCTTCTGCGGCCCTTGCAGCCGCGATGCGGTGAACTCCGGATCGGGCTTGGCAACGACCGGCGGCGGGGGCAGAAAGATGGTCTCGAAAATACCTTGAGAGATCAGCCCATCGACAACGCTGGTGGAAACGCCGGCCGCATGCGCCAGGCCGAGCCGCGTCCAGGAAAGCCCGTCGGCGGCAATCTCCATCACCTTGGTGCGGGCCGGCGTGATCCGCTCCGGCTGGCCGCCGACGAAGCGCAAGCCTTCGACCATCGGCTCGGGATCGAAGGCCGCCGGCGCTCTCAGTGCCATGCGTGCCACAAGCCCCGGCGGCGACAGCGTATAAGAAGCAACCCAGTCGATGAAGTCACGCATGTGCTTGCCGAGCGGCGGGCAATC
>JBCNPI010000437.1:0-4400 GCA_039593415.1 Rhizobium sp. | reverse complement strand
CTTCTGTCCTCGCAGGGCATGCAGCATCTCATGGAAAATGCGCGCAAGATGTTCGACTACATCATCGTCGACCTTGCGCCGCTCGGTCCCGTCATTGATGCCAAGGCATTTGCGCCGCAGGTCGATGCCTTCCTGCTCGTCGCAGAATGGGGCGCGACTCCCACCAATCTGGTGCGCGATGTGCTGGAACAGGAGCCGCAGATCAACTCGCGCATTCTCGGCGTCATCCTCAACAAGACCGACATGTCGGAACTGCCGCGCTACAGCGATTTCGGCGGAACGGAGCGTTACCGGCAGAAGTATGTGAGCTACTATACCGAGGCGCAGCCGCGTGCCGAGGTGGACGCTTAGCCCGCCTGTATCTTGCCGGCCTTAAGCCGTGTTCTCGCCAGGGCATGTTCGCGCCAGATCGTGAATATGCCCGCCGCAACCACGATGAGCGCGCCCACAATCATGGGCGCGCTCAGTTTTTCGCCGAATATGGTGACGCCGATAATGGCGGAGAAGACAAGCTGCAGATAGGTCAAGGGCTGGATCACCACCGCATCGAGCATGTCGTAGGCGCGGATGAGGAAATAATGGCTTGAGACGCCCGTCAGGCAGAGGATGCCCATGAAGATCAAGTCATGCGGCGCCAGCGTCATCCAGAAGAACGGGCCGATGCAGCTCATGGCGACCGACCCGACGACACCCGTATAGAAAAAACTGGTCATGGCGCCGTCCTCGCGGCTGACATAGCGCGTGAGGACGACATAGAGCGAAAATAACAGCGCACCGAAAAGCGGCACCAGGAAGCGCGCATCGAAGACGCCGCTTTCCGGCTTTAGGATCAACAGCACGCCGACGAAGCCGAAGCAGATCGCCAGCCACCTCCGCCAGCCGACCTTCTCGCCGAGAATCGGTATGGACAGCAAGGCCACCATCAGTGGACCGGAGGAAAAGATCGCCTGCGAATGGGCAAGGCCGACGATGACGAAGGACGATATGGCGACGACGATCTGCGCGGCAAGCAGCAGGCCGCGCGCTATCTGCAGGAGGGGATGCCTGGTTCTCACGTTGCGCCGCAAACCGCCCGGCGCGCGCGAGGCCATAGCGATCGCAAAGAGCATGAAGGCCCAATAGCGGATCATCGCGACCAGAAGCGGCGGATAGGCGCTGACGAGATGCTTGGAAATGCCGTCCTGTATGGCGAATATGCTGATTGCCAACAGGGTGAAGAGGTAACCGGTACTATTGGATTTCATGATTTTCGAAGGAAGAAGATGTGCGGGGGCTCAGGGGCGCCGAGACCCGGCGCCGTATCACATTAGGCTATTCGCCGTTTCGATCATAGGCTTCATGCTTGCCTTCCGGTTCGCCCGGAAAGCCAGGCATCAGCCCTTTTTTCGATCCGCAACGAATGTGCTGAAACCTTCGATGAAAGCCGCAAGATTGTGCTTCACTTTCTCATCAAGGATTGCACCGTCCGCGTCGAAGACGCTGCCGGCGCGCGACACCATCAGCCGGCCGCCGAACCATGCTTCCGCGCCGAGCGTGCGCAGCACCGTCAGCCAGGCGTTCTGGCTGAGGATGGTACCGAAATTGCCGGGTGAGGCGCCAAGAACGGCGATCGGCTTTCCGCCGAAGACCTGGGCGATGTCGGTCGAGGGACGGCTCATCCAGTCGACGGCGTTCTTGAACACGCCAGGGAGCGAGTTGTTGTATTCCGGCGTAAACAGGATCAGACCGTCGGCCGCGATAGCCAGGTCCTTGAGTTCGCGGACTTTTTCCGGAATGCCGTCCGCAGCCTCGAGATCGGCGTCGTAAAGCGGTACGCCATGGATGGTACGGGCGATCAGCTCGACGCCGCTTGGAGCCAGCTCGACGGCGGCGTTGAGCAGAGCCGTGTTGAAAGAGCCTTTACGCAGGCTGCCTGAAATGCCGAGTATCTTCATTACTTCCCCCGTTTGCGGTTACAGGAAGACATTTATGGTTCGAGAGGCTTCGTCAAGGTCTTGGAGCATGATGCCGAAAAGTGTCATCGGTTTTCGGCCGACATCATGCTCTATTTTTGGTTTCCAGAGCGGATTCAGATTCTACGTCGGACAGACCTAAAATCATTCGACTCGAGGCGATCTTATGCCGCAAGCAGCGACTTCAGTTTGACGCCGCTTGCCGCCAGAGCGGCATGATCCGGATGCGCGCGTGCGGCAATCAGCATTTCGGCGAGGCGGATATCGCGCGCGACGGCATTGCCGCGTCCGATACCGCTGGCAGCGAGCAGCCGCCCGTCCGTGGCCAAATGGAACAGGATGAAGGCCCTGTCATCAAGGTCGCGCCGCACATGGATTGTCGCTCCATCCGCCAGGCCGGCGATCTGCAGCGTCAGGTCATATTGGTCGGACCAGAACCAGGGGACGGCGGATATTTCCGCACCTTCTCCCAGCATGTTGGCGGCTGCCAGATTTGCCTGTTCCTGCGCATTGCGCCAGGATTCGAGGCGAACGCGTCTTCCATCATACAGTGCCAGCGGAAAGGAGCAGCAATCGCCCGCCGCATAGATATCGGCAATGGAGGTTTCCAATCGCTCGTTGACGGCGATACCATTGTCGATCGCAAGCCCCGCCTGGGCGGCAAGTGTGACGTTCGGCAGGGCGCCGATGCCGACGAGCAGCAGATCGGCAGAGATCACTTCGCCGCCCGCCAGGCAAACGACCACCTCGTCAGCCTCTTCCTGCACCGTTTCGATGACCTGCCCGCAGCGGATATCAGCACCTTCCCGGCGATGGCGTTCCGTGATCGCTTCGGCGATCGCTTCCGGCACGCCGCGCTTCAACACGCGCTGCAGACCTTCGATGACGGTGACGTCGACCCCGCGCATGCGCGCCGTCGCCGCCAGCTCAAGACCGATGAAGCCGCCGCCGATGACGGCGACGTGCCGTCCCGGGTGAAGGGCGGCATGTAAAGCCATCGCATCGGCATGGGTGCGCAGCACGCGGATACGATGGGATGCGCCGTTAGCACCGGGAAAGTTGCGTGCCGAAGCTCCGGTCGAGAGAAGAAGCTTGTCATAACCGAGCATCTGTCCCTCCCCAAGGCTGACCGTCTTCGCGGCGGGATCAATCGCCGTCACCGTCGTATCGAGCCTCAGTTCGATCGATTGCTCCTGATAGCGCTCCAAGGAGGCGACGAATTTCGGTTCCGGCGCCTCGCCCGATCCGCTCTTCGAAAGCGGCGGCCGTTCGTATGGGGCCAGCGGCTCCGCGCCGATCAGGGTGATGTTGCCCTCAAATCCCTTTTCCCGAAGCGCGAATGCGGCGCGGGCACCGCATTCTCCCGCCCCGACAATGACGAAATGAGCCACGATTGCCTCCTCACAGCTCGATAAAGACGGTGCCGTTCTCGACCTTGACCGGATAGGTCTGCAGATTGACACAGACCGGGGCGCCCTTGGCTTCGCCGGTGCGATAGTCGAAGCGGCCGTTATGCTTGGGACATTCGATGATGTTGTCCATGACAAGGCCGTCGGCGAGATGGATCTTCTCGTGTGTGCACAATCCGTCGGTGGCAAAGTAATCGTCCTCTGGGCTGCGATAGACTGCGAAGGTCCGCCCGTCATGGTCGAAGCGGATGACATCCTCTTCGTCAATTGCGTCTGCAGCGCAGACCTCAAGCCAGTTGCTCATGGTTTCCTCCCTTTTTATGTCCGGTTTTATTGTGCGGCTGCTGCCGGCAGCTCGCCGTGAAATTCCTCACGATAGGGCCGTGCCGTCGGCGGCAGCTGGCGCTTCAGGAAATAGTCTTCATTGCGCAATTGCCGCAGGAATGCCGGGATCATCTCGCGATAGCCGGACCACATGGATGGGTTCGGCGCCGGCAGATCGTGCTTGATCATCGCATGCAGCTTCGGCAGTGCGTGGTAGGGCACCATCGGGAACATATGATGCTCGACATGGTAGTTCATGTTCCAATAGATGAAGCGGCTGATCGGGTTCATCATCACGGTGCGGCTGTTCAGCCGGTGGTCGATGACATTGTCGGCAAGGCCGCCATGCTGCAGCAGGCCGGTCAGGACGTGGTGCCAGGCGCCATAGAGCCGTGGAAGCCCGATCAGCATCAGCGGCAGGATGGAGCCCATGGCGATCGCCGCTGCAACGGTCACGATATAGATGGCAAGCCAGATGCGGGCGATGCGGATGGCCTTGGGTTGCTCCATTTCGGGGATGAAGGTTTTTTCCGCTGTGCTGATGAGGCCGCAGGCATTGCGCAGCATGTCGACGATCGCGTGCCAGGCATCGAGAATGCCGAAGAAATTCAGGACGAGGCGGAAGAGGTCCGGCGGCCGCATGACGGCGATCTCCGGGTCGCGGCCGACGATGACGGTATCGGTGTGGTGGCGCGCATGGCTCCAGCGCCAGGTC
>JBCNPI010000436.1:0-4403 GCA_039593415.1 Rhizobium sp. | reverse complement strand
TTCGATGATCTGCGCCCGCTCCAGATCCGCCGTGATGACCGATACGGTCGCGGAGGAGAGCTTTGTGAAATCAGAAAGCTCGGTATGCGCGAGCGGGCCGTGCCGGCGCAGCGCCGACAAGACCAAGGCGCTGTTCTTTTGACGGACCAATTCGGTGCTCGATTTGGCCAGCATCGGCAAACTCCCTGCTCATTCAGCCTCCCTCTCCGCAGTCCCCGATAGCCCGTTTCGGATGACCGATCAAACCCGGCAATGCGGGTGTTGACAGCTGAAAAAATCTCTGACACTAAATTTCTCGACTGTCGAGAAAAAAATCCAAAGCTTTTTCTTGTCAGCATTTCGCGGCGGCCGACGGGAGTTCAGGATACGTGCGGTCGCATTCACTCGGGAGGATCATATGAAAGCTTTCATCAAGCTGGCTGCGGGCGCGGCCATCGTTTTGACCATGCAGACGGCTGCCTTCGCCAAGGATCTCGTCGTCGGCGTTTCCTGGTCGAACTTCCAGGAAGAACGCTGGAAGACGGATGAGGCAGCCATCAAGAAGGCCCTGGCCGCAGCCGGCGCCAAGTATATTTCCGCTGACGCCCAGTCGTCTGCTTCCAAGCAGCTGACCGACGTTGAATCCCTGATTTCCCAGGGTGCCAATGCTCTCATCATTCTCGCGCAGGATTCCGACGCCATCGGCCCGGCCGTCGAAAAGGCCGCCGACGAAGGCATTCCGGTTGTCGGTTACGACCGCCTGATCGAAAATCCGGCTGCGTTCTACATCACCTTCGACAACAAGGAAGTGGGCCGCATGCAGGCTCGCGAAGTCCTGAAGGCGAAGCCGGCTGGCAACTACGTCTTCATCAAGGGCTCCTCGTCCGACCCGAACGCCGACTTCCTCTTCTCCGGCCAGATGGAAGTGCTGAAGCCCTCCATCGACGCCGGCAAGATCAAGAACGTCGGCGAAGCCTATACGGACGGCTGGCTGCCGCAGAACGCGCAGCGCAACATGGAGCAGTTCCTGACCGCCAACAACAACAAGGTTGACGCCGTCGTCGCCTCGAACGACGGCACCGCCGGCGGCGCGGTTGCGGCTCTCGACGCACAGGGTCTCGCCGGCTCCGTACCGGTTTCCGGCCAGGACGCCGACAAGGCAGCGCTCAACCGCATCGCGCTCGGCACACAGACCGTTTCGGTCTGGAAGGACTCGCGTGAACTCGGCAAGCGCGCCGCTGAAATCGCCCTCGATCTCGCCAAGGGCAAGACGATGGATCAGATCTCCGGCGTTCAGACCTTCAACGGCGGCCCGAAGCACGTTCCGATGAAATCGGTCTTCCTGACCCCGATCCCGATCACTAAGGATAACCTGAACGTCGTCATCGACGCAGGCTGGATCACCAAGGCTGAAGCCTGCCAGGGCGTCAAGGCCGGCAGCGTCGCTGCCTGCAAGTAAGCGCCAGGCTTGACCCGAAGATAATGCCGACGCCGCAAGGGGCCTCCGTTGCGGCGTCGAGTGCGGATAGAGGCTCGCAACTCCGCCCAGAATGGAGACGCAAGCCTTCCCGCATGTGTTGCGTCATCGCATATCCGACCGGCCTGCCGGATGGCGGTCGTAGAACCGGGAAGACCCGGAAGGGCGAGCGATGACGTCTATTGTGACCAGCGCGGATACTGCCCGGCGATCAACGAAAGACATTCGCGGGCCTGCGCCCAACAAAGTGGGAGAACGGCAAAGCGATGGCCGACATGACACATTCCACAACATCGAGCGGCCCGCGCAAGGCAGAGGAAGGTGCGTTTACACGCTTCCTGCGCGCGACCGAAATCGATACTCGTCTGCTTGGCATGATCGGCGCGCTGTTGATCATCTGGATCGGCTTTGACGTCTATACCGGCGGCCTCTTTCTGACGCCCCGAAACCTCTGGAACCTTTCCGTCCAGACCTGCGAGATCGCCGTTCTGGCGACGGGCATGGTGCTGGTCATCGTCACCCGCAACATCGACCTCTCCGTCGGTTCCCTGCTCGGCTTCATCGCCATGATCATGGGCGTCATCCAGGCAAAATACCTGCCGGCCTATCTCGGCTTCGACAGTTCCTGGACCTGGGTCATCACGCTGATCTGCGGCCTCGCCATCGGCACGCTGCTCGGCACCTTCCAGGGCGCCATCATCGCTTTCCTGAATGTCCCCTCCTTCATCGTCACCCTTGGCGGCCTTCTCGCCTGGCGCGGTCTTGCCTGGTATGTCACCAGCGGCCAGACGGTCGCTCCGCTCGACGCGACCTTCCGCATCATGGGCGGCGGCGCCGAAGGGTCGATCGGTGCGACATGGAGCTGGATCCTCGGCGTACTCGCCTGCGTGTTCATCGTTCTCGGCATTATCGGCGGACGCCATCAGCGCAAGCGCTTCAACTTTCCGCGCCGGCCGCTTTGGGCCGAATATTTCCTGGCCATTCTCGGCTCGGCCCTCGTGCTTGTCACGATCTACGTCTTCAACATCTACTACTGGCCGGTCGGCATCGCCAAGAAATACGCGACCGAGCACAACATACCCTGGCCGGAAACCGGGCTCGATATCCCCTACGGTATCGCCGTGCCCGTGCTGATCGCCGTCGGCATCGGTATCATCATGACCTTCATCGCCACCCGCCTGCGCTTCGGCCGCTATGTCTTCGCAATCGGCGGCAATCCGGAGGCAGCCGAACTCGCCGGCATCAAGACCCGCTGGGTGACGGTGCGCATCTTCGCGCTGATGGGCCTGCTTGCAGCCGTCGCTGCGGCTATCTCGACGGCCCGCCTCAACGCGGCCGCCAATTCGCAGGGCACAACCTACGAACTCTTCACCATCGCCGCGGCCGTCATCGGCGGCACGTCGCTTGCGGGCGGCAGCGGCACGATCGCCGGCGCCATGCTCGGCGCCCTGGTCATGCAGTCGCTGCAATCGGGCATGGGACTCGCCAACGTCGATACGCCGATCCAGAACGTCGTCGTCGGCGTCGTGCTCGTCATCGCCGTCTGGCTCGACATCGTCTACCGCTCGCGCGCCAAGTAAAAGGAATTCTGAACCATGACGGATCAAACCACTCCGCTTGTGGAAATGAAGAACATTTCCATCTCCTTCGGCGGCATCCACGCGGTCGACAACGCCTCGGTGGACCTTTACCCCGGCGAGGTCGTCGCCCTCCTCGGCCATAACGGGGCGGGCAAATCGACGCTGATCAAGATCCTCTCCGGCGCCTACAAGCGCGACAGCGGCGATATACTGATCAATGGCGAGCCCGCCGATATCCGCACCCCGCGCGACGCCAAGAAATACGGCATCGAGACGATCTACCAGACGCTCGCCGTCGCTGACAATGTCGACGCCGCCGCCAACCTCTATCTCGGCCGCGAGCTGCAGACCCGCTGGGGCACGCTCGACGATGTCGCGATGGAAGCGAAAGCACGCGAAGTCATGGGGCGCCTCAACCCCAACTTCAAGCGCTTCAAGGAGCCGGTGAAGGCCCTTTCCGGCGGCCAGCGTCAGTCTGTGGCGATCGCCCGCGCCATCCTCTTTAACGCCCGCATCCTGATCATGGACGAGCCGACCGCGGCACTCGGCCCCCAGGAGACGGCGCAGGTCGGCGAACTCATCAAGCAGCTGAAGAAGGAAGGCATCGGCATCTTCCTCATCAGCCACGACATCCACGACGTCTTCGACCTCGCCGACCGCGTCTCGGTCATGAAGAACGGCCAGGTCGTCGGCCACGCCCGCACCGAAGATGTCACCAAGGACGAAGTCCTCGGCATGATCATCCTCGGCAAGGTTCCGCCCAAAGCCATCCCAGGCCCCGGCGCGATGAAGGAATGAGCCGGAACGGCCGATGACACCAAGGCCGCGTGCTCAAAGCCCGCGGCCTTATCGCAACAAAACGTCCGATCTCACGCTTTCCTGAATTTTCCGCATTGAAGCCAAGCCTTTCCTGGGCTAAGAACCAGCCATCGGACAGGCGATTCAAACCGCCACGGCATGCACCCGTAGCTCAGCTGGATAGAGTGTTGGATTCCGATTCCAAAGGTCACAGGTTCGAATCCTGTCGGGTGCGCCATTTTCTCAATTGTCCGACCCGGACACATAGGTAACATTTTGTACCTGGGACATGGGGTGACAATCTGTGGTGCGGCGTTACCTTCTGGACAGAAAATTAGATCGCCAACGCTGGTGCAGCGCGCTATCGATACCTCGCTACGGTGTGCTTAATCAGCGCTACCAGCGGGGGATTTTTTATGAACATCAAGCGTGGTCTCTTCAGGTTTTGGTTGGTTCTTTCGGTGATTTTTGCCGGGCTCGTTTTCCTGATTACATGGTCGAGCATGAGAGCGGAATTCGACCGCGCGGCCTTAGCCGAATACGTGGCCAACGACCCAGTGGTGGTGCCG
>JBCNPI010000435.1:0-4413 GCA_039593415.1 Rhizobium sp. | reverse complement strand
TAGCATACTTCGAGGAAATCGCCGTGTTCGGCCAGCTGATCGATCGGATAGCCGCGATGCAGCAGAACGCCTTCGTCGCCATCAATATAGGTGATGCTGGACTCGCACGATGCGGTCGAGGTGAAACCAGGATCGTAAGTGAAAGTGGAGGTGTTCTTATAAAGGGCACCAATATCAATGACACTCGGGCCGATGGTTCCGGTCTTGACCGGCAGGTCTACCGTCTTTTCACCCCAAGTTAGTTTCGCGCTTTGTTCCGTCATGCTGATCCTCCAAGATTTGGCGGGATTGACGCCATAAAAAGCGCCAAAAGGTTAAGCGACTACCGACTAGCTATATGATCCAGAGCCTAATGCCAAGTTATCCTAATGCCGAATTGTGCATTGCGGTATCAACTTTTGGGCACTGCGGTAGCGCTGGGCATCATGATGCGCCGGAAAATCGGCCCAATTCAGTTCGGTCATGCCGATTTCGGTTGAAATCACTGTACGGTGACGGCAAAAATCGCGCGAAAGCTGTGGTTTTGCGTTGGGGGCGGCAGTGAGTGCCTAATTTGGAGGCATCCGAAAAGCGGGAGGATGGCCCGGACGTTGCTGTGCCTTCGCAGCCTCGCCCTGCCATTGCCGCGATCGCTTTCCGTACCAGGGCGCGACAATCGGAACGAACGCAAAATCAGGCGCCACTGACCTCGCGCCTGCTTCTTGTCTCGCATCGTCTTCAGCTCGCCATATTGAAGCTGATCGAGGAAGAGGCAGCCTATGGCCGCGCCATCCTGCTTGCGCCCATCTACATGGGCCTCGGTGCAATATTCTGGTTTGAAGCCGGCAGCGATCCGCCGCCCCAGGGCGTTCTGGCGGGGTTGCTGATTTTCGCCGCTGCCTTTGGGCTCCAGCGGGAGGCGGGCAAGCTTTTTCGTCACATGCTTTTCGCCGGCATGCTCCTTTGTTTGGGAATGACGTTGGCGCAATGGGAGAGCTGGCGGGCCTCGACAGTCATGCTCGATTCGGCCGTGACGACGACCGTTACCGGTCAAGTCGAGCGGCGGGAGTCCTATGACAATGGCCGCTGGCGCTATGTCATTCGTGTCGAGGCAACGGAAAAGCCTACCATTCGCCGCGCGCCGGAGCGAGTGACGATCTACGTGCGCAAACAGGACGAGCCGTTTGAACTCGGCGATCGAATCCAGGGCAGGGCGCGCCTGACGCCTCCGGCCGGACCCGCCTTGCCCGGCCTTAACGATTTCGCCTTCAGTTCCTATTTCAACGGTATCGGCGCGAACGGCTTTGCCTATGGCACGCCGAAATTGCTGTCTCCGACCGGGGACAATGCTGCAGGCTCACTGATCGACAAGGCCGATATCTGGCTTGCCGGGTTGCGCAACAACATAGGCGACAGGATAAGGCAAACATTGCCGGGAGATACCGGCGCCTTTGCCGCAGCGCTTGTCACCGATGAGAGACGGGCGATATCCAAGGAAACGACCGAGGCGCTGAGAATTGCCGGCCTGACCCACATCATAGCGATTTCGGGCCTGAACATGGCGCTGTCGGCCGGCATTTTCTATGTCGGCCTGCGCTACTTGTTCAGCCTGTTTCCGGGCATCGTGCAGGCTTGGCCGACCAAGAAGTTCGCGGCCTTCGGCGCTCTTCTAACGGTAACGGCCTATTACCTGATTTCCGGCTTTGGCGTATCCGCCGAACGCGCTTTCATCATGATGGCGATCATGCTGGTGGCCGTACTCTTCGATCGGCCATCGCTCAGTCTGCGCAATGTCGCGCTATCGGCCATCGTTATTCTAGTTCTATCGCCATCCCAGGTGCTCGGCCCGAGCTTCCAGATGTCCTATGCCGCGACCCTAGCACTGGTATCGGGCTATTCGCTATGGAAGCGGCGGCGGCATCGTGAAAGCGTCTTGTCGCGGATCCGTCTGTTAAGTCCGCTATTATTCGTCACGCGCTTCTTCGGAGGCGTGATGTCGACCTCGTTCATAGGCGGTGCCTCGACGGCCATTTTCTCGATCGAACATTTTCACCGGTTGGCGACATACGGCCTTGCCGCCAATCTTGCGGCCATGCCCGTCGTCTCCTTCATCGTCATGCCATTTGGCATGGCAGCGATGCTGCTTATGCCGCTGGGTCTCGACGGACCTTTCTGGAAGGTCACCGGAGAGGGACTGGAGCTCGTTATCGTAATCGCGAAAACCGTGGCAGGCTGGGGCGGCGACATTACCTTCGGCCGCCAACCCGCCTGGCTGATGCCGACATTCATTGTCGGCTTTCTGATCATGAGTATATTGCGAACACGGCTTCGGCATATGGGCCTGCTATTGCTGCTCTCGTCGATAGGTGTGGCAGCGTTCGGCTCGGGCGTGCCTAAGCCGGATCTGATGATTTCCGAAGATGGCATTCTGGTTGCGCTGCGGCAGGATGAAATACTCGCGACCAATCGAGAGAGGCCGCAGGCCTTCATTTTCGAACAATGGCAAAAGGCCTTGGCTACGAGAGAACATCAGCCGCCAACCATGCTTCCGGTCGACAGCCAGCTTCCGCAGATCGGCAAGAAAGATCGCCGCAAGCGATTAAGCAGCGAGGAGCAGATCGCGGTCCGCAAGGCCATGGAAGGCGCGCTCGACCGAACGATGCAGGGAAGCTTCGCCTGCCAGAAAGGCGCATGGTGCGTGGCCATGCTCGAAAACGGCGCCATACTGGTCACGGTAGAAAATGCGGCCTATCTTCCACCGGCCTGCGACACCGCAAACATCGTCGTGACGCCGATCAGACTGCGACTGAACCACTGCCGCTCCGGCACCATGCTCATAACGGGCGCGACTCTGCGGCGAACGGGGTCTCTGGAAATGATGCTCGGTACCGACAAGCCCATTATTTCCGCCGCATTCGAAAATCCGCAACGACCGTGGACGCGACATCGGACCTATGACTGGCGCACGGGCAAATTTGACACGCCGGCCGCATCGGCATCCCCGGTCAATGATAGCGACGAATAAGGCCAACGAGCTTGCCTTGAACCTTGACGCGGTCCGGCCCGAATATGCGGGTCTCATAAGCCGGGTTGGCTGCTTCCAGCGCGATCGAAGCACCCTTGCGGCGGAAACGCTTCAGCGTCGCTTCTTCGTCGTCAACGAGCGCGACGACGATATCGCCCGGATTGGCCGTCGTCGAATTGCGGATGATGACCGTATCGCCATCGAAAATTCCGGCGTCGATCATCGAATCTCCCCGGACCTCAAGTGCATAGTGCTCGCCGGAGCCGAGCATATCGGCAGGGACGGTAATATCGTGCGTATTGTTCTGAATAGCGGAAATCGGAACGCCGGCGGCGATGCGGCCCATGACCGGCACGGATGCCGAACCGTTGCGATCATCGTTTGCCACCTTCGGCGAAGCCGGCGGGGCAGCGGGTTGCGGCTTGCCCAGGCTTCCTTCGATGACGCTCGGCGAAAAGCCGCGGCGCGGCTGTAGGCTGGGATTATACGCGTCCGGCAGCTTGATGACTTCGAGCGCTCTCGCACGGTTCGGCAGCCGGCGGATGAAGCCTCGCTCCTCCAGCGCCGTAATCAGACGATGAATGCCGGATTTGGATGCAAGATCCAGAGCGTCCTTCATCTCGTCGAAAGATGGCGGGACACCGGACTCCTTCATCCGTTCGTGAATGAAGAGGAGCAGTTCCTGCTGCTTGCGCGTCAACATCGTCTTGGAACCCCAGAATCAAGAAAAGCGGTGAAACAAATCCAGAACGGACACTATATGTTCCATATGTGTTCTGCAAGTACTTAAATTTCGGTAAAGCCTTGTTGGGCCGGTTAAATAATGGCGACTTGCGCTTGGGCAGGCTGAGAGCATCAAAGCGTTATATCCGCGCTAACCTATCGAAAAATATGAGAAATGCCGTTTTGTCGATCCGCAGGTTTTTGTGACCTGACCGATATGCCGAAGATGTGGATCGGTGCCGTGCGGCATCGCACAAGCTGGCCAAAGGGCAGAATCAGTCATCACGTTTGCGAGACTTCGCTCTCTCCATCCCGTCCGCTTCGGGCGTTTCGCGCTTCCATCTTGAATTGCGCGAGGGATGGGCGCAAATCTGCTGCCGAAGGCGAACAGGAGGAACCATGATTTCGTCCCCGCATCCGCTGGATCATCTCGTGCTGCCGACAGTCAACCTCGCTTTGGCGCGCGAACGGCTGGGCAAGCTCGGTTTTACGGTGGCGCCGGACGCGCGTCATCCCTTTGGCACCGAGAATGCCTGTGTCTTCTTTGCCGATAAAACCTACATCGAGCCTTTGGGTGTCGCATCCCCGGAACAATGCGAAAAGAGCATTCTAGACGGCAATGTTTTTGTTGCGCGCGATCATGCCTATCGTTTCCGTGTCGCGCAGGACGGATTCTCGGCTGTGGT
>JBCNPI010000434.1:0-4436 GCA_039593415.1 Rhizobium sp. | reverse complement strand
CATCAATGACGCGCCGGCCCTGGCCGCCGCCGATGTCGGCATTGCCATGGGCGGCGGTACCGATGTCGCGCTGGAAACGGCGGATGCCGCCGTGCTGCACGGCCGCGTCGGAGATGTCATCGAGATGATCGAGCTCTCCAAGCGGACAATGAGCAACATCGGCCAGAACATCAGCATCGCGCTCGGTCTGAAGGGCGTGTTTCTGGTGACGACGATCATCGGCGTGACGGGACTTTGGCCGGCGATCCTCGCCGACACCGGCGCAACCGTACTGGTGACCATGAATGCGCTGCGCCTGCTCGCCGTCCGGCCTCGCCAGTTAACGACTTGAAACATCCATGGCCGCCGATAGGCGGTCTGCAGCCGTTTCTCCCGATATGGACATCATATTGGCCGGATCTGCACTCGCTGATCCGGCCTGCTGGTGCGCTACTGTCAGGGAACCGAACGCTGAAGGACGCTTGTCTCTTTCCAGCCAAGCTCCGGGGCAATAGTGCTGCAGCATGACGCCGGCGGAGCCAAGACAACCAGGAGAAATTCGAATGCCTCACCACTTCCTCGTCACCGGTCCGGAAGACGCCGAGATCACGATTGTTCTTGCTCACGGAGCGGGTGGCGCGATGGATACGACCTGGATGGAAACGGTGGCCGCGGCATTTTCCGAGAAAGGTCTGCGCGTCATCCGATTCGAGTTTGATTACATGTCGGAACGGCGATCTTCCGGAAAACGGTCGCCACCACCTCGCGCAGAACTCTTGAACCGAGAATTCGAAGCCGTAATCCACGAAATCGGTCTTCGAGGAACAGTGGTAATCGCCGGGAAATCCATGGGCGGCCGCGTCGCAAGCATGATTGCGGATGATCTGCGCGGTGCGGGAAAGATTGCCGGACTGCTCTGTCTCGGATACCCGTTCCACCCGATAGGAAAGCCGGATAGCCTGCGAACCGCTCACCTCGAGCAGATGAAGACACCCGCTCTCATCTGTCAGGGAACACGCGACCTATTCGGATCGCGCGAGGAAGTCTCCAGCTACAAACTCTCCGAAATGATTGAAATTCTCTGGCTGGAAGATGGAGATCACGACTTCCGGCCGCGAAAGGCCGTCTCTGGCCTTACGGCCGCCCAGCATATCGCGACTGTCGCCGATGATGTGGCCCGATGGGCTGCGGCGTTGCGATAGTCGGCGCCACCGCCGGCTTCACCTTCATCCAATCCACAGTCGAAATGACAGGTTCGGTTTCCGTGACTGTGGCGATGCGCTCTCGTCACGCGACGAGAGCGCATTTTCCTTATGCGCCTTCCGTGAGCGATATCTGCTTTGACGACGGACGCAGAATGTTGTCCAAGGCCCAGCTACCGGCACCGGCAAAGGCAATGAAGAGGAAGATGAAGCAGAACATGACAGCCGCCTCGCCCATATTGAGGGCCGGCCAGAAGCCTTGTGGGGCGTGCGCCATCCAGTAGGCGGCTGCCATTTCGCCCGAGGCGATGAAAGCGGCGATGCGCGTGAAAAGCCCGACAGCCATCAGCAATCCCGTGACGATCTCGATTGCGCCGGCAGCGAGCATGATGCCCGGCAACGGATAGGTCACGCCCGGAATTGCTGCCGGGAACTGGAAGAATTTCATGGTCGCATGTTCGAGGAACAGTAATGCGGTCACGATCCGCAAGATCGCAAGAATATGGGGCGTCCATTTCGTGGTATTCAACATGGCATTTCTCCTGAATGGCCGTTGAGATCGTCAAGGGCCGTGGCTTTGAGTTCGAAATTTTCCTTCAACGGCATCGTCATCAGCTTGAGTGCGCCTTCCATGCAACTTGCGAGCACAGGCATGTCGGCTATGTCGCGGCCGGTTCTGGCGGCGAGAGGCGCGAGGACACTCCGTTCATCTTGCCTCTCCATCGGCCGTTACCGGCACGGGAGCGTCGCCGAAGCGGAAGCTGGATGCCGTCAGCCCGCCAGCAAAGTCAGTCTGATGGTATGTAACGGCACCAGGCTCGTCCCTTGCGGCACCAATAGCCACCATCAGCGGAATGAGATGATCCTCGCGCGGATGCGCGGCGCGGGCCGACGGCGCTCGCTCCCATTCGAGCAAGAGCTTTGCGCGGTCATAAGGAGATGAGCGGATCAAAGTCTGTTGGAGCCAGGCGTCGAACTGACGGGACGGCTCGTAGCCTTCCTTTCCGCGCATCGCCGGCAAATTGTGATAGCTGAGACCGCTTCCGATGATCAGCACGCCCTCCTCACGCAGCGGTGCCAGCGCGCGTCCCACCTCGAGATGCAGTGCCGGATCATAGCCGGCATCCAGAGAAAGCTGAACGACCGGAATGCTCTCCTCCGGATAAAGCGGCTTCAATATGCTGAAAGTTCCATGGTCGAAGCCGCGGGCCGGATCGAGCGCTGCCTCGATCCCGCGCGCTTGCAGCAATGCCTGCACGCGCTTGGCAAGCTCGGGTTCGCCGGGTGCATCGTATTTGATATGATAGAGATATTCTGGAAAGCCATGGTAGTCATAGACCATCCCTGGATGGGCTCCAGACGATATGGCGAAGCCTTCCTCTTCCCAATGACCCGAGACAACAAGAACCGCCCGAACTGTATTCCCCAGTTCGATACGCATCTCGATCAGGGAGTGCTCGAGCTTGTCGAACCTATTGCGGAATTCACCGGTCATATAAGGCCATGGACCACCACCATGGCTGATGAAATACGTCGGAAGACGAAGCTTGTTCACCTGTATCATCCTTCTAGCGGCGCGCCTGTCATCAAACTCAAAGCGAGAGAGGATGAATTATGCCGCCCGATGACCCAAACTAGCTTTTCTCGCTTGTTGATCAATTCGGCTTACATTGAAGGAACATTTCCGATAAGTTGATGATCGATGGACACACTGACGAGCTTGCGCGTTTTTTGCTCCGTAGCGGAGCTTAAGAGCTTCACGGCCGCCGCGGACCGGCTTGGCCTCTCGCCGGCAATGGCGAGCAAGCATGTGATGCACCTGGAGAGCCGGCTAGGAACCCGGTTGCTGAACCGAACCAGCCGGCATGTCAGCATGACGGAAAGCGGCTTGCTCTATTTCAACCAGACCCGGCAGATGCTCGATGGATTGGACGAGGTGGAGGCAGCCGTCAGCAACGTGACGGTCACACCGCGCGGGACCTTGCGGCTCAGCGCTCCGGTGTGGGCCGCAAACACGCTCGTCGCCCGAATGATTGCCGAATATCACCAGCGCTATCCCGATGTCCGTTTCGACATGGATCTCAGCGGTCGGATCGTCAATCTCGTCGACGAAGGCTTTGATCTGGCCTTGCGGGCGACGGCTCCCGAGCGCCTCGATCCCAGCCTCATCGCCCGGCCGCTGATGCAGGTTGCCTTCCACCTTGTCGGATCACCGGCCTATCTGTCGCGCACAGGCCGTCCCGCCGCGGTGGCTGATCTCAATGGTCACTCATTGCTGGCTTATAGCGGCATGAACGCCAACGGCAGCATAGCGGTCGCGGGGGCGGACGGCGCTCAAACCGTGAATTTCCGCCCCGTCATGCAAAGCGAAAACGAGATCATGCTGCATCTGGCGGCCCTCGAAGGCATGGGGCTGGTTTTCCTGCCGACGTGGATGACGCAAGACGATATCGCCGATGGCCGATTGGAGATGGTGTTGCCGAAGGCCGTGACATTCAACGCCACCCTGCATGCGGTCTATCCCAGCAGGAAATACCTTTCAGCGAAGGTGCGCACCTTCATCGACTTCCTCGCTTCGCGGCCAAATCTGCACTCGGCGGCGGCAGAAGACCAGCCGGCGATATAAGGTCGAACATTTGCCAGACCGAAACTCCGCGCGGACACATGACATCGTCAATTGTCCGTACAACGACCGCGGTCCTTGCAATACGCGCTCTGGCAAAGAAACGATATATTTGATGCCAAACCGAACTTCACAGCGCCGAATAATCGGGTTGGCGAGCCAGTAAATGGCGTTCACGCGGCAGGTTAATTGGCGCGAGGCTCTTCTGCTTCCTGCCACTTGCGAAGCAGAGCGAACAGCTCTTCGCGGTCCGTCTGATCGAGTCGCGGCAGCCCGGGAAGACGAACGGGACCGACATCCAAGCCGGAAAAGGTGACGGCCTCCTTGACGACGGTAACGTTTGCTCCGTTGCGGAACTTCGTGCGCATGCGCTCGAAGGGTTCGAGCTTGTTGACGATGGCCCGGGCGGCGGCAAAATCACCCTTAACCAAAGCCGCATGCACGGCGAGTGACAGTTTTGGGGCGACGTTGACGAGACCGGAGGTGAAACCGCGCGCGCCGGCCGCCGCAAACGTCGGGGCCCAGCTTTCGGCCAGACCACAGACGAACAGAGCACCATTCGGATCGGAGGCGGCGATCGCGCGCGAAAGCAGCATCAAACCCGTCGTCGCAACCTTGATGCCCGCAATGTT
>JBCNPI010000433.1:0-4498 GCA_039593415.1 Rhizobium sp. | reverse complement strand
GAGCGGTGAGAACGACGTAGAGCTTGCCGTCGACGTCGAGAACGTTGCCCTTGCGGACCGAAGAGGCGATGACCTTGACCATAAGACTTCCTTGTAACGCTGCGTTTTGCGTCGTAGAGGGACTGTCGAAATGCTCTCCGAGACGCAGCAATTGTTTGCTTGGGGGCGCAACTACCCTAAATCAACGGAAATTGCCACCCCCTTGCGTGGCCCGTGTCACGAAGAAAGCTAGGAATGAAGCCAAAGACGAGCAAAGCGTCCCCTTGGTGGACCCGCAATGTCCATGCGGACCGGCGGCCGTTCCTCATCGGCCGCAATGCGATTCAGGCTGCATTGCGCGTTTTCTTTGCGAGCAACGATTTCATCGAAGTCGATACGGCGACACTGCAGGTGTCGCCCGGAAACGAGGCGCATCTGCATGCCTTCGAGACTGAGGCTCTGACGACCGATGGCAGGGCATCGCCTCTCTATCTGCATACATCGCCGGAATTTGCCTGCAAGAAGCTGCTTGCGGCCGGCGAGGAACGCATCGCCTGCTTTGCCCATGTCTACCGCAATCGCGAGCGCGGGCCGCTGCACCATCCGGAATTCACCATGCTGGAATGGTATCGGGCAGGCGAGAGCTATGAGACGCTGATGGCCGACTGTTCCGTGCTTTTGGCGCTGGCAGCCGAGACTGTCGGGGCAAAAAAGCTGACCTATCGCGGCGCCGAGACCGATCCGTTCCTGCCGCCCGAGCGCATCAGCGTGGCAGCCGCCTTCGAGCGCTATGCCGGTATCGATCTCTTTGCGTCCATCGGTCTCGACGGATCGACGGATCGCGAGCGTCTGGCGGCGGATATGCGGCAGGCCGGCATCCGCGTTGCCGACGACGATCTTTGGCAGGATCTTTTCAGTCGTGTGCTGGTCGAGAAGATCGAACCGAATCTTGGCTTCGGCCGCGCAACGATCCTCGATGAATATCCCGTCTCCGAAGCGGCGCTTGCGCGGCCATCGTCGAGAGATCATCGCGTTGCCGAGCGTTTCGAGCTCTATGCCTGCGGGGTGGAGCTTGCCAATGCCTTCGGCGAACTCACCAATGCGAATGAGCAGCGCCGCCGCTTCGAGATCGAGATGGCCGAAAAGCAGCGCGTCTATGGCGAGACCTATCCGTTGGACGAGGATTTTCTGGCAGCGCTCGCCGTCATGCCCGAAGCGAGCGGCATTGCGCTCGGATTCGACCGGCTTGTCATGCTGGCAACTGGTGCCTCGCGGATCGAGCAGGTGCTGTGGGCACCGGTCGCGGAGTATGGCTCATGAATGTGATGCGCCCGATCCGAAACATCGGCGAGCTTGAGCGTGCCGGGCTGATCGATGCCGATCAGGCAATTGCGCTGGAGGTGGTGGCGGAACGCTATGCGGTGGCGCTGACGCCGACTGTCATGCGTCTGATCGACCCAGCCGATCCTGCCGATCCCATCGCCCGGCAGTTCGTGCCTGATACGGCAGAATTGCTCATCACGCCCGAGGAACGCGTTGATCCGATCGGCGATCACGTACATAGTCCCGTCGAGGGTATCGTCCATCGCTATCCCGACCGTGTGCTGCTGAAGGCGGTGCATGTCTGCCCGGTCTATTGCCGTTTCTGCTTCCGGCGCGAGATGGTCGGCCCACAGGGTCTTGGTACATTGGATGGCGATGCGCTCGACGGAGCCTTTAGCTATATCCGGGAGCATAGGGAGATCTGGGAGGTCATTCTGACCGGCGGCGATCCGCTGGTTCTTTCTGCGCGCCGGCTGGACGAGATCCTGAGGCAGCTTGCGGAAATGGACCATGTGAAAATTGTCCGTTTCCACACACGCGTTCCCGTCGTGGACCCTGTGAAGATCGACGCGGCACTGATTGCGGCGCTGAAGGCAAGTGGCAAGACCGTTTACGTGGCGCTGCATGCCAATCATCCGCGGGAACTGACGGACGAGGCGCGGGCGGCCTGTGCGCGGCTCGTAGATGCGGGAATCGTGCTCGTCAGCCAGTCGGTTCTTCTCAAAGGCATCAACGATGATCCGGAGGTGCTCGCGGCGCTGATGAAGGCTTTCGTCGAAACGCGCGTGAAGCCCTATTATCTGCACCATCCCGATCTTGCGCCCGGCACCGGTCATTTCCGCCTCACGATTGCCGAGGGTCAGGCGATCGTCGCGGCCCTGCGCGGGCGCATTTCCGGCCTTTGTCAGCCGACCTATATTCTCGATATCCCCGGCGGCTACGGCAAGGCTGACATCGGTCAAAGCGCGGTCCGCAATCTGGGCGAGGGCTGCTATTCGATTTCGGATTATAGAGGCGGTGATCACACCTATCCGCCGGAAGGCTAGCACTCGCCGTAAGGGTATACATTTACCGGAGTGCTGATTGCGATTGTATTTCTAGCGCAAACGTTGTGGCGAATTTTGGCACGTTAACCGAATTGTAGTCCGCGGCCTTCCAAAACGCGCCATGCTCTTATATAAGATATATATAATATTAATGCGCGAGCTGCGATTTAGATGGCTTATGCTTAGTAAATTTCAATCAGAGAATTCTAGAATATAGAAATTTCCCACCAAGTATAAGTTGTTTTTATTTACCACGTCGCTTAGCGGAATGTTCTATTTTGCCTGTTACTTCTCGGCGAAGGATAACACTGCGTAACTGCGGTTATGCTTGCCAATGCCAGAAGGGACTAGACTATGAACAAGACGATTCGCGATTTGCTGGCCAAGTTCGGTGCGCTTCCTGTTGCTATCGATCAGATCGAAGATGACGCTGATCTCTACGCGACGGGCCTGTCTTCTTTCGCTTCCGTACAGCTGATGCTCGGCATCGAGGAAGCCTTTGACATCGAATTTCCCGACAACCTGCTGAACCGCAAGTCCTTCGCCAGCATCGCCGCAATCGAAAGAACCGTCGGCATGATCGTGGACAGCAGAAAGGTCGCGTAATGATTGCGGCGGTCGCTTTACTCGAGGTTGGGACGGGCGAGGGGGCGGCGGTGCGCGCCGCCCGCGTCGCGGCGATCGCCAGCCAACACGCCGATGCGGTCGATGCCGAAGGCCGGTTCCCGCGCGAAGCCGTCGACGCGATGCGCGCCGAAAAGCTGCTTTCCATCCAAATTCCTGCCGAACTCGGCGGCGAGGGCGCATCGATCACCGAAATTGCCGAGCTTTGCTCGATTCTCGGTCAGGCCTGCGCCGCCAGCGCCATGGTCTTCGCCATGCATCAGATCAAGCTCTCGAGCCTCGTCGAACACGGCGCCGATAGCGAATGGCATCGCGACTTCATGCGTCGTATCGCCAGCGAGCAGTTGCTGTTGGCCTCGGCGACGACCGAAGGCGGGATCGGCGGCAATTTGCGCAACAGCATCTGCGCCATCAAGGTCGAAGGCGACACCTGCACCCTCGAAAAGGATGCGACCGTCATTTCCTATGGCGCCCATGCGGACGCCATCCTGATCACTTCGCGCAGCCACGCTGATGCGGCGTCCTCCGATCAGGTGCTGACCTGCTTCCTTAGGGATCAATACGAAATCAAGCGCACGGTGGAGTGGAACACACTCGGCATGCGCGGCACCTGTTCCGACGGCTTCCTGTTCAAGGGCAAAGCCCCGGCTAAGCAGATCCTGCCGAAGCCTTTTGCTGAGATTGCCGCGCAATCGATGCTGGCAAGCTCGCATCTGCTGTGGAGCGGTGTTTGGTACGGCATTGCCGCCGACGCTGTTTCCCGCGCGCAGGCCTTCGTCCGTGCCGCTGCTCGTAAGTCTCCCGGCGCACCGCCGCCCGGCGCGTTGCGTCTCGCCGAAGCCTCCAGCATGCTGCAGATGGTGAAGTCCAATGTGGTAGCGGGCCTGAAGGCCTATGAAGAGGCGAAGCTCGATGCGGACCGGCTGTCGTCGATGGCTTTCGCCGTGGCGATGAACAACGTTAAGATCGCGTCATCGGAGATGATCCTGCCGATCATCAACCACGCGATGCTGATCTGCGGCATCATGGGCTACAAGAACGGCACGCCCTACAGCCTCGGCCGCCACCTGCGCGATGCGCACTCCGCGCAATTGATGATCTCGAACGACCGCATTCTCGGCAATACGTCGACCATGCTGCTCGTCCACAAACAAGATACCAGCCTGTTGGGGTAACCGTTATGGATATGCAATCCTCGTTTCTCGACCGTCTTTTCGATTCCGGTCTTCTGATCGACACTGGCGTTGATGGTCTCTACGGCCGCAGTGGCCAGTTCGAAGACGTGATTTCCGCTTTCGAGCGCCTGATCGACACGTTCGGCGGCGCCGATGGCGCCGAGGCCATCCGCTTTCCGCCCGGCATGAACCGCGCCTTCTTTGAGACGAGCGGCTACATGAAGAGCTTCCCGCAGCTCGCCGGCACGGTACATAGCTTCTGCGGCAATGAACTCGACCATATGAGCCTGCTGAAATGCATGGAAGTCGGCGACGACTGGACTAGAGATCAGCAGGCGACGGATATCGTGC
>JBCNPI010000432.1:0-4516 GCA_039593415.1 Rhizobium sp. | reverse complement strand
CGATCATCACGTCCGGATCGTCTGGAGCACCGACCTTGAACGTCTCGACCTCCTGCTTCAACCTGCCCAGAACCTCGTCGAGCCGATACTTGGGAACCAGGATACGGGTGCCGGCGATGCAGGCCTGGCCGCTGTTGATGAAGCCCATCCGCAGTACGGCGGGGATGGCCAAATCCAGATCGGCGTCGTCGAGAATGATATTGGGTCCCTTGCCACCGAGCTCAAGCGTCACGCGCTTGAAGGTGTCGGCAGCACTTCGCAGGATTTCCCTGCCGACCGCGGTGGATCCGGTGAAGGTCACCTTCGCGATGTCGGGATGCCGACTGAGTTCCGCGCCGACGACATCGCCGAGCCCGTTGACGATGTTGAACACGCCCTTCGGCAAACCAGCTTCTTGCAGGCATTCGGCCAGGACCTGCGTCTGTATCGCGCTCATCTCGCTCGGTTTGATAACGATGGTCGAGCCCGCGGCGATGGCGGTTGCGAGCTTCGAGGTGATGAAGCCGATGTTGCTGTTCCACGGCGTGATGGCGGTGGCGACACCGACCGGCTGCATGACTACGCGCGCTCGACCCATACGGCGCTCGAACTCGTAGTCCTCCAGAACGCTCGCCATGGTGAGAAAGCTGGAAGCAGCATGGGGAATAGCGAAACGCGTGAAAGTCTGTGGAGCGCCGTATTCGAGCGTCATCGCTTCGGTGAGTTCGGAGACGCGCGCGGCAACAGCGGCGTTCAACCGCTTCAGCATGCCGATGCGCTCGCCCTTCGTCGTACGTGAAAACGCGGGAAAGGCGCGTTTCGCAGCCGCGATGGCCTCTCGTGCGTCTTCGACGCCGGCAAGCCGCACCGTGCCGATCTTCTCTTCCGTGGACGGATTGTGGAGATCGGCCGTCTCGTTCCCCTGCGGTGTGACGAACTGGCCGTCGATATAGATTTTGTCGATGTCGCGCATTTCTAACTCCTTTTGATTGTTGAGGCATATCTGGCATTTCGGGATTGTCCTGATAAGCTGGCCAAAAGCGCTCAGGCTGATAGGAAATTACGGACAATGATGCGTGGCTCTCTTGCCGAACTCGAGGCGGTCCTCGCCGTTTCTTCCCAAGGTGGTTTTCGAGCTGCGGCTCGCGAACTTGGAATTTCCTCATCGTCCCTCAGCCAGCAGATCGCCGCGCTGGAGACCCGCATGGGTGTCAGACTGTTCAATCGCTCGACGCGGAGCGTGGTCCTTTCAGCAGCAGGCGAACAGTTCGTGGCAAGCGTCGCCCCGGCGCTGGAGGCGATCCGTAGCGCCGTCGAGCACGTCGACGAGCACCGAGCGGAAGCGACGGGCACCTTGCGTATCAACACCTCGGTCGGTGCAACCCGGATGATCCTGACGCCGCTGATCCTGGATTACATGCGCCGGAACCCACAGATGTCGGTAGAGATCGTCACCGAGGGCGCGCTGGTCGACGTCAACGCCAAGGGCTTCGATGCCGGAATAAGGATCCGGGAGGCCGTTCCCCCTGACATGGTGGTCGTTCCGATTGGCGACAGCATCCGTCCTGCCATCGTCGGATCGGTCGAATACTTCCGCCGCCATGGAAAGCCACATGTTCCGGTTGACCTTCACGATCACCATTGTATCCGCGCCCGAATGGCGAGGGGCGCGATCTACCGGTGGGAGTTCGAGCGAAGAGGAGAGACTTTCGCGCTCGACGTCCCGGGCAAGCTCACGCTTGATGACAGCGATTTGATGCTCCGGGCGGCTCGCGATGGGGCCGGACTTGCCTATCTCAACGAATGGCAGATCGCCCACGATGTGGCCGCCGGGAGGCTGGAGCAGGTTCTAGCCGATTGGACCCCGCCCTATCCTGGGTTATGTCTCTACTATCCTGGAAGGCGCAATATCCCGGCGAAGCTGCGTCGTTTCGTCGACTTGATTAAAGAGCTGCGGGAAAATGGACGTTGAGACGCCGTCTTAGATTAAGAGCATTTTTGACGAGGCTTGTATTAAGTTCGAAGGTCAGCACAGTGGCGAAGGTTGTCTGCGGATCAGGGTCGCGCCGAGGGACTGATTGTCCACAACGGCAATGCCTATGACGAAGGCATTCGCGATTTCTGGAACCCGATCCGCACCTACCGGAAGTCGGGGGCGAAGAAGGATAGGGAAGCGCTTTCGGTGTCGCGCCGGAGACGCCCAAATTCCAGTATACCGATGGAGTCAAGGACCTGACCCGCACCTGCCCCGACAACTGGGTGCACGACCAGGCGCTGCTCGCCCTGCCTGGGAACAAGGATATCCAGCTCGACCTGTTCTACGACCACCGCACCAACCTGCCGCTCCATCCACAGTTCCAGGCATTCTTCAGCGACCGCAAGCCGCCGACGCTGATCGTCTGGGGCAAAAATGACAAGATCTTCCCGGAAGAGGGCGCGCATCCTTGTCTTCGCGATCTTCCCGAAGCAGAGTTCTATCTCCTCGATACCGCCCACTTTGCGAATCCGGCCGAAATGAAAAAGTGGGTCAAATTCGCGCGACAATCAACACCCATCGAGAGACCGGCCGACCTTGGCAATTTCACAACGCTGCGACACACCGTCACTATCAACAAGCTGAACCGAGATGATCATCTTTAATTGCGACGCCAACAACAAACGCCACTTCAAAAAAGGCACCTGCTTACCCGAAATTTCTTACCCCCACCTTTTTCCCGCTCCCTGGCGTAACGCTTCACCAGGGCAGCGATCAATTCCTTTTTCGTCGTCACGCTGATGCGCCTCATCCTGATCGCCGCGCTATAGAGACTATCAGGAGCGAGACCGTCGGGAACTACCGCGGCATTAATTCTGACCCCTGGCAGCGCCTTTCCAGGCGGACATAACCCACTGCCGTTCTGCGGGGGAAAGGTTTGAGCGGACGCACAAGTTCATGGTGGCTCCCGGTGGAATACGGCATGCCCAGTTCGGACCCAACGTCCGCTTCGTATCGAACAGGATCACGCTTTCGATTCGGTCATTGTTGATGCCCACATAAAGATCGGGCACTGTTTCCACGTCGCTCTGATAAGAACAAAGACGGCGTGAGCCGCTGCTGCAATCATTGATCTCGCCGTTGAAAACGGTCGCCATAAATTTAATGGTCCGTGGGGAATGGACGTTCAGATCAGCGTCCTCCATCGTGGACAGGTCGTGGATCACCTTGGCCAGGCCGTCCTCGCCATAGATTTGAGACCAGGCCGGGGTTCCGGCGATGGCCAGTGTCAAGCCAGCCAAGACAAGCGTCTTATACATTCGTCCTCCATTTATGTACTGAACGATATTCCAAAGCCATAATTTGTCATCCAAGCAGGCCGCAGCACCGAGATGCAGAAAGACGGTCTTGAAAGGATCACTGCATCTGAATTGCGTCGCTACAGGCACGATAGACGACCTCGCAAGCGCCTTGGCTACTGCACTCGGACATCACATACTGGTCGGCGTCGCTCTGATACGCCCTGCGCGGCAATGAAAAACCCAGTTCGTCCTAGGACCTGCGCGATCGCGACGCGTTGATTGTAGTACGCGATAATGACTCTGCAGTGCCGCCCGCCAATTCGGCATTGCCGCATCGCCATGTCCGTGGCAGCCGCTTTACTCAATTGGTTACGTGCTTCGCCTGGTATGCCCGAAGCGCATTGCGCAAGCGCCCCCGTACCTGAGAACAGGAAACCCGCCACCACGAGGACACTAGCGGCGAAGAATGATTTAGTCATTTAGGTATGCCGATGGCTGGATGGATATATAGTCGTCAGCTTAATATGAACTCGGTATGGGTGATACCACCCACGCCGCTCTTGGGTTCGTGCAATTCAGACAAGCGTACACAGATTATGGACTGGAGGAGACAACACTGCTCGGCTTTCGGGTCTCGTGCTCATGGCTTTGTTCACTGCGTATAGCGGCGGATTTTCTCCCCTTGGGTGTGGCGCTGACGCTCGCCGCATCGGGATGCCGGGCCGGCGGGTCGCTTTGGGCACGACGATTGCGCTTGCCCGCTGACCCGGTGGTAGCGCTAACGACGCAAGTGGTCGGTGCCGCTACGGTCCACGCGATGGCAGTGCTGGCGAGCGGTATTGCCGCCCAGACTGACCTGACCCACCTGCCTGCGAAAGCTTGGCGGGCGCTCGCCTTTCTCGTCATCGCCAGCACGCTTGTTGGTTATGGCGTCTCGACCAGATGTTCGGTCAAAAGTCCGAGCCGATCGATCCGATCCGGGCGCCGGAGTGGATCGAGGTCATCAGGGCCTTTGCCGAACCGATCGCTGCGGCCGAGACCATCGACAAATATGTCGGCCGCCTCATCGTCAGGCTGGTGGCAGAGCTGCAGCGCAAGGGGCTTGGTGTCCGTCGCACCGATCTCATCGTCGAAAAGGTCGATGGCACCAGGCAGGCAATCCGTGCCGGCACGGCCAAGCCCGCCCGCGACATCGCCTGGCTCACCAAACTGTTCCGGGATCGAACGGAAAAGATCGAGCCCGGCTTCGGCATCGAGAAGC
>JBCNPI010000431.1:0-4531 GCA_039593415.1 Rhizobium sp. | reverse complement strand
CCTCCTGTCTGAAGGGTGGGTTGCAACACCACCATCCTCTCAGTCAGGGCGCTCTCCTCAAAGGCCGCCGCAAATCGCCGCGATCAGCGGCTTAGTTCAATCCCACTCCGATTCCGACAAAAAATGATCCGCTCTAGGCGCACCGGATTCGATTGCTGGAACCCCCAACAAACCTGTTGCAATTCCCCCAGCCTGCGCTATCCCCTTGAGACGAGACATTGGTCAGCGAGGCGCGACACCTCATGGATTCGATCCTCTATTCCACGGCAGACAATCCGGTGCCGGAAAACCGCACCGAAGGCTTCTTCGAAAGTTTCGACGGGCGCAAGCTGCGCTATGCCGTCTTCCGCTGCGAGCAGCCGGTCGCCAAGGGAACCGTTGTTCTGCTGCAGGGACGCAATGAATTCATCGAAAAATATTTCGAGACGATCCGCGACCTCACGGCCAAGGGTCTCTGGGTCGCGACCTTCGACCTTCGTGGCCAGGGCGGATCGGAGCGACTGCTGAAGGACCCCTCGCGCGGCCATATCCGGCACTTTTCCGACTATGAGCGTGATCTGACCGCCTTCCTCGACAAGATCGTCCTCCCGGATACCCGCCTGCCCTTCTTTCTCCTCGCCCATTCGACGGGCGGGCTGATTGCCCTGTATGCCGCGCCGAGGCTTGCGAGCCGCATCGATCGAATGGTGCTGTCAGCCCCCTTTATCGGCCTCACCGGTCACGGCGCCTCTCCCGGCTTTATCCGCTTCCTCTCCGGTGCGGTTAGCGGCATCGGCCTAGGTCGCATGCAGTTCAGCAAGAAGTTCAAGGAAAGACCATTTACCGAAAACCCGTTGACCACGGACGAGCAGCGCTACCGGCGCAACATCGACATCGGCGCCACCTACCCGCAGCTTTGCCTGGGGCCGCCGACGGCGCGCTGGCTATCGCAGGCCTTCCGAGCGATCGGACAGGTCAACATGCCCGAACATCTGTTTTCGATTCAGATCCCGACCGTGCTAATTGCACCGACGCGGGATGGCGTGGTGCCATACGCTGACCAAGAGCGGCTGTCGCGCTATTTCCGCGCCGCACAAGTGGTGCCGGTTCATGGCGCCAAGCATGAAATCCTGCAGGAACGGGATGTCTATCGCAACCAGGCGCTTGCTGCCATCCACGCTTTCATTCCAGGCAGCGATGCCGAGACCAATGCCTACGAGATCGAAGCGGAAGCCTGATTCTCAGCGAGACAGCACAGTCAGAGCCTGTTCGTAAACCGCACGGCTACCAGCTGCGATGATCGTTCCGCCCATTTCAGGGCGGCCACCATCCCAAGTCGTCATGATTCCGCCCGCCTGCTCTACGACGGGAATGATGCCGCCGACATCATAGGGCTTCAGCGAATTCTCGATGACGAGATCGATATGTCCGGCTGCCAGCAGCGCATAGGCATAGCAATCGCAGCCATAGCGGAAGAGGCGCACCTGGCTTTCGATCTCGCGATATTTGGCTAGCTCCTCACCGACGAAGAGATGCGGCGAGGTGGTAAAGAGGGTGGCGTTCGAGAGGCTACCACAATCGCGGACCTGCAAGCGCCTCTCGCCATCCGGACCGGAATAGGTGGCGCCGTTGCCATCGGCAAAATAGCGCTCGCCGGTAAAGGGCTGATCGATGAGACCCATGGTGGCGCGGCCGTTCTTCTGCAAGCCGATTAGCGTCCCCCAGACCGGAACGCCAGAGATGAAGGCGCGGGTGCCGTCGATCGGGTCGATGACCCAGACATGATCGCGGTCGAGCCCGACATTGCCATGCTCCTCGCCCAGAATGCCGTGCTCGGGAAATTCGGCTTCGATCAGCGCGCGAATCGCCTCTTCGGCGGCACGGTCACCTTCCGTCACGGGATCAAAGCCCTTGGCTTCCTTATTGACCACGTCGATGCCGGCACGGAAGCGCGGCAATGTTTCGGCCTTGGCCGCCTCGGCCAGACGGTAGAAGAACGAGCGATCAGGAAGCATGGTCAATCCGGGTAAGTGGCGGGACGAGCGATGTCATAACTCATATGCGCCCTGAAGCAAACCGGATGATGATGTGACAGGCGGAATGCCCGCGGATCGCGCAGGATTTCTGAACTTGCCTAATTATTTTGCATCGCAATAAAATGCTTGACATTTGTGCAATGCGGCAGCAACATGCAACTACAGTCTTCTGACTGTAAATACCCTCCTTGGGTGTTTCCTCCCTAGACTTAGCCGCGCCACGAGCGCGGTTCTTTTTTCCTAAACTCGCCATTTGTAAGGGAATCCGCATTCATTGCGGTATTGTGGAAGGCACCTTCGATTTCACAAAATCGAGAACATTGATGTCCGCCGCCTGAGTGGGCATCGTCATGAATTGGTTGATCGCTGTAAACATCATCCAGTAGGTCGGCCGCTGCCAGATTTGGTAACGGTGGACCAGGGAACTTTGACCGACCCCAACTCGGACGCCGCGTCAAACCCCTCATCATGAAAAGCAAACGTCGCCTGTCTTGTCGACATCTTGCGAAACTTTCCGACCGTATTGCGGTAATGCGCGACCCATACGACGACGATCATAGCCGGGTAAAAAGAACGAGGCTGCCGAAGACGACGATCAGCCATTCGGCGCCATCACTCCAAAGCTGCCAAAGAAACAGCAGGATTGCTGCAATTTCCGCGACCCAGAGGCGCTTTTGATTGACGATCAGCCGCCGCCAGACAAAGACCCTTACGGCATCGCGCACCATTTCTTCCGTGTAGGTGACAGTGATAGTCCGACGCATCGCCCATCCACTAAGCTCAGCCTGTCGCCAAGCTTCGAATTCCCATATCGCCCATAAGTAGATTTTGCCTGCCCGCGCATCCCTTCGGCGGGCCTAACGACAACGAAACAGTCACTCCGCCGCTAGCGCCGGATCGCCCGTATAGGATTCCACATGCTCGGCCATGCGCTTCATGAAGAGCGTGATGCCGGCTGCGACCTTGTCGAAATCCGGACGCTTCTCAAGCGTCGTCTCGTCGACATAGAGAGAGCGGTTGACCTCAATCTGCAGGGCATGCAGCCCGCGGGAGGGACGGCCGTAGTGTTCGGTGATGAAGCCTCCAGCGTAAGGCTTGTTACGCACCGCATTGAAGCCGAGTTCCTCGAGGATCTGCATGGCGGCACGCGAAAGCTCGGCCGAGGCACTCGTGCCATAGCGATCGCCGAGGATGAAATCCGGCCGCATGTTGCTGCCGGCAATACGGATATTGCCCGGCATGGAGTGACAATCGACCAGCACGCCAAAACCGAATTTGACATGGGTGCGCGCGATCAGCCGCCGAAGCGTGGCATGATAGGGCTTGTAGATCGTATCGATGCGCTTCAGCGCATCCTCCACCGGCACGCGGCGCGCATAGATCTCCATATTCTCAGCGACGATTCGCGGGATCGTGCCGAGCCCGCCGGCGACCCGCAGCGAATTGATATTGGCGTAGGATGGCAAGGCGCCGTCGAACATGCGCGGATCGAGCTCATAGGGCTCACGATTCACATCGATGTAGGCACGCGGGAAATTGGCATACAGCAATGGGGCGCCAAGGGAGCTCGCCGCCGAAAAGAGCTCATCGACGTAGTGATCCTCCGAGCGGCGGATAGCGATGCCCTGCAGGCGGGACTGAGCGATGAAATCGGGGGGATAGATGCGACCGCTATGAGGCGAGCTGTAGACAAACGGTATGGTCTGGGAAGCAGGCTCCAATACCTCGAAAATTTCGAAACTACGCATTTCCGCAGACATCAACGTCTTTACCATGTCAACAACTTGTCGCAGCAATCATGTTGCCAGTTGCATGGTCGCAAGTCCATAGTAACTTGACCGAAATGACCTTAATCCAAAGCGCCGTATTCGAAATTCCAGATGCCCGATCAGCGGAAACGCAAGGCGTTTTCGACGATTGCATTTGCGTTTCGAACAAATCCCGGAATGGCGCGTTTTGACTGACCATTCACGGCTTGTTTACGGCGCGGCGCTACCCTAAACGTTGGACGAGTCCAACAAGACAAGATTGATTAGCGATAGAGATGATGACCCAAAAGATACTTCTTGCCGAAGACGACAACGACATGCGTCGCTTTCTCGTGAAGGCACTCGAAAAAGCCGGCTACAAGGTCTTGTCCTTCGACAATGGAGCAAGCGCTTACGACAGGCTGCGCGAAGAGCCGTTCTCGCTGCTTTTGACCGACATCGTCATGCCCGAGATGGACGGCATCGAGTTGGCGCGGCGCGCCACCGAGCTCGACCCCGACCTGAAAGTGATGTTCATCACCGGTTTTGCGGCTGTTGCTTTGAACCCCGATTCGAAGGCGCCGAAGGATGCCAAGGTCCTTTCCAAGCCTTTCCACCTTCGCGAGCTGGTCGACGAAGTCAACAAACTCCTTGCCGCATAAGGCTTTTGGCGGCCACGTCACAAAACCGAAAAAAAGCCTATTGACGGCGACCAAGGTTTTGTGATCTATGCGCCGCCATCGGATGGGCGTGTAGCTCAGCGGGAGA
>JBCNPI010000430.1:0-4539 GCA_039593415.1 Rhizobium sp. | reverse complement strand
TCCGCGTGGACGGGCATCCTCACCGGCATCCTGCTGGCCATCGCCCGTATCAGCGGCGAAACCGCACCGCTTCTCTTCACTGCCGGCTACAGCAAATTCATGAATGCGGGCCTGACCGGTCCGATCGCCACGCTGCCGGTTGCCATCAACACGCTCGCCGCCGATCCCGGCGAAGATTTGAAACAACTGGCTTGGGCCGGAGCGCTGATCATCACCGTCGCCATCCTCGCCCTGAACATCCTTGCCCGTGTCTTGAGTGGGCGCCGTCAGTGACGCAGCCGCCGAACTATAGGAATGAGACCATGAACATGAGCGACAGCAATTTCCAGAGCATCAATGCACAGCCGGGGAAGGACGCCGCTTCCCAGTCGGATCTCGGCGCGCTCGCGAAACTTGAGGTAAAGAACCTCGATTTCACCTATCAGAACGGCCATCGCGTTCTGAAGGGTGTGAATATGAATATCCGCAAGAACGCGGTTACCGCCTTCATCGGCCCCTCGGGTTGCGGCAAGTCCACGCTGTTGCGCACCTTCAACCGGATGTATGACCTCTATCCGGGCCAGACGGTTGCGGGCGAAATCCTGCTGGATGGCCGCAACATTCTTACCAAAGACGTCGATCTGAACGATTTGCGCGCTAAGGTCGGCATGGTGTTCCAGAAACCTACGCCGTTCCCGATGTCGATCTACGAAAACGTCGCCTTCGGCATCCGGCTCTACGAAAAGATTTCCAAGGCGGAAATGGACGTCCGCGTCGAAGCAGCACTGACGGAAACCGCGCTGTGGAGCGAAGTGAAGGAAAAGCTGCACCAGAGCGGTCTTGGCCTTTCCGGCGGCCAGCAGCAGCGCCTCTGCATTGCTCGGGCAATCGCAATCCGTCCCGAAGTCCTCCTGCTCGACGAGCCGACCTCGGCTCTCGACCCGATCTCGACCGCCAAGGTCGAGGAACTCGTGTCGCAGCTGAAGGGCGATTTCACGATCGTCATCGTCACGCACAATATGCAGCAGGCAAGCCGTATCTCCGACAGCACCGCTTTCATGTATCTCGGCGAACTGATCGAATATGGTGCGACGGAACAGATTTTCCAAGCGCCAAAGGTCAAGCGCACGGAAGACTACATCACTGGTCGTTACGGCTGATACGGCCAGAGATTGCATTGCAATAGATTGCCCTACCCATTTGCAAAGGCGCGCTGTTGAAGCGCGCCTTTGGCGTTTCAGGATGGCTGCTTCGTTGGGCGGCCGCGTGATTTGGTCAAGCTGCTGCAGGGTGCTGTAGAAGCCCATCGGACGGGGAGTTCCGATAACCGGTCACATCCTGGCGAGCTTACCCATGCGCCGCAGGGCGTGAATCTGATCGTCAAGGCTCGGCACCAGCTCGCCTTCGTCGGCGGCAGGCGTCGCGTCGGGCTCTCTGGCGGTCTCCATTTCATTGAAGACGATGGTGCAGTTGCGACCGGCACGCTTGGCGGCGTAAAGCGCGCGGTCTGCGGAGGAGACCAGCCGGTCCCAGCTGACGGTGTCGCGGGGCATGAGCGCCACGCCGATGCTGACCGTCGCCGGCACCAGCGAGCGGCCGGCAAGCAGCGGCACACGACAGAAATCAGCGCGAATGGTCTCCGCCAGCGCTTCGGCCTGTGATTGTTCGTCTATCGGAACGAACGCCACGAACTCTTCGCCGCCCATCCTGCCGAATGCACCGCTGCGTGGCACGAACTGGCCGGCGATGCGGGCGAACTCGACCAGCACGGCATCGCCGGCCTGGTGGCCGTGGCGGTCGTTGATCTTCTTGAAGTGGTCGAGGTCGAACAGCAGCGCGGCGAGCTTCTGCGGCTGCTGCTGTCGCTCTCCGGCCAGAATCTCGTAACTTTCCTGGAGCCCGCGCCTGTTGAGGACGCCTGTCAGCGTGTCCGTGATGGAAATCGCCCGCCAGCGGCGTTCGGCACGTTCCATCAAGAGTTTTCCGTTGAGGACGATAGCGATGATGACGAGCAGCGCATAACCGAGCGCCATATAGCCGCGATAGATCATGGCCGTCTCCAGCGGCGGGGCCATGAGTACCACCCAGAGAGCCGAGCTGAAACAGAAGCAGGCGAGTGCGACGAACACCATGCCGAGCTGCCCGCGGGCAGGCTCGCGCCGGCCATCCGCCGGCTGAACAACGAAGGCGAGCAAGGTCGCGCCGACGGCACTTGCAAGATCGTAGACGATGATTCGATTGACGAAATTGCCGGCGACCCAGGGAAGACTGACGCCGATCAGCCAGATGGCCGGCGGCAGGAATGCGGACCATTCCAGCCTGCGCCTGTCCGTGACGCGGAAACCGGTGATCCAGGCGCTCTCCCCGAGCAGGGCCACGGCATTGCCGATCTGGATCGACCATATGTCGGGGATGACGCCGCGAGCTGCCACCAGAGCAAATCCCACGGCGCTGACGGTGAAGCCTATGGCCCAGATCAAATAGGCTGGGGATTTACGATCGTGCCGCCACGCAAGAAGAAGAACGGTCGCCAGGGTGATGGCTTCCGAGCACCAGATGGTCAGGCCTGTGGTCATGTTCAGCACGATCGGCGCATCTCCGCTCCCGGCAGCTTCCGTTGGGGTAAAGTCCAACGGTTTCTGCTATCGCAGCATCTTTGCGCAATAAGGTGGCGAGTTCCTTAAGTGAGTTGGTAAATTTAACTCCTGTCCTGGATCTTGCGAACCGGCAAAGGCCTTCATGCTTCCTTCACCTTTCGGCTCGGAAATGCGGTGGGTAGCGAATGACGCGGCGCCGTGGCGGCTTGGCATTCCTGCGGCGGTGTTTAGAAATGCTTTGTCAACGGTTCCTGGGGCATTAGTGCTTTTTGACGTTATGCTTTCGGGCGTCTTGAAGTGCAGGGCAGGGACACTCTATGTAGGAGTAAAGGATTTTTACTCCGATTCCCGGCGTTTCCGTCGTCGGGGCAAGTTTGATAAAGGACGCACATGAGAAATCCAGTCGATACAGCTATGGCTCTGGTGCCGATGGTTGTCGAGCAGACCAACCGCGGGGAACGGTCTTATGACATCTATTCCCGCCTGCTGAAGGAACGCATCATTTTCCTGACCGGACCGGTCGAAGACCATATGGCGACGCTGGTGTGCGCCCAGCTTCTCTTCCTCGAGGCCGAAAACCCGAAGAAGGAAATCGCGCTCTACATCAATTCGCCGGGCGGCGTCGTGACCGCCGGCATGGCAATCTACGACACGATGCAGTTCATCAAGCCAGCTGTTTCGACGCTTTGCATCGGCCAGGCTGCGTCCATGGGCTCGCTGCTCCTCGCCGCCGGCGACAAGGATATGCGTTTCGCAACGCCGAATTCCCGCATCATGGTTCACCAGCCTTCGGGCGGCTTCCAGGGGCAGGCTTCGGACATCGAACGCCATGCGCGCGACATCATCAAGATGAAGCGCCGTCTCAATGAGGTTTATGTCAAGCATTGCGGCCGGACCTACGAAGAGGTCGAGCAGACGCTCGATCGCGACCATTTCATGTCCGCGGACGAAGCCAAGGAATGGGGTCTGATTGACAAGGTGCTGACATCGCGTACCGAAATAGAGGGCGAAACCGCCGCGTGATTTATTCGCGGGGCGGTGGCTTCCGCGCCACAGTTCTATCCCATTTGTGATGGAATAGGGGTTTAATGTGGATCGGAACGCGGTAATAGTAAGCATTAATGCTATGTAGCTTTTTTGTGACATGGCATTCGGCATTCGAAAGGGATCGTTGCCACGCAGTTCCGGTTGGTTGGCTGGCCTGCGTTCAGTACCCTGAAGGGCGCCGCGATCCGCTGAAACGAGGAGCGGATCCGGCGGGCGCATAGAGTGGACCGCGATTTCAATTTGGAAATTGGCGGCGTGCTGGAAGGAAAGTGATATGAGCAAAGTCAGCGGCAGCAACGGCGGCGACTCAAAGAACACGCTTTATTGTTCGTTCTGCGGTAAGAGCCAGCATGAAGTCCGGAAGTTGATTGCCGGACCGACCGTATTCATCTGTGACGAGTGCGTCGAGCTATGCATGGACATCATCCGCGAGGAAAACAAATCCTCGATGGTGAAGTCGCGTGACGGTGTTCCGACCCCGCAGGACATCATCAAGGTTCTGGACGAATACGTCATCGGACAGCGGCAGGCGAAGAAGATCCTCTCCGTTGCCGTTCACAACCATTACAAGCGTCTCGCGCACGCATCGAAGAACGGTGACGTCGAGCTGTCGAAGTCGAACATCATGCTCGTCGGACCGACCGGCTGCGGCAAGACCTACCTAGCTCAGACGCTCGCCCGCATAATCGACGTGCCGTTTACCATGGCCGACGCGACGACGCTGACCGAAGCGGGCTATGTCGGCGAAGACGTCGAAAACATCATTCTCAAGCTGCTGCAGGCCGCCGACTACAACGTCGAACGTGCGCAGCGCGGCATCGTCTACATCGACGAAGTCGACAAGATTTCCCGCAAGTCGGATAATCCGTCGATCACGCGCGATGTCTCGGGCGAGGGCGTGCAGCAGGCGCTTCTG
>JBCNPI010000043.1:0-26673 GCA_039593415.1 Rhizobium sp. | reverse complement strand
GGTGTCGGTGACGCCCTCCGGCGGCTGGCTGCAATCCTCGCCGATCATTCCAGGCCTCGGCTTCTGCCTCAATTCCCGCGCGCAGATGTTCTGGCTGCAGCCCGGCCTGCCCTCCTCGCTTGCACCGGGCAAGCGGCCGCGCACGACACTCACCCCGACAATGGCACTGCATGAGGGACGTCCGACGCTCGCCTTTGGCACGCCCGGCGGCGATCAGCAGGAGCAGTGGCAGCTCTCCTTCTTCCTGCGCTATGTCCATCACGGGCTGAACCTGCAGGAAGCGATCGACAAGCCGCTGTTCCACAGCACGCATTTCCCGAGCTCCTTCTATCCACGCACGCGCGAGCCCGGCGGCCTCACGGCGGAGGCGAATTTCAGCGCCGATGTGCTGGATACGCTCCGCAAGAAGGGCCACAAGCTGACCGTGGCACCGGATTGGACCGTTGGCCGACTGACCGCCGCGCGGCGCGATGCCGACGGTCTTCTACGCGCCGCGGCAACACCGCGTTTGATGCAAGCCTATGCTATCGGGAGATAGAACCGATGACCTGGTCCATCGTCGCCCGCGAGCCGGAAACCGGAAACCTCGCCATCGCCGTCGCCACCCGCTTCTTTGCCGTCGGCAGCATCGTGCCGCATATTCGCGGCGGCGTCGGCGCCGTGGCAACGCAGGCCTTCGCCAGCCCGCTTTACGGCATCGACGGACTTGCCATGCTGGCAGCGGGCCATGCGCCAGGCGAAATCGTCGAAGTACTGAGTGCCCGTGATGAAGGCCGCGAACAGCGCCAGTTTCATCTGATCGACGGCAGGGGCAGCAACGCTGCCTTTACCGGCGCCAAGTGCATCGATTGGGCTGGGCATCTGATCGATGACAATGTTTCGGTCGCCGGCAATATGCTGGCGGGTCCGCAAGTGATCGCCGAGACGCTTGCAACTTTCAAGAAAACGAAGGGAAAGCCGCTTGCCGAACGTCTGCTTAAAGCGATGCGTGCGGGCGAGGACGCCGGCGGCGATAAGAGAGGCAAGCAATCAGCCGCGCTCGTCATCCACCGCGACCAGGATTATGCATGGCTGAACATTCGTGCCGACGATAGCGCCGACCCGCTTGCCGAGCTCGAACGGCTCTATGCAGTCGCGCAGGAGCGTTATCTACATGTCGCCGAAACCATGCCGACCCGGGAAAACCCCAGCGGCATGACCGACCGGCGCGAGATCGACGAAAAGATCGCCGCGCTTGAGGCCAGGAGGATTGCCGAAGGCCGCCTTTCCGCTTCTTATGCCACGATGGCAGAATGAAAAAGGGGACACCATGCCGATCATTGCAGCGCAGGTCACCAATCCGGATGCTCAGCCCATTCTCTCCGTCTCCGATCTGACGACCTCGTTTCTCGTCGATGGCGAATGGCGCCCGGTGGTCAAGAATATCTCCTTTGAGGTCATGCCAGGAGAAACCGTCGCTATCGTCGGCGAAAGCGGCTCCGGCAAGAGCGTGACTTCGCTCTCGATCATGCGGCTGCTTGCCAAGGGCAGCAGCCGCATCGAGGGTTCGATCAGGCTCAACGGCCGCGATCTCCTTGCCTTGCCGGAGGCCGAGATGCGCAAGGTGCGCGGCAAGGACATCGCGATGATCTTCCAGGAGCCGATGACATCACTCAATCCGATCTTCACCATCGGCCGGCAGATTTCCGAGGCGCTGACCTGCCATGGCAATATTTCCAAGGCTGAAGCGAAAGCGGAGACGATCCGCCTCCTGGAAAAGGTGCGTATCCCCAACGCATCCTCCCGTTTCGACGAATATCCGCATCAGTTTTCCGGCGGCATGCGTCAGCGCGTGATGATCGCCATGGCGCTTGCCAGCCGTCCGAAACTGCTGATCGCCGACGAGCCGACGACCGCGCTCGACGTGACAATCCAGGGCCAGATCCTCGACCTCATCAAGGTGCTGCAGGAAGAGGAAGGCATGTCGGTCCTTTTCATCACCCACGACATGGGCGTCGTTGCCGAGATTTCCGACCGCACCATCGTCATGTATCGCGGCGAGGCGGTGGAGACCGGCAGAACGGACGACATCTTCCATCGCGGCAGCCATCCCTATACCCGCGCACTGCTGTCGGCCGTACCGCGGCTCGGCTCTATGAAGGATCAGTCGCAGCCGCTGCGCTTTCCGATCGTCGACGCCAGCACCGGCGAACGCAGCGAACCGAAAGCACTTGCCGATACCGTCGACCAAGGCAAGACGCCGGTACTGGAGGTCAAAAACCTCGTTACCCGCTTCGAGCTCCATGGCGGCCTGCTCGCCCGCCCGACTGGCGCCATCCATGCCGTCGAAAATGTCTCCTTCGATCTCTCTCAGGGGGAAACCTTATCGCTAGTCGGAGAATCCGGCTGCGGCAAATCGACGACGGGCCGCTCCATCATGCGGCTCATCACCCCTAAGTCCGGCGAAGTTCGGCTCGACGGCTATGATGTTATGAAGCTCGGCGCGCTCGAACTGCGCCGGATGCGGCGCAGCATCCAGATGATCTTCCAGGACCCGTTTGCCAGCCTCAACCCACGCATGACGATCGGCGCGGCCGTAGCCGAACCCTTCATCGAGCATCGTCTGGGCTCGCGCGCCGAAGCCCGCGAGAAGGCCGCCGATCTTCTGGAGCGCGTCGGCCTGAACGCCGATATGATGAGCCGCTACCCGCATGAATTTTCGGGCGGCCAGCGCCAGCGCATCTGCATTGCTCGCGCGCTCGCGCTCGATCCGAAGGTGATCGTCGCCGACGAGAGCGTCTCGGCGCTCGATGTCTCGATCAAGGCGCAAGTGTGCAATCTGCTGATGGATTTGCAGCAGAGCCTCAATCTGTCCTATCTCTTCATCTCGCACGACATGGCCGTAGTCGAGCGCGTCAGCCACCGCGTCGCCGTCATGTATCTCGGCGAAATCGTCGAGATCGGACCGCGGGCGTCTGTATTCGAAAATCCGCAGCATCCCTATACCAGGAAGCTGATGGCAGCGGTTCCGGTGCCTGACCCGTCACGGCGCGGCATCCGGCGCAACCTTGCCGTCGACGAGTTGAAGAGCCCGGTGCGCCCGGTCGGATACGTCCCGCCGACCCGGCAGTATCGCGAAGTGTCCCGCGGTCACCTGGTTCGGATGGAAGAGGCCGCCTGAAACAGTTTCTGGCCTTGACGCCGTCGAATTCCCGGCAAATATCGACATCTGTTTTCCGTCTCATCTGGAGTTGAATGAAATGACCGACAACGTGCTCGATATTCCGGTGAAAAGGATCGACGGCAGCGATACGACGCTTGCCGACTATCGCGGCAAGGTCATCATGGTCGTCAATGTCGCATCCAAATGCGGCCTGACGGTACAGTATGAAGGTTTGGAAAAGCTCTATGAGGAAAAGCGCGGCGAAGGCCTGGTCATCGCTGGCTTTCCGGCCAATGACTTCAAGAGCCAGGAACCAGGCACCAATGACGAGATATTGAGCTTCTGCACCCTGACCTATGACGTGCAGTTTCCGATGTTCTCCAAGATCGCCGTGACAGGCAAAGAGCGCCACCCGCTCTATGACGAGCTCATCGCGTCCGGTGTCGAGACGATTGGAGACGGGCCGATGCGCGAACGGTTAGCGAAGCATGGCCTCGAAACCGGGCAGGACGGCGGCATCGTCTGGAATTTCGAGAAATTCCTCATCGGCCGTAACGGTAAGGTTGCCGCCCGTTTTGCGCCTGACGTGACCGCGGACGATCCGCGCCTGCTCTCGGTTCTCGAAAAAGAATTGGCTCGCGCCAACTGAAAACCGCGACAATCTGGATAAAAACTTCAATTAATTCAGAATAATAGGCTATATCTTTGCCGGCGGGATGAATATTACTTCGCCTTGCCATCCCGTTGCTTACCCTCACGCTCAGGAGTATTTTCAAGTTTCCGAATATATCGGATGGAACGCTACATCAATTCTGGGAGGAAGATGTCATGCGCGAACCTGATATGCAGAAACTCGATGCATTGGTCGGTCGCCTGGTGGGCGATGTCGGCGCGGCGGTTTCGGGTGTGCTGGTGACACTCGGGGATCATCTGGGTCTGTTCAAGGCCATGGCGGACGGAACACCGATGACGTCGGCGGAGCTTGCCGACAAGGTTGGCGTAAAGGAGCGCTATATACGCGAATGGCTGTCGGCTCTAGCTGCGGCCGATTATGTCAGTTATGACGGCGAAACCGAGCGCTTCTACCTGACGCCGGAACAGGCAATGGTATTTGCTGAGGAAAGCAGCCCCGCCTTCTTCAACGGCGCGTTCGATGTCGTCCAATCCATGTGGCTCGACGAGCCGAAGATCGCCAATGCCTTCAAGACCGGCAGCGGTTTCGGCTGGCATGAGCACAGCGCCTGCCTGTTCCGCGGCACGGAGCGTTTTTTCCGGCCGGGCTACAACAGCCATCTCATTGCAGAATGGATACCGGCACTCAACGGCATGCATGAAAAGCTCCAAGCCGGCGCTGCGGTCGCCGATGTCGGCTGCGGCCACGGTGCCTCGACCATCCTGATGGCGCAGGCCTATCCGAACTCGACCTTCTTCGGCTTCGACTACCACCTGCCATCGATCGAGCGGGCGCGAGCTGCCGCCAAGCAGGCGGGCGTCGATCGCCGGATCACGTTCGAGCAGGCAAGCGCCAAGGACTTCCCGGCTGCCGGTTATGATCTTGTCACCATGTTCGATTGCCTGCACGACATGGGCGATCCTGTCGGCGCCGGTAAACACGTCAAGGAAAGTCTTGCCGACGACGGCACCTGGATGATCGTCGAGCCTTTTGCGCATGATTGCCTGAAAGACAATCTCAACCCGGTCGGCCGCGTCTTCTACGGCGCCTCGACAATGATCTGCACACCGGCCTCGCTGTCGCAGGAAGTCGGACTGGGTTTGGGGGCGCAGGCGGGTGAGCTGAAGCTGCGCAAGGTCGCCATAGATGCAGGCTATTCGCATTTCCGCAAGGCAACCGAAACGCCCTTCAACATGGTCTTCGAAGTCAGGGTGTGAAATTGTGCCGCGCGCTTCTGCAAAGGCGCGGCACAGCATCTTATAGACGCTGCCCGTCTTCGTCGAACAGAGAAGCCAGCGCCGGTTGGAAATAGACCGCCCGCTCGCTGTCGAGCGTAACATCCTCGTCGGCATCGATACGCACCGACAGCGTCTCTGTGCCGACCTGGCCCCAGATCAGATTGTCGGAGCCCATGGGCTCGACGATGGTGAATGTTGCCGGCAGGTTCGAAGCCCGACCGCCTGTGGGGTGGAACTGCATCTGCTCCGGCCGAACGCCGAGCGTCGCTTTGCGGCCTTCGCCGGGCGTGGCGGAAAACTGATAACCGTTCAGATCGATCCTGCGACCATCGGGCAGCGCGAAGGCCGGGACACCGCCATTGCTCGTCACCTGCCCCGACAGGAAATTCATGGACGGCGAACCGACGAAGCCTGCCACGAAGCGATTGACCGGGCGGCGGTAGATTTCCTTTGGCGAGGCGAATTGCTGGATGACGCCACCGCTCATGACGGCGATGCGATCGGCAAGCGTCAGCGCCTCGATCTGATCGTGCGTCACGTAGATCATGGTGGAACCAAGGCCGCTATGCAGGCGCTTCAGCTCGACGCGCAGCTCGGTTCTAAGCTTGGCGTCGAGATTGGAGAGCGGCTCGTCGAACAGGAAGACATCGACATCACGCACCAGGGCTCGGCCGATGGCGACGCGCTGACGCTGGCCGCCCGAGAGCTCGCCCGGCCGCCGCTTGCGCAAGGGTTCGATCTGCAGGATCTGCACGGCACGGTCGACGCGCTGGGCAATCTCATGTTTCGCCATGCGGGCAATGCGCAGCCCGAAGGAGAGATTTCCCTCGACCGTCATCGTCGGATAGAGCGCGTAGGATTGGAACACCATGCCGATGCCGCGATCCTTCGGCTCCTCCCAGGTAACGTTCTTGTCGCCGATCCAGATCTGGCCGTCGCTGATATCCGTCAGCCCGGCAATGGCGTTGAGCAGGGTCGACTTGCCGCAGCCGGAGGGGCCGAGCAGCACGATGAACTCGCCGGATTGTATCTCGAGATTAAGCGATTTCAGAACGCTGACGCTGGCGAAGTCGATTCGAAGGTCACGAATGGAAACATTGGCCATGAACTATCCCTTGACTGCACCGGCGGTGATGCCGCGCACGAACCAGCGACCCGAGCCGAAATAGACGATCAGCGGAACCAGGGCTGTGAGTATGGTCGCCGCCATGTTGACGTTGTAGAGCTTCTCGCCCTGGGTCGAGTTGACGATGTTGTTGAGCTGGACGGTCATGGGGAAGTTCTCCCGGCCGGCGAAGACGACGCCGAAGAGAAAGTCGTTCCAGATGCCCGTCACCTGCAGGATCGCCGCCACCACCAGGATCGGGATCGACATCGGGATCATCAGCCGGAAGAAGATCTGCCAGAGCCCGGCGCCATCGATGCGGGCCGCCTTGAAGAGCTCCATCGGCAGGCTCGAATAATAGTTGCGGAAGAGCAACGTCAGAACCGGAAGGCCGAAGACCGTGTGGGTGATGATGATGCAGGGCAGCGTCGAATAGATGCCGACGTCGCGATAGATCAGGACCAGCGGATAGATGAAGACCTGATAGGGGATGAAGGCGCCGAGCAGCAGGATCGCAAAGAGCACATTTGCGCCTTTGACCCGCCAGAAGGACAGCGCGTAACCGGTCAGCGACGAGATCAGGATCGACAGGATCATGCTGGGGATCAGGATCTTGACCGAATTCCAGAAACCGACGCTGATACCGCCGCATTCGAGCCCGGTGCAGGCCGAGCTCCATGCCTGCACCCAGGCATCGGCCGACCACATCTGCGGAAAGGCGAAAATATTGCCCTGCCGGATTTCCGGCATGGATTTGAAGGAGGTGACCAGCATCACGTAAAGCGGCAGCAGGAAAAATAGTGCCGCGATGACGAGAAAGAGATAGAGCCCGATGCGACCGGGGGTCAGATGCTGCGGCTTTCGCCCGGTCGGTCCCTTAATGGCATCAGTGACGGAAGATGGCGTCGTCATCAGTTCCCCCTCGGCTTTTCACGGAAATATTCATAATATAGCCAAGGCGTCACCAGAATGACCACGGTGACGAACATGACTGTCGACGCTCCGGTCGCGAGACCAATGTTGCCGCGCCCGAAGAGGTAATCCATGATGAACTTGCCAGGTACTTCGGTCGATATCCCCGGTCCGCCGCCGGTCGTCGCCAGAACCAGTTCGTAAACCCTGACAACCGCAATCGCCAGAAGCACGCTGGCGGTGATGATGGTCGGCCTGAGGATCGGGATGACGATGTGAAGGTAGACACGCCAGCTCGGAATGCCATCGATGCGTGTCGCCTTCCACAATTCGCGGTCGACACCGCGCAGACCCGCCAGCATGATGGCCATGACAAGGCCAGACGATTGCCAGATACCGGCAAGCACGATGACGTAGAGGGCGAGATCGCTCTGAACGATCCAGTCGAAGCGGAACCAGGTAAAGCCGATGCTGTCGGCAACCTTCTGCAGGCCGAGTGACGGATTCATGATCCACTGCCAGACCAGTCCGGTCACGATGAAGGACATGGCAAAGGGATAAAGAAAGATCGTCCGGAACGTATTTTCGAACCGGACCTTCTGATCGAGCGCGACCGCCAGAAGAAAGCCGAGGATCAGGCAGCCGGCGATGAACAGAATGCCGAAGACGACGACGTTCTGCAGCGACAACAGCCAGCGTGCGGTCGTAAACAGCCGCTCATATTGCTTGGTGCCGACGAAGATATTGACCGGCAGCACCTTACTATCGGTGAAGGATATCCAGATGTTCCAGACGACAGTGACGACATAGGCGAGAAGCACAATGGCGAAAGCCGGAAACAGGGCCACATAGGGCGAAATATGCATCTTCCTGCGGCTGACGCTCGCAGGCGCGACAGCCGCCTTTAAGGCGGTGGCGCTCGTATCTGGGCTGCTCATGGGCGCTCTCCTCAGCATTCATGGAAGCCGGCGGCAGGGGCCTGCCGCCGCATGGATGTCGATTGAAGCTTACTTCGCCTGTTCGATCACCTGAGCAAACTGGGTGGCGAACTGGTCTGCCGTCATGCTGGGCGTCGTCCAATACTGGGCTATGAGGTCGCCTTCGGTCTGGACGACGTCCTGCGGCGTCAGCACGTCAGGTGCAAGGATCTGACGGCTTGGGTCCTTGAGGGCATTCAAACCCTTCTGGGCGCAGGCGTCGAGCTTCGACGTATCGACGTCAAGACGCACGGGCACGGAACCCTTCTTGGAGTTAAACGCAAGCTGGCCTTCCTTCGACATGATGACCGTTGCAAGCAAGGTCTGCGCCTCGGTAGCAGTCTTGTCTTTCAGGACCGGGAAAACGAAGATATCGCCGCCCATCATGAAGTTGGATTCGCCCGGCCCGAGGATGCAGCCGAAATCCTTGTCGGCGACGAGGCCGGCGTGGATGAATTCACCCTTGGCCCAGTCACCCATGAACTGGATGCCGGCTTTGCCGTCGATCAGCATGCCGGTCGCGACGTTCCAGTCGCGGTTCGGGCTGCCGGGGTCCTGATAGTTGCGCAGTTTGGCGAAGACTTCGGCCACATGCTTGAACTTGTCGGACTTGACGGCGTCAGTGTCGAGATCCTTCCAGACCTTGGCGTAGAGGTCCTTGCCGCCTTCACCGAGCAGGATGGCGTTGAACATCGACTGCAGCTGCCAGGGCTGGCCGCCGACGGCGACCGGGATCAGGCCGGCGGCCTTGATCTTGTCGAGCGCGGCAAACATCTCATCCCAGGTCTTCGGCTCCTGCGTCACGCCCGCCTTGTTGAAGACGGCCTTTGAATAGAAGACCCAATTCTGGCCGTGGTCATTGATGGGGGCGCCGTAAATATGGCCTTGAAATTGGATGGCCTGGTAGAAGGCCGGCGTCAGCACGGACTTCCAATTCTGCTCTTTGGCAAGATCGTCAAGCGGCCGCAGCAGACCTTGCTGGGCCAGTTCGTTCATCTGCGTGCCGGTATTGAACTGCATGGCCGTCGGCGGATTTCCGCCGATGATACGGTTGATGCCGATCGGACGGGCGGTAGAACCGGATCCGGCAATGGCCGTATCCACCCATTCGCCACCGGCGGCATTGAAGGCCTTGGCCAGTTCCTTAACGGCCGCGGCCTCGCCGCCCGACGTCCACCAATGCAGAACTTCGGCTTTCTTGCCTTCGGCCAGAGCGCCGGTCACGCTGGCTGCCACCAGCGCCGTGGCGCCGACCAGTGCCATCATCAATTTGCGCATGCGTTCCTCCTCCTTTGACGGCGTCTCCAAAACGCCTGTGTTCAGCCGCCGCCGTCTCCAGACATCGGATGCCGAATTTCTGATCCTCCAAAACCGTGCGACAGGGCCTCCGTTCCCTGCAGCGAGCGAGCAATGCTTCCTCAGGCACCACCCTTTCGTCAAGCCCGCAGTCCGAAAGGGCTGCATTTTCTCAACTCTATAGCGCACTCAATGAGAAACGTCCCTCATTTATTGCCCGTGGTATCGGATCGGGACGACCGCAGCTACTATGGATTGCAATCGCGGTACGCGAGCGGGCAGAGCGCTCGAATGCCGTCATGACCTCCAGTGCGTGGAAAGCCAGCTCCGACGATACCCTATGCGGCCGTCCCGAGCGAAGGGAATCCACCATTTCGGCCGCGCCCAATCCGCGCAGGCCAAGATGGCCGGGCACACCCTCGGTATAGGGATGATCGACCGGAATCTCCTGCCATGTATCGGCCCCTTCTCGGAATAGCTCGACCTCGCCACTGAAATTGTTGGGGTCCGGCGTCACCATGGAACCCTCGGACCCATAAAGCTCGATCTGATTGTGCTTGTGCTTGATGACGTCGAAACTGGTCGCGATGGTGACGGTCACGCCGCTGTGGAATTCCATCACTCCCGTCAGATGTGTCGGCACCAATACTTTGATCGTCTCGCCCCGACGCGGGTCCGTCTTAACCGTGCGCTCGATGCGGGTGATCTTTGCTGTCCCGAAGACCTCGCGTACGGGGCCGAGCAGCGCAATGAGGTTCGTGACGTAATAGGGTCCGACATCGAGCATCGGACCGCCACCGCTGCCGTAGAAGAAGGCCGGATTGGGGTGCCAATGCTCATGGCCCGGCAACAGCAGCATGGCGGTCGCCGCGATTGTCTTGCCGATGCGCCCTTCGTCCAGTAGCCGGCGCGTCAGCTGATGGCCGCCGCCAAGGAAAGTGTCGGGAGCGCAGCCGAGCCGCAGGTCCCCTGCTCTGGCGATCGACATCAGTTCTTCGGCTTCCGTCATCGAGACACCAAGGGGTTTTTCCGAATAGACATGTTTGCCGGCAAGCAGCGCCTTCTTGCTGATGGCATAATGGGCGACCGGCGTCGTCAGATTGACGATCAGACCGATCTCCGGATCGGAAAGCATTTTATCGAGCGCAACCGCTTCGATGCCGAATTGCTCGGCAAGTTTCCGGGCCGGCGCATCATACAGGTCATAGACCGACTTCACGCGAATGAAGTCGAACATATGCAAGGTCGCGACATAGGTGGCGCTGATATTGCCGGCGCCGACAATGCCGACTTTGATTGGCTCGCTGCTCATTGGTCTGCCTCCTGGGAGATGCTGATATCAAGCTCGGCGGCGGCGGCGCGCAGATAGCTCATGCCGCGCCGCATTTCGTCGTCGAATTCCGGGGTCGCCTCGCGGAAATGGGTCCAATGCGACGCTCCGGGCGCATCCTCCAGCTCCAGCGTGATGGGGCCGGAATAGCCGATGGCCTTGAGTGCCGCGAAAATCGCCTTCCAGTCGATTTTGCCGCGTCCTGGCCGCCAATGAGCGTTGGTGTGGCCCTCATTATCGGAAAAATGCGTATTGAAGATCCGATCACCGAGCGCCAGCACGACATAGTGCGGCATGTCGCCCGCGGGAAAGAGATGGCTCGGATCGAAATTCAGGCCGAGGTTGGCAGCACCCGTGCGCTCGATCAGACGCAGCATGCCCTGGCCGGAACTGACCCAGCGATAAGGATGCGGCTCGATCGCAACGCGAAGGTTTGCCGAAGCCGCAATCTCGCATGCCTTGGCGAACCCATCGACCACGGCATCATATTCGCCCGTCCAGTCCCATTGGGGCTCGACGGCCGCACTCCATTCCTGCGAAATCGGGCGCTGCAGGATCGGCCTGACCTCGGATTGAAAGGGATAGGGTGTCATGCTCGTGACGATGGGCGTGCCGATTGCGGCAGCGACATCCATTCCGCGCTCGTAGCCATCGAGATCGGCTGTGGAAACGGCAGCATGCGCGGCGCGGCTGAACGGCAGATTGAAAAAGAAGTTGGTCAGCACCAATCCCTCCCCATCGGCGATCTGCCTCAATTCGCGAACGGTCGCTGGTGTATAATAATCCAGCATGTCCACCGACCAAGCGGTCAGCTCAAAGCCCTTGCAGCCCGTGCGAGCGAGCCGCCTGAGCGGCGCCTGATAAGGCGGGTTCCAATTGAAAGTCCAGATTGGCGATCCGAAAAAAAGCGAATCGTTGCTCACGTCATCCTCCCCAGTCATTGGGCCAGGAAGAGACCGCCCCTCCTGAGCCAATTTTATCCACGATATTCAGCAGTTTATTGAAGCCATCGGATGGGCCGGCTTGAGAGTATCGCTCAAGATACCACGGAATATGGTTGGGCATATGCTTTTCGAGGCGCTTCGCCTTTTTCCGATATTCTTTCCGACGGCAAAACCCAAGGCGACCATCTGCTTCCGCGCCGCAATTGACGCAGAATGCCGGCACAAAGAGGCTACAGAGAAGCCGCCGGCCACGGCATGTTTCTCGGGCGTGCTCGCCTCGACACCGCTGATCTCCCAGGACATGTTCAAAGAGGAGCCGTGACGATGTACACTTCGAGCCTTGATCATCCAACTAGTCGCCCTGCCAACTGCAATCGGAGATAGATGACATGAACATCGAGCTTAACGGCCGCAAAGCCATCGTGACGGGTTCAACGGCTGGCATCGGTCGCGCTACCGCAGAAGGACTGGCTCGCGCCGGCGCATCGGTCGTCATCAACGGGCGTGGAAATGCCCGGGTCGATGAGGCTGTGCGGCAGATGCGGCAAGCCTTTCCCGGAAACGATATCTCGGGCATCGCTGCCGATCTTTCGACGGCGGAAGGCGCCGAGGCCTTCTTCGCACAAGCGCCGGACGCCGACATCCTCGTCAACAATCTTGGGACGGCGATACTGAGAGACTTCGTCGACACGACCGATGAAGACTGGCTGAGCATTTTTGAGATCAATGTCATGAGCGGCGTGCGCATGACGCGTCACTATTTGCCGAGGATGGTGAAAAAGGGCTGGGGCCGCGTCGTTTTTGTCAGCAGCGAGTCCGCCGTCAACATTCCCAAGGAAATGATCGACTATGGAACGACAAAGACGGCGCAGCTCGCGATCTCCCGTGGCCTGGCGGAATCGGTCGCGGGCACAGGCGTTACCGTCAACGCCGTCCTTCCAGGTCCCACGAGATCCGAGATCCTGTCGAACTGGATGGCCGCACAAGCTAAAGATCAGGGTATCACGCAGGACGACGCCGAGCGGGCATTCCTGAAATCAGCCCGTCCGACAAGCCTCATCCAGCGTTTCGCAACGACTGACGAAGTCGCCAATATGATCGTCTACGTATGCTCGGAACAGGCCTCCGCAACCACCGGCGCGGCGCTGCGCGTCGATGGTGGCGTTGTCCGTTTCGTTGCCTGAGTATGGCTTGCCCAGAGCCTCTCAGCCCAAGCTGGCGCTATAGATCGGCGAGTACCTTATCGATCGTTGCCATTACATCCGCCTGCAAAGGTCCCTTCGCCAGGGCGCCAGCGTTTTCCTCGACCTGGGCAACCGTGCGGAAGCCCGGAATTGGCAGCGTGCGTGGCGAGCGCGCCCATAGCCACGCAAGCGCACCCTGCGTGAGCGTGCGGCCATCTTCAGTCAGCAGCTTGCGAACGGCTTCCAGGCGGACGGCAAATTCGGGAGCAATCTTGCCGTCCTTGAAATAGATCATCCAGTCGAGGCTTGCACCGCGAACGTCTTTCTCGCCAACGGCCTTGTCGGATGTGAACTTGCCGCTGAGCAGCCCCATCGCAAGCGGACCGCGGTTGATGGAGATCAAGCCATTGCGCTCGATGACGTCGATCATCGCCGGAACCGGCTCGAACACGTTCATCGTATGCTGGACTGAAACGAATCCTATGCGATGCACATGACGCGCGGCGCGATCGGGATGGTCCGTGCTCCAGCCGAAAGCGTCGATCTTGCCTTCGGCCTTTAGCGTTTCGAGCGTCTCGAAGACTTCATCCGATGCTTCCAGCGGAAAATCGTTGAGGTGGAACTGCAGCAGGTCCAAGCGGTCGCGGCGCAATCGGCGCAAAGACGTCTCAGCCGACTGCCGGATAAAGGCAGGATCGGCAAAAGCGCCTGTTGCCTGTCTGGTCTTCTCATTCGTCGCAAAGCCGAATTTGGTAGCAATGACGATATCGTCTCGATTGCCGATCGCCTTGCCGACCACCTCTTCGGAATGCCCGGCTCCATAATTCGAGGCGGTGTCGAAGAAGCGAATGCCGAGATCCACCGCCCGCTCGATAGCGCGAATCGATTCATCGTCATCGACGTCGCCCCAGCCGAGCGGCACGTCGCCGGCATAAAACGGGCCACCGATCGCCCAGCATCCCATGCCCAGGCGTGGAATTTCGCGGCCGTTCCAGAGTGTTATTGTCGTAGCGTTATCGGGTTTCGTCAGCATGTCATCCCTCCACGATCATCTGCCGTTGCCGGCAGAGATAGGCAGTGACGCGCGAGCGATAAACAACCAAATCCGCAGGATGCTTTTCACGAATGAAAAGCAGCCGTTAGTGGTTACCCGAATTTCTCGAAGGAATCCTGGCGACAGGCATATTGCGATTGCGCGATCCCGTTCAGCGGCGGGACTGCGGGGTGTATTTGATACCCGTCACCAGAGCGCCGATCGCGCATATCGCTATTCCGCAGGCGAAGACAAGACTGGAGACGTTCGCACTGGTAACGACCGTCATCAGACCAACGCCGATTACCGGCACTGAATTGCCCAGAAACATCGCAACATAATAGCTCGAAACGACCTCAGCTCGCCGCTCCTCAGGCGCAATTTTGTTGACCACCTGAAGGCTGCCGCGATAGCCGAGCGCGGCAGCACAGCCACTGAGCGCGGTTCCGGTGAGTAGGATAAAGGTCGAGCCAAGCACCTGCGCCAGAACCAAGAGAGCAAGACTCGGCAGAAGCATCGTCAACCCACTCAGCATCGCAGCGCGGCTTTCGAGTTGCCGCGTGACGAGCGTCACAAAGGTTGCGACCAGGAACAGCTCGAACACAACGGCTCCGCCGACAGCGACATTCGTCTGGTGCAGGCTTTCGGCAAGGATGGTTGGAAGGAGTGCGGCATAAAAGCCGATGACGGCGAACGTGGCGAAGGCGGTCACGGCCGGCGCGATGAAGGCAAACCGCAATTCCGCCGGAACGCCGAGCCTCGGCCGCAAGGAAACTGTCCGCCAGCTCCGGTGCGGCCTTTTCACTGTTTCCCGCGTGCGCGCGACCAGCACGCCGATGATCGCCAAGACAGCCAAATAAACCAGAAAGGAAAGATGCAGCGGCCAAGGCGCATATTGGGCCAAAACACCCGACACCAAAGGCCCGACAGCTATTCCGATGAAATTGGCGCTCGAGGTGATGAGAGTGGCGCGGGATTTTTGCTCGGCCGTATCCAATTCGGCAAGCCACGCCGCTGCCGTACCGGAGGCAAGTCCAACACCGAATCCGCTCAGCATCCGTGCCCAAAACAGCCAGCTCGTGCTGAAAGCAGCCAGGAAAATCAGCGTGCTGATGCCTGCCAGTCCAAGGCTTGCGAGCCCGACGGGCTTGCGGCCGATCTCATCGGACAAGCGCCCAAATATAATAAGGGCGACGAAATTGCCGACGACGTAAACGGCATAGACCAGGGTCAGGATTAGTTCCGAAAAGCCGAAGGCATGGCGATACACAGCGTAAAGGGGCGTCACCAGCGTGCTGCCCATAAACATGACCGCCATCATGGCGGCAACAACCGCGCAAGCGGCGGTATCGGTCAACTCTGTCTTCGTTTTCTGATCGGCAATCGTGATCATCGCAGATCTCTCCGTTTGCCTACATCGTGAATATGGGAGATTTCGCAAAGAGCGACGCGCCACCAGTTCCACGGTTGGCGTTCATCCGCATCGGCTCCGCTCTTCCAAACCCGCAGCGACGCTATCAGTTCCTTCCGAACTGAAGGCGCGGCCATGATCGAGGTGACGCTGCAAGCAGGGAAACCATGCCGGCATGCCAGGCAAGCTGCACAGGTGCTCCATCCTCAGCCCGGGCGTCCGACCGACCCTGCAATATCTGCTGCCGCGTAAAACAATGCGATCCGGCCCAGAAGCAGGCAACGGGCCTGGCACTCTTTCGTCGCCTATGGGTCTACTTTTCTGCCCGTTGCAGGAGAATGCGCAACTCCTCGAACCGCCGCTTGCGGTCGGCATCGCTGTCATTCGGCGTATAGCAAGTGCTCGATACGCAGAACTTTGCGAGATTATGGGGTTTGTCGGGCTTGTCGAATTCGCATTCGAACGTGTCGGTCATCTCGGCGGGAGATGTTCCCTGCCGGGTAGAATAGGCCATGCGCACACCGGGCGGCTTCAGCTCCGGAAAGGATTGGATGGCGCCAATCGCAAGGCCGTCCGACAGGAAGAAGTCCTTGGCTACGGTTTTGCAGGTTGCTTCGAGATCGGCTGATTGCGCGAAAGCTGCAGTCGGCATCACGACGAGACTGATGAAAGCCAATGATTTGAGCATGACGCCCTCCTTCTGCTGGCTGTAGATGATTTAGAACGCAAACAGCAAAAGCAAGCGGCAGGTTGAGGATTCGCTGCCGATCGAATATTTGGAGCAACAGTCCGGCTGCAACCTTTGGCATTGACTTCCATATAAATCAATTTAAAGATGCATTGCATTCAACATTCTACCCGGCAGGGAAATCCCATGGACAAATATACAAAAACTATTTTGACAATCATTGCCGTAGCACTTGCAGCGATCGCCATTCAAAACACGATCACGCCGGCGCAGGCCGTTGGCGGCGGCTGCGGTTTCGAGACCTACAGGCCCTGCTACGTAAAGCTCGTAAACTAGCAAACCAACGCTCGCTGGCCGAAATCTTTGCGCCTGCCATTCTGGTCGATATCGATGGACCCGGCACGGCAGATCAGCATCATACATGGCGCATGGCATGCCCGGAAAAGTCCCCGGGCAGCCTCATCGCCAGGCTGGCCTTTTATGATTGAACGGTCTTGCGGGCGATTTCAATGGCGGTTCGCGCACCTGTCCGCAACTGCGCCGTTTCAGTACCGGCGATGACCAGATCAAGGCCAAGCTTCAAATACTGTCCGGCGCGATCGCCATCGCTGCCGAAGGCGCAGATCACCTTGCCGTGGGCGCGGCAGCGTGCGAGCGCTGTCGCAAGCGCCTGATCGATTGCTGCGCTGTTAGGCGCAAGCCGCGCCCCGTTCGAAAGCGCGATGGAAAGATCGGAGGGACCGACGAAGATGCCGTCGATACCGTCAACCGCAAGAATCTCATCGATCGCGTCAAGAGCGGTTCGGGTTTCGATCATGGCGATAGTAACAGTCAGGCTATTTGCAGTTTGCAGATAATCTTCGGCTGCGAGGCCGAAATGATTGAGAGCAAGCGACGGCCCCCAGCTGCGCTCGCCGAGCGGCGGATACTTTGTCGCCTTCACCAAGGCGCGTGCATCATCGGCGGAATTGATCATCGGCGCGATGATGGCGGAAGCACCGGCATCAAGAAGCCGCGAGGCTGCGGCAAAATCGCCGACTGGAATGCGGGCAACCGCCGGCTTGCCGGCAAGGCGCACATAGGCGATACCGCTTGCAGCGGTCTCCATGTCCCACATGCCATGCTGCATATCCAAAACGACGGTGTCGAAATCCTCCTGCGCCAGATGGTTGACGAGCATCGCGTCGGGTATGCCGACCCAGCCGGAGATCATGCCGCCATTCTCGCGGCGCTTCAGGCGTCCGGCAAAACCGTCAATGTCAGTCGTCATCGTCTTTCCTCACCTATCAACAAGCTCGATCTTTGAAGACAGCCTTTTTCGCCAAATCACGGCGAGCCGTTACGGGCGACAATACTCAATTCCCGTTGTCGAGCCACTCGAAAGTGCACATTCGACAACTACAAATCAGCAAAACCCGCCTTCGACCGCCGCCGGCTGCCGTGCATGAAGGTGATTCAAATCTGCCAGACGACCATGACGAATGTGCAGCGGTTTTAGTCGGTTAGGTACCTAAAGAGCAGCCAAGGCGTGACTGAACACGAGCGATGCCGCCAGACAGCCGGCATTGCGCGGCCCCAAGGTTTTCGGCGGCTCCTTAACGCTCAACGCCCAGAAAAACGCTCTTTCGCAAAATCTGTGACCGGCGTGTAGAGGCTGATGAGTGTTCCCTCGGGATCGCGGATCTGTGCCGCCCGATTACCCCATGGCATCAGCTTCGGTTCGTGCACGACTTCCGCCTTATCCTTCAACCGGGCAAATTCGGCGTCGACATCATCGACCTGGAATTCGATGACAAGCGAGCGATTGGCGCAGGGTTCGGCGCTACCCTCACGGAATAGTACGACGGTCTCGGCGCTTCCGATCGCGAGTGCAGCCGAGGGGGTAACGATCTCGGCAAAGACGGGCGCCAGCCACTCGGCTGCCCGACCCGTGACCATCTCATAAAAGCCGACCATCTTCTTGATGTCTGAAGCGATCAGACGCGTGGATGCCAGTTTCATCGGAATCTCCTTCAAAACACCCGCCAACCCTATCGTCGGCGGTTCGAGGGCTCTTGTCGCACAAGCCTGTTGCCACCATACTGGCAGCAGGAGTCAGTAGATGCGTCGCGCCGATCGTTTGTTTCAGATCATACAGATATTGCGGCGCTCAAGCCGGCCGGTAACCGCCGCCGTGCTGGCAGACGAGCTCGAAGTCTCGAAGCGCACTGTCTATCGCGACGTTGCCGATCTGATGAGCCAGCGGGTACCGATCGAGGGGGAGGCGGGCTTTGGATATCTGCTCTCGCCCGGCTATGAAATGCCGCCGCTGATGCTGACCCCTGACGAGATCGAGGCCGTCGTCCTTGGAGCACAGTGGGTTGCGGGTCGTGCCGACAAGACCCTCGCCAATGCCGCACGCGATGTGGTTGCCAAAATCACCGCGATTGTTCCCGCGCATTTGCGTCCCTTTATTCTTGAGCCGAGCGTCGGAGCCAGACCCATCATTCCGGGAGCGGAAGAAGAAAACATCGATTTGCCGATGCTGCGTTCCGCCATCCGCGAAGGACGAAAGCTTCGGCTGCGCTACCGCGCCGAAGCAGGCGAGGAAACCGCAAGGACGGTGTGGCCCGTTATCCTCGGCTATTCCGACACGAGCCGCATTCTGGTGGCATGGTGCGAGCTACGCCAAGCCTTCAGGCATTTCCGCACCGAGCGGATTCTCAAGGCCGATATGCTCGATGAAGCTCATGGCTTACGGCCAGGCGAGCTTCGTCGCCGCTGGTCCGCCTGGCGAGAGAGCGAACTGCGGCAATCTCTGCCGAAAGGGTAAGCATCGGATGCCGGCGCCATGTCCGCCAGCACCCGATCGGCTCAAATGATTCCGCCGCCACCGGCGACAGAGGCTGGACGCTCGGTGGCGACCTTGCGGCGGTAGCCGCTCGCCCGATAGGTCGCGACCGGATCGATGGCGCCACCGGCGCTGCGGCGTGCCTCGGCCAGAATCGGCTCGACATCAGCGCGATAAGCGCGCTTCAGCGTTTCCGAAGCCATCAGCGCGTCATTTGCTTCCTGATAGTCGTCCAATGCCTTTCGGTCGACGATCAGCGCCTGCGCGTAGGCGCGGCGGATCTCGTTGGCGCTGGAAATCAGGCTTTCGATCGGGTCCGTCACGTTATGCGACTGGTCGATCATATGCGCGGGATTGAAGTCGTTGACCCCTCGCCGTTCGGCATCGACCAGCTCGTTGAAAACGAGGAACAGGCGGTAGGGCTCGATGGCACCGGCATCGAGATCGTCGTCGCCATATTTCGAATCATTGAAGTGGAAACCACCGAGCTTGCCGAACTGGATGAGGCGCGCGACGATCATTTCGATATTGGTATTCGGCGCGTGATGGCCGAGGTCGACGAGGCACTGCGCCTTGGGGCCGAGCGTTTGTGCGATCAGATAGTTGGTGCCCCAATCCTGAACGACCGTCGAATAGAATGCCGGCTCATACATCTTGTGCTCGGAGAACAATCTCCAGTCGTCCGGCAGCGCCTTGTAGATCTCGGCCATGGCGGCGAGATAGCGCTCGAAGGCCTTGGTGAAATTGGTCTGACCAGGGAAGTTCGAGCCATCGCCGATCCACACGGTCAGCGCCTTCGAACCGATCGCCTTACCGATCTCGATGCATTCGAGGTTGTGCTCGACAGCCTGGGCGCGGGTCGCCGCATCGACATGGCTCAACGAACCGAACTTGTAGGAATGCGCCTGGCCGGGCGCATCGGAGAAGGTGTTGGAGTTCATGGCGTCGAAGCCGAGGCCGAGCACATCGCCCTTCGCCTTGAGTTCGCGCGGATCGGCCTTATCCCAGGGAATATGCAAGGAAACCCTGGGCGTTGCCCGGGTCAGCTGCTGGATGACGGCGCAGTCGTCGAGCTTGTCGAAAATGCCGCGCGGCTCGCCTGTACCGGGAAAGCGGGCAAAACGCGTGCCGCCGGTGCCGACACCCCAGGACGGGACGGCAACGAAGAATTCGGAAACTTTTTTAGTGACGGCTTCGATATCGACGCCGCGACGGGCGAGCGTGGCGCCGAGCGCATCGTAATCAGACTTCAGTGCTGCGGCGCGCTTGTCGTTTTCCGCGGCGACCAGATCGGGGGCAATTCTAAACTCGGCCATTCTTTCCTCCCATGTACGTCATTCGAAACGTTACTGTGCGATGACCCTGCAAGCCATCACCCGCCCTCGCCCTTCGAGGGCCTTACAGGCCACCTCAGGGTGAGGGCTGATCTCTCCGTCAGGTGGCTATTCCACCTCATGGTGAGGTGCGCTGGCGCAAGAGCGAAGCGAGTGCGGCAGGGCCTCGAACCACGAGGGTGGCCCCGAGGCTGCCGCTTTCCCGCCAACTACCGCGTGAAGCTCTGCGCGTTGCCGGCGTCGACGTTGATGATATTACCAGTCGACTTCGCAGACAGGTCGGACGCCAGGAAGTAGATCGCTTCGGCAATGTCTTCGGGGAAGACATTGAGCTTCAGCATCGAACGCTTGCGGTAATGTTCCTCCAGATCATCCACCTCGATCTTCGAGGAGGCAGCGCGCTGCTCGCGCCATTCGCCATTCCAGATCTTCGAACCGCGCAGGACGGCATCGGGATTGACCGTATTGACGCGGATGCCGGCTTCCGCACCCTCCAGCGCCAGGCAGCGGGCCAGATGGATTTCGGCAGCCTTTGCCGTGCAATAGGCGGCGGCGTTCGGCGAGGAGGCCAGACCGTTCTTCGATGCGACGAAAACGACGTTACCGCCGAGGTTCTGACGACGGAACAGCCGGAATGCTTCGCGCGAGACGAGGAAATAGCCGGTCGCGAGAATATCGATATTGCGGTTCCACATCGAAAGCTCGGTGCTTTCGATCGGCGCGGACGAAGCGATACCGGCATTCGATACCAGGATGTCGACGCCGCCGAATTCGACGCAAGCCTCAGCGAAAGAGGAGATGACGGCCTCTTCCTTCGTCACGTCGAGCTTGACGCTGCGTACCGCATCCGCACCATATCGCTTGGCGAAATCGGCCTGTGTGTTCTCAAGTGCTGCCTGGTCGATGTCAGCCAGAACGACACAGGCGCCCTCGCCTATCAGGCGAGCTGCCGTGGCGCGGCCGATGCCGCCGGCGCCGCCGGTGACAAAGGCGACCTTGCCGGCAAGGCTCTTCGGCTTCGGCATGCGCTGCAGCTTTGCCTCTTCCAGCAGCCAATATTCGATATCGAAGGCTTCCTGCTCCGGCAGGCCCTGATATTCGGAAACGGTGGAGGCACCGCGCATGACGTTGATGGCGTTGACATAGAATTCGCCGGCAATGCGGGCAGTTGCCTTGTCGCGGGCAAAGGACAGCATGCCGACGCCGGGCACGAGGAAGATCACCGGGTTCGGATCGCGCATGGCAGGCGAATTGTCATGCTTGCAATCATTGTAATAGCGCGCGTAGTCGGCACGGTAATCTTCCAGCGCTTTATCGAGGCCAGCGATCACTGCATCGACATCGGGCTTGGCCGGATCGAAATCAACGATCAACGGGCGGATCTTGGTACGCAGGAAGTGATCCGGGCAGCTCGTACCAAGCGCACCAAGCGGACGAAGGCTCTTCGAATTGACGAATTCGAGCACCGCATCCTGATCGTCGAAATCTCCGAGCTTGCGTTCGGCCTTGCCGATGCGGCCGCGGATTTCAGGCATCAGCCGGGCGGCGATGGCACGGCGCTCGGCCTGTGGCAGGCTTTCGACAATCGCGCCGCCGAAAATGGTCTTGCCTTCCGTCTTGGCGGCGAACCATTCGATTGCCTTGTTGATGATGGCGAGCGTCAGCTCGTAGCATTCCTTGGCATCATTGGCCCAGGTGAAGAGACCATGGCTTTCGAGCACGACGCCCTTGGCATTCGGGTGCGCCTTGACGAAGGCTTCGAGATCGAGACCGAGCTGGAAACCGGGACGGCGCCAGGGGAGCCAGCCGATGTCCTCGCCAAAAATTTCGCGCGTCAGCTCGCGCGAGTTCTTCGAGGCGGCGATGGCGATGATGGCATCGGGATGCATGTGATCGACATGGGTGAACGGCACGAAACCGTGCAGCGGCGTGTCGATCGAAGCGGCGCGGGCATTGAGATTGAAGGTGCAATGCGGCAGGAAGCCGACCATGCGATCCTCGTCGGCAACGCCCTGATAGATGTTCTTGAGGCTGTCGAGCTTGTCCTGATAAAGGGTCGCGAAACCCTCGAGCCTGATCGTGCCGACATCGCCGCCGGAACCCTTGACCCAGAGCACCTTGACCTTCTCGCCGGAGAGCGGATCGGTTTCCATGACCTTGGCCGAGGTGTTGCCGCCGCCATAGTTGGTGATACGCTTGTCGGCACCGAGCAGATTCGACCGATAAAGCAGCTTGCCCGGCTCATCGAGACCGGCCGCATACGCATCATCCCAACGGTTCTTCAGAAGCTGAACGCCAGCCGCCATGTCATCCTCCCTTGAAATCAAGTCTTGCGGGCGGACCGGATCATGATGGAGCCGCCCTTTGTGAGCAGGGTATCGCTCACGTATAGTCATCTTGTCAATCGAAAACGATCAAATTCGAGAATGTTGCGGTGCAATATGAAAGTTTATGATCGTTTTTGATTGACACATTGTCATATTTGCGAAATAACCGCCCACAAGGAGGAGCCAATGCACGAACGCGAACGCCATCGCATTATCCTGAGCGCCGTACAGGAAAAGTCTGTCGTGACGATTCAGGATATTTCCGAGCTCACCGAGGCTTCGGAAGCGACGATACGCCGTGATATCGCTGCCCTGCATGTTCAGGGAAAGATCCGGCGCGTGCGCGGCGGCGCGGAATCGATCCACCCTCCTCAGCTTGGCAATCTCGCGGCGCGGCCATTTCGCGTTTCCGAAGCCGTCAATATCGATAGGAAACGCGCAATTGCGCGCAAGGCCGCCGAACTCTGCAATCCCGGCGATGCCATCATCATCAATGGCGGTACGACCACGTTCCAGCTCGTGCATTATATTTCGGCCTTCCGGCTGCAGGTGATGACCAATTCCTTCGCCATCGCCGAACATCTGGTCAAGCATTCGAAGAACAACGTGACAGTGCCGGGCGGCGCGATCTATCGCGAGCAGAGCCTGATCCTCTCGCCCTTCGACAACGATACGATCAGGAATTTCTATGCTCGGCGCATGTTCGTTGGTGCTCAGGGCGTAGGCCCGCTTGGCATCATGGAAGCCGACGCGCTGGTCATCCAGAGCGAACAGAAGCTCATGCGCCAGGCCGACGAACTCGTCGTCATGGTGGATTCGAGCAAATTCCGCCAGCGCTCCAGCCTGATCCTCTGCCCGCTCGAACAGGTCTCGACCATCATTACCGACGACGGCGTTACCGCCGAGACAGTGCGCATGATCGAGGATGCGGGCATTTCGCTCATTATTGCAAATGTTTCGGCTCAGGCCGAGGAGGAAGATTCCCCGTCGGTTGCGTGAGACGCGCGACCGAAATGGGGTGAGCATAGCCTATCAACTTTGGGAGGAACTGACATGAATATAGCAAAGAAACTGGCGATCGGCGTTGCGCTCGCGGCCACGCTTTTCGCCGGCGCGGCAAGTGCAAAGGACATCAAGATCGGCCTCGTGGTAAAGTCGCTGGGCAACGGCTTCTTCGAAGCCGCCAACAAGGGCGCCCAGGAAGCAGCCAAGGATCTCGGCGGCGTGCAGGTAATCTACACCGGCCCGACCTCGACCACGGCCGAAGGCCAGATCGAAGTGATCAACTCGCTGATCGCGCAGGGCGTCGATGCCATCGCGATCTCGGCAAACGATCCCGACGCAGTTGTCCCGGCACTCAAGAAGGCGACACAGCGCGGCATCAAGGTGATCTCCTGGGATTCCGGCGTCGCCAAGGCCGGCCGCATCCTGCAGCTGAACCCCTCGTCCAACGAGCTGATCGGCAAGATGTGCCTGACGCTTGCCAAGGACCACCTCGACGGCGGCAAGGGCGATTTCGCCATCCTGTCGGCAACGACGACATCGACCAACCAGAATATCTGGATCGGCGAGATGAAGAAGCAGCTGAAGGACTTCCCGGGCCTCAACCTGGTCACGACGGTTTATGGCGACGACCTCTCCGACAAGAGCTATCGTGAAGCCCAGGGCCTCCTGACCTCGCATCCGGAAGTCAAGGTCATCGTCGCTCCGACGACCGTCGGCGTGCTGGCCGCTTCGCAGGCCGTCAAGGATGCCGGCAAGATCGGCCAGGTCTATGTGACCGGTCTTGGCCTGCCGTCCGAAATGGCGGGCGCCATCAAGTCCGGTGCGACGAAGGAATTCGCGATCTGGAACCCGATCGATCTCGGCTATTCCGCGACGCAGATCGCCTACCGCCTCGTCAAGGGCGAGACCGACGGCAAGCCGGGCAGCGAGATCAATGCCGGCCGCATGGGCAAGATCAAGGTTGGCGAAAACGGCGAAGCCGCCATGGCCGATCCCTTCGTCTACAACGCTTCGAACATCGATCAGTTCTCCAAGGTTTTCTGATCGAAGCAAGAATCCGCAGCTCTCCGGCGGCGGCAGCCGCCGGACCTGGTTTCTCTGATCCGGTACATTGCTGATGACCACAGTCCTTCAACGCTCCATCGCGGACGCACCAGCCGCGAACAATCAGGCCATTCTGGAGATGCGCGGCATTTCCCAGATCTTCCCCGGCGTCAAGGCGTTGGATGGCGTCAGCATTTCGCTTTATCCCGGCAAAGTGACCGCCCTGATCGGCGAGAACGGCGCCGGCAAATCGACCCTCGTCAAGATCCTGACCGGCATCTATCGTCCGAACGAAGGCGAAATTCTCGTCGCTGGCAAGCCGACGGCTTTCGCCCATGCGCAGGCGGCAATCGATGCCGGCGTGACGGCCATCCATCAGGAGACCGTGCTCTTCGACGAGCTGACCGTTGCCGAAAACATCTTCCTCGGCCATGCGCCACGCACATCCTGGCGCACCATCGACTGGAAGACGATGAAGAGCCGGTCGAAGGAACTCCTGCAATCCCTTGAAAGCGCGATCGATCCCACAACCCGCTTGAAGGACCTCTCTATTGCGCAGCGCCATCTCGTGGCGATCGCACGCGCTCTGTCGATCGAGGCCCGCATCGTCATTATGGACGAGCCGACGGCTGCCCTTTCCCGCAAGGAGATTGATGATCTCTTTCGCATCGTCGAAGGATTGAAAGCAAAGGGCAAGGCGATCCTTTTCATCAGCCACAAGTTCGATGAACTCTATGAAATCGCCGACAATTTCGTCGTCTTCCGCGACGGCCGCGCCGTTGGTCATGGCGAGCTGAAAGCGACGCCGCAAGACGAAATCGTCCGCATGATGGTCGGACGCGATGTCGGCAACGCATTTCCCAAGGTTGAGGTTATCCTTGGCGATACCGTTCTCGAAGTCGAGAAATACTGTCACCGCACGGAATTCCGCGATATCTCCTTCAAGCTCAGGCGCGGCGAAATCCTAGGCGTTTATGGTTTGATCGGGGCCGGACGCTCCGAGCTTTGCCAATCGCTCTTCGGCATCACCCGGCCGCTCTCGGGCCGCTTGATGCTCGATGGACAGGAAATCCAAGTCCGTTCGCCGCAAGACGCCATCGGCGCGGGCATCGTCTATGTGCCGGAAGAGCGTGGCCGCCATGGCCTGGCGCTGCCAATGCCGATCTACCAGAACATGTCGCTGCCCTCGCTCGGGCGCACCTCGCGCAAAGGCTTCCTGAAGGTAGCCAACGAATTCGCCCTCGCGCGCAAATATGCAGAAAGGCTCGATCTGCGCGCCGCAGCACTTTCCGTGCCGGTCGGGACGCTGTCCGGCGGCAACCAGCAGAAAGTCGTTATCGGCAAGTGGCTCGCGACGCAGCCGAAGATCATCATTCTGGATGAGCCCACCAAGGGGATCGATATCGGCTCGAAGGCGGCCGTCCACGGTTTCATCAGCGAGTTGGCAGCCGAGGGCCTCAGCATCATCATGATCTCCTCCGAACTGCCCGAGATCCTCGGCATGTCGGATCGCGTGCTGGTCATGAAGGAGGGCCTCTCCGCAGGTCTGTTCGAGCGCGAGGGGCTGACGCCGGAAACCTTGGTGCGCGCCGCCACGGGAAATGCATAAGGAGAGCCGGATGCCACGCATCCTCAAAAAGCGCGAAACACTGCTGGCCATCATTATCATCGTGATGATCGCCGGTTTCGCAACGCGTGCGGCCGGCTTTGCCGAGCCCGCCAATCTTGCCAATATCTTCAACGACACCTCGATCCTCATCATCCTGGCGCTTGCCCAGATGACGGTTATCCTGACGAAGTCGATCGATCTCTCCGTCGCGGCCAACCTGGCACTGACGGGGATGGCGGTTGCGATGCTGAACGCGGCCTATCCCGATATACCGCTGGTCGCGCTCGTCATCACGGCAATCCTGATGGGGGCGGTTCTCGGCGCAATCAACGGCTATCTCGTCTGGGCTCTCGAAATCCCGCCCATCGTCGTCACGCTCGGCACCTTGACGATCTATCGCGGCATGGCATTCGTGCTGTCGGGCGGCGCCTGGGTCAATGCCCATCAATTCACACCGATCTTCCTGAACGTGCCGCGCACGCCGCTGCTTGGCTTGCCGGTGCTCGCCTGGATCGGCATCGCTATCGTGCTGATGATGTATCTGCTGCTGCGCTACACCCAGTTCGGCCGCTCGGCCTATGCGAGCGGCGG
>JBCNPI010000429.1:0-4565 GCA_039593415.1 Rhizobium sp. | reverse complement strand
CAGGATGCCGTCGAGGGCTGCGATCGCCGCCATGCCTGCAAGCACGTAGCGGCGGTCTATGCGATCCGAGAGGCGGCCGGCCGGCAGCTGCATCACCGCGCCGGCGAAGATGGTCGAGCTCATCATCAGCGCGATATCGCTCTCGGAAAGGCCGGCCTTGGCGCCGAAGACGGCGCCGAGCGTGCCGTATGCGCCATTGGCGATACCGACGAGCAGGATGCCGATCGAGGCGACCGGCGAATTGCGGTAGAGCGCCTTCAGGTCGAGGCTGACGGCCTTGAGCGGCTGCGGCGAGGCGGCGGTCGACAGCGTTGTCGGCAGCATGGCGATACAATAGCAGATGCCGCACATCATGAAGAGGATAGGCGTATGGATATCGGCGAAGGGCACCATCATCTGGCCGGCGACGGCGCCGATCAGCGTGATGCCGATATAGAGCGAGAAGATCGCGCCGCGGCTTTCATTGGTGGCACGTTCGTTGAGCCAGCTCTCGATGATCATCGAAGTGCCGGCCGTGCAGAAGCCGGTCACGGCGCGCAACGCCACCCACCAGATGGGGTCGACGATGATGCCGGTCAGAAGCGCGATGATGGCGATGACGGAGATGAAGCCCGAGAAGGCGCGAACATGGCCGATACGCCTGACCAGCTTCGGAGCCGTCAGGCAGCCGAGCACGAAGCCGGTTGCCCATGTCGTGCCAAGCAGGCCGAGCGTCGTCGTCGCGTAGCCTTCGGCCGTGCCGCGCACGGGCAGCAGCAGGCTGTGCAGGCCATTGCCCGTAAACAGGAACAGCGTGCCGAACAGCAGCGCGAGTACCGGCAATATGTTTCTTTTCATGCTCCCCCACCTTCATGCAGCTCCATTTTAGGAGCCGATAAGGCAGGAGCCCGCCCTGCCTGTTTTCGCTATTGATTGTGTCCCGGATTGCCGCTATCGGCCTGTAGAAACAGTCTGTTGGCGCGGAAAAATGTCCGTCCTATGACAATTAGAGCATGATCGCGAAAGCGGTGCAGCGGTTTTTGGTCGCGGCTGCCCTTACTCTTGCATAAACGGGGAAAAATAGCGTGACAAAAGCCATCGCGGTGCTGCTCCTGCTCGCCATGGCAGTGCAGATCATCAAGCCTCTGGGGCTGCCGGGCCTGAGGCGCAGGGCTGATTTTTGGAAGATTGCCATCTTCGCCTTCGCGATCTGGACGGTGGCGCTCGTTATCAACGAGGTGTTTTAGGGCATTCCAGACCGGTTTCGGGCTCCAGCCTCGCCGCGCGCCGCCGCCTAGACCCGGATCTCTCCGCGCATGACGAAGACGCTGCTGCCGGACAGCAGGACTTCATTTACTGTACCGGCAGATTTTTTGACGTCGACGCCGATGAGGCTGCGTCTTCCCATTTCCACGCCCTGCTCGATGGTGATTGTTACCTCTGCATCCTGTGCCGGCAATAGGGAGGTCAGATAGGCGCCGATTGCGGCGGAGGCGCTGCCGGTCGCCGGGTCTTCCGTCACATTGTCGAGCGGGGCAAACATGCGGGCCCGGAGAGTCCATGGATTTTCGGCGGAGCGCACGTAGAGAAAGAGCGAGAAGCCGGTCTTATCCTCCTTGTGCCGCGCAGCCGCCTCGGCAAAAACAGCGGCATTCGGCCGTGCCTTGCCGAGCGTTTCGAGGCTGTCCAGCTCCGCGAAGGCGAAAGGCAGGCCAACGGATGCGAAGGTTGGAGCATGGGCCGTGTGGCGAATCGATTGCGGATCGATCTGGACGCAAGCGGCAATCAGTTCGTCGGCGACCGTCTCGCCGATCGCGAGCTTTCCCGGCGCGCGGATGCTTGCGCCAGTGATGTCACCATCTCTGCTCAAAAGGGCCACCTCGACGAGCCCTGCGTCCTCTTCGAAGGTTAGCCGGTCGCCCACGGATTTTCCGAAGATTGCTTGCTGCCGGCCGAGAACGAAGGCGGTGCCGACATTGGGGTGGCCGGCGAAGGGGATTTCTGCCGTGGGGGTGAAGATGCGGACGCGAGCGGTATGATCGGGATTATCGGGTGGCAGCACGAAGGTCGTTTCCGAATAGCAGAACTCGGCCGCGATCTTCTGCATGGCCTCGCTGCTCAGGCCGCGGGCGTCCGGAATAACGGCCAGCGGATTGCCGACGAAGCGCTCCGATGTGAAAACGTCGACAGTGACATAGGCAACGGTGTTCATGGCGGCTCCCTGCAGTTTTAATCGAACTGCCTGGATTTAGCCGCTGCTCAGGCAAGCCTGAAAGCTGGAACTTGTGCCTGTGACAAGTTCACCAGCGGCCGCTTTTGAGGGACTGCCCTTTCGTCACATCTCGCAAGCCTGCGGCATGCATGAGATCGCTTCAATTGCTCTGGAACTGCTTGAGCACGCTAGACCAGAGCTCGACCAGTTCGGCATTGCCCATATCACCGGGCTTCGCACGTACGGCGGTGTGTACCAGGACCAGATGGGTCGTCGGATCGACGAGGATGCGCTGGCCGGCCCGGCCGTCCAGGAAGAACGTTCGGCGTGGGCCGGGCATGAGCCAGGTTTGATAGCCATAGCCCCAGGGCTTCGTCTCGTGATTAACTGCGAGGAATGAGCCTTGTGTGACCGGCTGCGTCGCATCCAGCAGCCATTGGCGAGGTATGATCTGCCGGCCGTTCAAGACACCATCATGGGCGAGCAGCAGGCCAAAGCGGGCATAGTCGCGAAGCGTCGCGCTGAAGCAGCAGTAGCCGACTTCCTGACCTGTTTTGTCGACCTGCCAGTTCGCGCTGGCTTCCGCTCCCATCGGCTGCCATATCCGGGACTGGAGATAGTCCGCCATGCTCATATGGGTGGCGTGGGTCAGGACCAGGCTCAGCCCTTCCGTATCAAGATTGCTGTAATGCCAAACCGTGTCGGGGGGAGCGACCCGCTTGTTGAATCGCGATACAGCCGTAATCGGATCGAGCTTTTCCGGGCCAAGCAACGAATTGCTGAGACGAACATTGTCATCGGGATTGCCGAAGTTTTCAGTAAAGGCAATGCCGGAGGCCATATGCAGCAATGCGCGGATCGGCGTGGCGCCCATCTCCGTGCCTTTCAGTTCCGGCACATAGGTCTCAACCGTATCGTCAATCGAATGGATGGAGCCTTCGGAAAGCGCAATTCCGATCATCATGCCGGTCAAGGTTTTCGCCATGGATTGCGAGACAAGCCGGTCGCGGTCGGTGCGGCCGTATTGGTAGTGTTCGAACAGGATCGTGTCGTTGTGGGCGATCAGCAGGCCTGTGGTGGGATTGGTGTCGAGGTATCTCGGCAATGAGGCAGTTTCAGCGCCGAAGGTGAACTTGACCGAAATCTCGGATGGCGCGCGCAGCAGCGGTAGCGGATGCTCGGCAGCGGCGATCGTGTGCGTTGGCGCAAGCTGGTCGGCATGGCTGAAGTTGCCGATCATGTTGCGTTGTTCGCTAAGCGGCAGGCCGATGGGATATCCGAGTTTCTCCCCGTAAGCCTCTGCATCTGGTCCGGTCGGGGAAAAGACGGGAACGGCCGTCTGCAACTGCTGGGCGCGAACAATATCTGTTTGAGCAACTAAGACAACGGCGAGAACAGCAATAAAACTGCGCCAAGCAAGCATATGGCAACCCCTCTATGTTGCCCTTTACTATAAGTGGGGCAACCTAGAGCGTTCCTGCTTTTCCTCGAATCGCGAAAACGCTCTACCTTTTGTTCTTACGAAATTCCGGGAAAACCGCTCCGCACTTTTCCCGGAATTCTTCTAGTGCCGCGCTTCCGTAACATCCATTTGACATGGTTTGTTTTCCGATATCACAGCAAACCTATTCTTGCCATTGTGACAGATGTAACTTGCTCTGTTCTGAACGCTCGGTTGGCTATTGCCCGAATGCAAAAGGTCCCGGTCGCATCGCGACCGGGACCTTTTGCATTTATTCGAAGATCAGAGCGGTTCAGCTTCTCACGGCGCTATTGAACCGCTCTGCCCTTTTGTTTCCACGTAATTCCCGAGGGAAAGCGGCTGCGCACTTTTCCTGGAGTTGCTCCGGCTGGCATCAGGCAGCCTGTTCGCGATCCTTCGTCCAGCTGCCTTTGGCGGCAAGATAGTTCATCTCGGCGCGATGGGTGAAGGCGCGCTGGCCGGCGGCGACGTTTTCCGGCTTGCCGCCCCATGCCTTCAGCGCGCTGTCCTGCAGGGCGCGCCCGTAGGAGAAGGTCACATACCAGGGCAGATCATGGCCGGAGTTGATGGCGGAGAGATGCGCGGTCGCTTCTTCGGTGGATTGGCCGCCGGAGAGGAAGGCAATGCCGGGAACGGCGGAAGGAACGGTTTCCTTCAAAACCTTGACGGTGCGCTCGGCGACCTCTTCGACGGAAGCCTTGCGGACCTTCTTGCCGTCGATGACCATGCTCGGCTTCAGGATCATGCCTTCGAGCTTGATGCGGGCCTCGGCGAGCTCCTGGAAGACGACCTGCAGCGTCCAGCGGGTTACTTCTTCGCTGCGGTCGAGGCTCTGCGTGCCAGGCTCGCCATCCATCAGCACTTCCGGCTCGACGAACGGGACGATCTTGG
>JBCNPI010000428.1:0-4609 GCA_039593415.1 Rhizobium sp. | reverse complement strand
GTGTCGTATAGGCGGCACTGCCGCCTTCGGCATCAAGCATGCCGTCGAGCGGTGTCTTGCGGTCGAGCACGGCTCCCAGGATCTTTGACGCCGCCGCGCGGGCCGCGAGGCCCGGCTTCGGCGGAGACGCATCGGGCTGTCGAGTTGGCTGCGGCCGCTTGCCCGATCGTTTTCCATCTCTGTTGGAAGCTTTGTTTTTTGTGTCAGAACTCAAGACCAGGGACCCTTCGGCGGTTGCGAACCACCGCGACCCGTATTCGGCACGGAGCGCGATTTGCGCCCCGGATTAGCAGTGAAGGACGGTCCCGTCGAGCCAAAGCCGGAAGACGGTGTCATCGGCGAAGCACCGCCGCCACCGTAACGGGCCATGTCATGCAGCGCGGCGATGCGATTTTCCGTGTTCGGATGGGTGGAAAACAGATTATCCATGCGCTCGCCGGAGAGCGGATTGATGATGAACATATGCGCCGTCGCAGGATGGCCTTCGGCAGCTTCGTTGGGAATATGCGCCGCACCGCGGGCGATCTTGCCGAGTGCGGAGGCAAGCCAAAGCGGATTGCCACAAATCTCCGCGCCGCGGCGGTCGGCCGAATATTCGCGCGTCCGGCTGATCGCCATCTGCACCAGCATCGCCGCCAGAGGGGCGACGATCATCGCCACGAGGAGGCCGGCCATGCCGAGCGGATTGTTGCTGTCGCGGCGGCCGCCGAAGAAGAAGGCGAAATTGCCGAGCATGGAAATGGCGCCGGCAAGCGTCGCCGTGATCGTCATGGTTAGTGTGTCGCGGTTCTGGACGTGGGCAAGCTCGTGCGCCATCACACCGGCCACTTCCTCTGGCGTCAATGCGTGCAAGAGGCCTGTCGAGGCAGCCACGGCGGCGTTGTCAGGATTGCGGCCCGTGGCAAAGGCATTCGGCTGCGGGCTGTCATAGAGATAGACTTTCGGCATCGGCAGGCCGGCATTGCGGGCGAGATCACGGATAATGCGGTAGAATTCCGGAGCGCTGCGCTCATCCACCTCCTGCGCACCATAAGTGGAGAGCACCATGCGGTCCGAATTCCAGTAGGAAAAGAAATTCATGCCGGCGGCGGCGACCAATGCGATCAGCATGCCCGATTGACCGCCGATCAGATAGCCGACGCCCATGAACAAAGCGGTCATGAAGGCAAGCAGCATGGCAGTACGCATGAGATTCATCGAGAGGTCTCCAACACATCTGTCGTCCAAACCTTTTTCTTTGCGGCCGGACGCACTATGATTTGGCTATTCCTCCGCTTAATTCAACGGTTCCGGGCCGATCAGATCATGCAGACAGCCGATAACGACAACAAACTCGACACCGAAACCGGTGAAATCACTCGCAAGCCGCTCTCGCCCGCCGCCAAGCGCGCCCTTGCAGAAGCCGAGGAGCGCCGCAGGGCGCAGGAAGCTCGAGCACAGGCCGAACTACCCCCGGAAATCGGCGGCCGCGGCGGCGCCGACCCTGCCCGCTTCGGCGACTGGGAAATCAACGGCCGGGCGATCGATTTTTGATTCTCAACTAAATTCGAGTGCATTTGCTACGATGATATGAACACCATTTCGCTGGTCACAACTAGACAATGAAAACTTTGCATGTACCGCATGGCTTTTCCGCCGCGGGCTGACTGCGCGAGGCACTCCGGTTGGCGGGTCGAGACGATGACGTCCTGCCCTTCGGAGATGACCTGACTTGCGGACCGATTAATTCCGACGCGGCAGCTTGGGTGGCGTGGTGGCAGCCATTATACGAGGATGCTATAGGCGAGCATTTTCAGAGCTTCTGGCGGCGCATCGACGAAAGCGAAGACAGATTGGTTGTCCGGTTCGGGCGGCATTACGCACAAGAACTTGCCTTCAGGCTCGCCTTTGCCTTCCACATGAACGGCCGGGCCTATGATGACATCGATGTCACAGATCTGCGCATCCCGGGCCGACAAACAGATAATGGCACTCTCACATCAGCTGGATTGGTGTCCACGCCTCTGGATTATTTCGATCAACTTCTGCTCGGACACATCCCCAGAGTGGCGAAGAATGGCGTACGTAATCGGGGACACGATGGGTTTGAGCTTTGAGCCCTACCACCAGGTCGGCGACGTTATGCTGCAGGCGCGATTGATCGCCCTCATCAACGAAGGAAAGCTCATCGCTGAGGGCGATCCCTGGAAGATCCAGACCTGTCGAATCCGGCTTCCGCAATGAGCCTTCGAAATCGGTGAAGGTTTCACGTGAAAAATGAATTGGCGAGAGATAAGCCCTCTCGCCCTCCCATTAATCAAGCCGCATCCGCCTTGTTCTGCCTATTGGCGATCAAATCATCGACGACAGCAGGATCAGCAAGCGTCGAAGTATCGCCGAGCGCGCCAAAATCGTCTTCGGCGATCTTGCGCAGGATGCGGCGCATGATCTTGCCGGAGCGGGTTTTCGGCAGGCCGGGCGTGAACTGGATCTTGTCCGGCGAGGCGATGGGGCCGATTTCGGTGCGGACATGCTTCACCAGCTCTTGGCGCAGCGCTTCGGTGCCCTCCATGCCCACCATCAGCGTCACATAGCAATAGATGCCCTGACCCTTGATGGAATGCGGATATCCGACGACGGCCGCTTCCGACACATGGCTGTGAGACACCAGCGCCGATTCCACCTCCGCCGTGCCGAGACGATGGCCAGACACGTTGAGCACATCGTCGACGCGGCCGGTGATCCAGTAATAGCCGTCTGCGTCGCGGCGGCAACCGTCGCCGGTGAAGTATTTACCCTTGTAGGTAGAAAAGTAGGTCTGGATGAAGCGCTCATGGTCGCCATAGACGGTGCGCATTTGGCCAGGCCAGCTGTCGGCGATGACGAGATTGCCGTCGGCCGCCCCTTCCAGCACATTGCCCTCATTGTCGACAAGCTCGGGCTGCACGCCGAAGAAGGGCAGCGTGGCAGAGCCGGCCTTGAGATCGGTCGCACCTGGAAGCGGCGTAATCATGTGCCCGCCCGTCTCCGTCTGCCACCAGGTATCGACGATCGGGCAGCGGCTGTCGCCGACCACCTTGTAATACCATTCCCAGGCTTCCGGATTGATCGGCTCGCCAACCGTGCCGAGGATGCGCAGGCTGGAGCGCGAGGCGCGCTTGACGAAATGGTCACCGGCTCCCATCAGCGAACGGATCGCCGTCGGTGCAGTGTAGAAGATGTTGACCTTGTGCTTGTCGATCACATCCCAGAAGCGGCCCTGATCCGGATAGTTCGGCACGCCTTCGAACATCAGCGAGGTCGCGGCGTTCGCAAGGGGTCCGTAGACGATATAGGAATGGCCGGTCACCCAGCCGACATCGGCCGTGCACCAGTAGATATCGCCGGGATGGTAGTCGAACACATATTCATGCGTCATCGCCGCATAGACGAGATAACCGGCCGTCGTGTGCAGCACGCCCTTGGGCTTGCCGGTGGAACCGGAAGTATAGAGGATGAACAGCGGATCTTCCGCCTTCATCTTCGCCGGCGGGCAATCCGCCTTCACCTTCGCAATTTCCTCGTGATACCAGACGTCCCGTCCGGGCTCCCAACCGACCTTGCCGCCGGTGCGGCGCACGGCAATGACGGTCTTGACCGAAACCTTCTGCTTGGCGGCGATCTGAATGGCCTTATCTGTGTTTTCTTTCAGCGGGATCGACTTGCCGCCGCGAACACCTTCGTCGCAGGTAATGACGACGGTCGACTCGCAATCGACGATACGGCCGGCAAGCGCTTCCGGCGAGAAACCGCCGAAGACGACCGAATGCACCGCGCCGATACGGGCGCAGGCGAGCATCGCGTAGGCAGCCTCGGGAATCATCGGCATGTAGATGGTGACGCGGTCGCCCTTCTTGACGCCGTGCTTTTTCAGCACGTTGGCCAGTCGGCAGACCTGCTCGTAGAGTTCGTTATAGGTGATCTTCTTGTCGAGATAGGGATTGTCGCCTTCCCAGATGAAGGCTACGCGATCGCCATGCTTCTTCAAATGCCGGTCGATGCAATTATAGGAAACGTTGGTGACGCCGTCCTCGAACCATTTGATCGAGACCTTGCCGGTAAAAGACGTGTTCTTCACCTTGGTATAGGGCTTGAACCAATCGATGCGCTTGCCATGCTTGCCCCAGAACTTGTCGGGATCCTGAACACTCTGCTCATACCATTTCTGATATTTCGCCTTGTCGATCAAAGCACGCGCCTTGACCGGCTTCGTCACCGGATGAATCTTCTCCGACATACTCTCCTCCTCAATTCCTCGCACCCCGTTTGCCGATGTGAGTGCTCTTTCCGGCCAATAAATAGCAGGTCAAACTACGACAGCAATTGGACAAAGTGCATTTCATGCGCAAAGAATTGCAATTCCGCGACACTATCGCTATATAGGGCCGTATTTCCCGGACAATGTGGTGTTACACCCCGGACCGCGACACCGGCGCGGACTGACAGAAGGACTATATCCATGGCTCAACAATTGCTCATGCCGAAGGCAACCGCCATCTGGCTTGTCGACAATACGGCCTTGTCATTCGACCAGATCGCGCAGTTCTGCAAGCTGCATCCGCTCGAAGTGAAGGCCATTGCCGATGGCGAA
>JBCNPI010000427.1:0-4610 GCA_039593415.1 Rhizobium sp. | reverse complement strand
CGCGTCACCAACTTCTCCAAGAAGGACCGCAAGATCATGCTGTCCATCAAGGCTCTGGAAATCGCAGAAGAGAAGGAAGCCGTTGCTCAGTTCGGTTCGTCCGACTCGGGCGCTTCGCTCGGCGACATCCTGGGTGCGGCTCTGAAGAACCGCAACGCCGAATAATCTTCGGCCGAAGCCTGGAAACAAAAGACCCGCCGGAGCGATCCGGCGGGTTTTTCTTTGTCCGTTACGCCTGGTCCGGACCGGCCATTTCATTTCGGAGCAGCTATTCCCACGCCACCATGCGCCGATAGAAATCGAAGGCGTGGTCGTTCAAGGGATCGCGCAAGGGCTGCGGCAAGGCAACGACCTGCGGCTTGACGCCATCGTGCTGGGTAGCGGCTGATCCGGCTTCCGCTTCGTCGGGCGTCTCCGCGTCCGCCTGCGCCGGTGATTCATCCGCCTGCGCCTGCTCCTCATCCTGACCTTGCGAGGTCTCCTCGTCCTGAGCTTGCCCGCCCTCCTCCTCATCGACCGGATCGACGCGATCGAGCAGCTTGGATTCGCCAGTCTTCACGGGAATATCCGCCGGCAGATAGCTTGCCACGACGAAAGGAACGCCGAGCGGCAAAGGCGCAGGCACGCTTTCCTGCTGCGCAGCCTCGTACATTGCCACCGGTGCCGCAAGCGATGGCTGCGCTGCCGGCTTGCCGGGAAGCACGCCGGCAACGGGCGCCTCGGCCTGCCCCATAAACGAAGCGGGCATCGCAATAGCCGAAGCCGGGCTCCTGGCATTTCCATTGACGGCCGACGGCTGCGGCGACGATTGCGCCGCCGCATCGGCCGTCAGCGCCTGTGCTATTATCTTCTCGACGGAAGAAGAGGGATTGCTGATGATCTGCTGCAGATCGGAACCGGCCGGCGTTGCGGGAGGGCTGATGACCACCTGCAGTCCCTGTTTGATATCGGCTTGAATCTGTTGGACATCGCGCGGCACCGGCGTGGGTGTGAGCGGCGATCGGATCAACGCCACTTCGGTCGGGAGTGCGGCGTCGGTCGCAATCGCGGCCAGCAATGACGCCGCGGCCAGATCGTCGACAAGAGAAGCGAGCGCGGAAGGCTGGACAGTGGCGGCCGCAGTGCCAGCGGCACCGTTGCCGGCAGGCGCGGCTTGCGGGGCGGCGGCGATACCGTTTTGTGCAACCGTCTGCGTTTGAGCGGCCTGGACAGCAGCCGGCGCGGATTGAGATTGTATGGGAATGCCCGCTTGCGGTGTCGGCTGCGCGGCAGGTGCCGGCTGAGCCGCCGGCGTGGCCGTCGCAGGGGAAGGGGTCGGCATGACGGAGGCCGGTTCTTCTGCGGCAGCTGCAAGCGCCGTTGCCGGGGCGGCCAGATCGGCCACTGTCTGCAGCGGGGCGGATACCAGCGCCTGCGTCGCCGGCCTTTCCACTTCGCCGGCATTCTGTCCGTATGAATTGACGACGGCCTTCAGCACCGCGTCCGGTTCGGCGGACGAGGCTTGTTCCAGGCTGAGAGCAAGCTCAATCGCCTGCGGGCTCGCGGGGTCCGCCAGCGCTTCAGCCAGCAGCGGCAGCGGCACTGGAGTAGCCATATGCACATCCATCCGCTGCTGCGCGACGGTGAGCTGCTGTGGCGTCAGGCTGCTGATCGCGGCGGCAACGCGCTGCGCATAGGCGGCACTGCTCTCGCCCGGTTCACGGGAAACATTCAATACCTGGCTGGCCGCATCGATCGCGGAAAGCAGGCTGTCGAACATCCGCTCACGGGCCGCAACCAGCAGCATATTCAGCTTGCCCTCGACGCTGGCATTGACCGTACTCGACAGAACGGCAAGCGGCGTTGCCGCCGTCTGGAGCCCGGAAGTTTCAGCCGTTGCGGCAATCGGCTTCTCAATGGACACACCCACAGCGGACACGGCACCAACGGCGGGAAGCAACATGACATGCTCCTTTGTCTGGCAAGGCGACGATGGAAGCGGGGCAGGTTCTATCGAGGTCCGCTCATGCGGCCTGTGGATTTCCTAGAGCGGTTCAGGCTCTGAATCGCTCTATCTCCTTGCTTTCATGCAATTCCTGACGGAAAACCGCTGCGCACTTTTCCTGGAATTGCTCTAGCGCCGGGTGGCCGAAGTGGCGAGGCGCGAACGCATAGAACTGGAAATCATCCGCAAAATAACAGTCCAGTCCTTAACAGATCGCTAAACAAAAAAGCCGATGCCGCTTCCGCGGCACCGACCTATGGATTTCACCCTTTAAGCGCAGCTGTCAGCTATGGGCGAAAATATCTGCCTCTTCCCAGCCGAGAAGATCGAGCTTGGCGCGCGTGGGCAGAAAGGCGAAGCAATCATCCGCATAATCCATGCGTCCGTCGCGCAGGAGGCGCTCGGTCAGCTTTTCGCGCAGTGCATGGAGATAGAGCACGTCGGACGCGGCATATTCGAGCTGCGCCGGCGACAGCGTTTGCGCAGCCCAGTCGGACGACTGCTGCGCCTTGGAAATATCAACGTCCAGCATCTCCTTGAGATTGTCCTTCAAGCCGTGGCGGTCGGTGTAGGTACGGCAGAGGCGCGAGGCGATCTTGGTACAGAAGACCGGCGTGGTGGTGACGCCGAAGGTATGGAACAGAACGGCGATGTCGAAGCGGCCATAGTGAAAGATCTTCTGGCGCACAGGGTCGGCGAGCATGGCGACGAGATTGGGCGCCTGCTTCTGGCCGGCTGCGATGCGGATGACATCGGCCGTGCCGTCACCCGGCGAAAGCTGCACGACGCAAAGCCGGTCGCGACGCGGAATGAGACCGAGGGTTTCGGTATCGATGGCTATGGCGCCAGTATAGCGGGCGGCATCTTCGGCGGAAATATCGCCTTCGTGATAACGGATGGTGGCAGCCATGAAATTCTCTCCCGGCTCTCTCTTTCTGAATTCGATTTTCGTCCGTTCTATAGAACAGACAGGGCGATAACGATACCGGATAACGGTACCGGCACCGCTCAAAATGTCGGCGGCGTGTTGATCCAGAGCAATATGGTCTCGCCATCGTGGCGATTGCGCCAGGAATGGTAGCGGCGGCTCTCGAAATAAAGCGAATCGCCAGGCAGGAGATCGAAGAACTGGTCGCTGTCCAGCACCAGCTCAAGGTGCCCGGCCAGGACATGGATGAACTCTTCTCCCTCGTGGCGATAGGCACCTTCGCTTGCAGCACCGGGCGCAAGAACGAAGCGATGGCAATCCATCATCGTCCTGCCTTCGGCCAGCAATTGCACCGTGACGCCCGGCGTCGTCGCGGGCCAGGCACGCCACTCACCGGATCGGATGAGCGCGGGAACGTCCTCGCGCTCCTCGCCAGACAGTCGCGAAACAGTTGTGCCGTAATAATCCGCGAGATCATGAAGGGTCTTGAAGCTGACGCCCTGCGAGGTCCTTTCGAGGGTCGAGAGCGTCGAGGATGTCATTCCCATGTCGGCCGCAACCTGCTCCAGCGTCTTGCCGGCGGCGTGGCGCAGCGACCGAAGCCTGCGGCCGATATCCGAAGATGCCGGTTGCTCGCCATTCTCGAGACCGGCAGCATTTCCCTCCTCCATCTCGAGCGCCTCGCGAATCGCCGCGGGATTGAGGCCGCGTTCGGCACGGAACCAGGAAATGCGTTTCAGCCGCGCCACATCCTCGGCGCTATACTGCCGGTGTCCGGTCTCGGAGCGCGAGGGTACGACCAGCCCCTGGCTTTCCCATAGACGCAGGGTGGACGCCGATACGCCGGCCAGACGGGCCGCTTCCGCCACCTTGTAGCGCACTGGGTAGCGCTCCGGCTCGATGTTCATTTGCCAATATTCCCTGATCTTCAGTCTTTTGATCCGTTTAACACGGATCAGGCCTCCGCGTGATTCCTTCCGCCCATTCTCGTCGCTCGCACAAAATCTCGCTTGAAATCTTGCAGGAAAAATGTAGGAGTTTTGTAAATAAGTTACAGAACTTCTGCAAGATAATTCGAAACTGCTTTCTGGGAGCGACTGCAATGACCTTGACCGAGCGGAAGAACGCCGCCATTTCCCGCGGCGTCGGCATGACGACGCAGATCTACGCCGATCGCGCCGAAAACGCCGAGATCTGGGACAAGGAGGGGCATCGCTATATCGATTTTGCCTCCGGCATCGCCGTGGTGAACACCGGTCACCGCCATCCGCGCGTGATTGCCGCCGTCAAGGAGCAGCTCGATCGCTTCACTCATACCTGCCATCAGGTGGTGCCCTATGAGAGCTATGTGCGCCTTGCCGAACGGCTGAATGCCATCGTCCCTGGCGATTTTGCCAAGAAGACGATCTTCGTGACCACGGGTGCCGAAGCGGTCGAAAATGCCGTGAAGATCGCCCGCGCCGCTACTGGACGCTCCGCCATCATCGCCTTCGGCGGCGGCTTCCACGGTCGCACCTTCATGGGCATGGCGCTGACCGGCAAGGTGGCACCCTACAAGATCGGCTTCGGCCCCATGCCCGGCGATGTCTTCCATGCGCCTTTCCCGGTGCCGCTGCACGACATCAGCGTCGAGCAATCGCTGGCAACGCTGAAGAAGCTCTTTGCCGCCGATGTCGATCCGCAGCGCGTCGCTGCCAT
>JBCNPI010000426.1:0-4636 GCA_039593415.1 Rhizobium sp. | reverse complement strand
CGAAAGAAAGGGCAATTAACGGCAGATGAATACGCAGTCGACGCCATCTCCGCAGTTTTATCTGACGGCACCGGCTGCCTGTCCGTACCTGCCGCACGAGATGGAACGCAAGGTCTTCACCCATCTCGTCGGTCCTCGGGCAGCAGAGATGAACGATATTCTGACCCAGGGCGGTTTCCGACGCTCGCAGAACATCGCCTACCGCCCTGCCTGCGAAGCCTGCCGCGCCTGCGTATCCGTGCGCATCCTCGCCCAGGAATTCGAGCCCGCCCGATCGATGCGGCGCGTGCTCGCCGCCAATAGCGACGTCATCGCTACCGAATTTCCCGCACAGCCCTCGAGTGAGCAATATTCGCTCTTCCGCCGTTATCTCGACTATCGCCATCAGCACGGCGGCATGTCGGACATGACCGTGCTCGACTATGCGATCATGGTCGAGGATACGCATGTCAATACCCGCATCATCGAGTATCGCCGCCGCGAGGAAGGCTCCGGGCTGGAGCAGCGTCCGAAAGGCGAGTTGCTGGCGGCGGCGTTGACGGACGTCATGAGCGACGGGCTGTCGATGGTCTATTCCTACTTCAATCCCGATCTCCATCCGCGATCGCTCGGCACATTTATGATCCTCGATCATATCAACCGGACGAAAGCGCTCGGACTGCCGCATGTCTATCTCGGCTATTGGGTCAAGGGCTCGCGCAAGATGGACTACAAGACCCGCTTTCAACCGCAGGAACATCTGACGCCGCGCGGCTGGGAACGTTTCGATCCCTCGGCCGACGGCGACAAAGATACCTTGCGCTGAATGTTTTCCCATCTCTCGGACCATAAGAAGGGCCTGCTGCTGACATCGCTCGGCGGCCTGGCACTTTCGATGGACATACCGCTGATCCGGCTTTCTAGCGGCGAAGTCTGGTCGGTGCTGTCGGCACGCAGCCTTGCGACTCTCCTCGTGGCGCTCGCCGCCCTCCTCGTCATCCGCCGGGTCACTGGCTCGCTGCAAACCGTGCTGCCGGGCCGGCTCGGAATTCCTGTTGGCTTCTTCTACGGGCTGACCACCATCACCTTTCTTCTCGCCATTTATTATACCAAGGCAGCGAATGTGGTCTTCATCATCGCGCTCAACCCGATGTTTGCCGCGCTGCTGTCCTGGATTTTCCTGAAAGAGCGCCCTGCCCTTTCCACGTTCCTCACCATGGCGGTGATGATTCTGGGGGTCGGCCTTATCGTCGGGGACGGCATGGAAGCTGGGCACCTGCTTGGCGACGCCCTCTCGGTGATCGCATCGCTTTCCATCGCCTGCGCTATCACGATCAGCCGCGCCTCCGGGCGCGATATGGGCTTTGCTTCCTTGCTGGCAGCCGTCATCCCGGCAGCCGTCGGGCTTTACCACATCGCGCCGACCGGCTTTTCCATCGAGCACCCCGGCTGGATCCTCTTCGACGGCGCGCTGCTAATGCCGCTTTCCTTCTGGTGCCTTGCGACAGGCACGCGCTTTCTCTCGGCGCCGGAGGTAGCGATGTTCTACCTTCTGGAAACCATCCTGGCGCCGATCTGGGTCTGGCTGATCTTTTCGGAGGCCCCAACTAACATGACGCTTGCCGGCGGTGCGATCCTGATGCTGGCGCTGGCCACTCACTCGCTCTGGCAGGCGCGGGTCAAAGCCAGAGCAGCAATCACCGCTCAGAGTCTCGCGCATTGAAGCAATAATCAGCCAATGTTATAACCAAGTTATTACATTGGAGCTGAGACATGAACGTCACCATCCGCAAGATCGGCAATTCCGAAGGCGTGATTATTCCGAAAGAGGTCCTTGATCAGCTGGGGCTCGGCGCTGGCGATACATTGGAACTAAGTCTGAAGGACGGTGGACTGCTGATGCAGCCAACTGACGCGGACTTTGCGCGCCAGATAGAGCATGCGCAGCGCTTCATGGATCAATACAAGGTAGCGCTCAAGAAGCTTGCTGAGTAATGCCCTTTATCTTCCTGACTAGGCCGCTCATCGAGCAATTGCACAGGATGCAGATCAAAAGGTTCGGCGGTTCCTATGGCCTGCGAGACGAAGGTTCCCTCGAATCCGCCCTCGCACGCCCGATTAACAAATCCCCATACGGCAGCGATGATATCATCGAACTAGCGGCTACCTATCTATTTGGGCTGGCAAAAAACCACGCGTTCATAGATGGCAACAAGCGCATCGCCATCGTGACGATGGCAGTCTTTCTTATGGAAAACGGCTATCGTATTCAAACGACAGATGCCAATCTTTACAGCTTCGTCGTGGCAGTGGCCGCCGGTGAAATCGACGAAGAAGGAGCAATGCGCTTCCTGCGGGACGTCTGTGTTCCAGAGGCAGGTTAGAAACTAACCGCCTCTATTCGCTTCGACGTTAGGTTTCCGATGTTTGTCAGCAATCGACCCGGCGGCCGATTGCCGTCTGTTGACCGTCAAGCCGCACCACCCGGCCCTTCCCTGGGGCTCAGGGCGTCCGTCGCTGCACTCGACCTAACTGGGTCGATCGCTCGGGCTTAGCTCAACGGGTCCTTACCCGGAAAACCTGCCGCTTCTGGGGAAGCCCTTCGGGACGACTCTGCCGACACCGGCGCGGTCGCCCAGCCATTCCACCAATTCGTCCTTGGCCTTGGTGAAGGTGCGGCCGGCGCTGTCTTCCCAGGTCAGGCCATCGGCGATCACGAAGCACCTGATATCGGCGATGCCGCCATCCTTGTAGCGCTGCAGGCGCACGCCCTTGCCGCGCGACATTTCCGGCACCTGCGAAAGCGGGAAGATCACCATCTTACGGTTCTCCCCGACCACGGCGACATGATCGCCTGAAACCGGAACAAGAAGCTTCGTCTCATCCGGATAGGAGACGTTCATGATCTGCTTGCCCTTGCGCGTATTGGCGACCAGCTCCGCCTCGGCAACGATGAAGCCGTTGCCCGCCGTCGAGGCGATCATCTGCTTGCGCTGGGGATCGTGGACGAAGGCGGTCAGCACATCCTGATCGTTTTCCATGTCGATCATGATGCGCAGGGGCTCGCCATGACCGCGGCCGCCGGGCAGCTTGTCGCCGCCGAGCGTATAGGCCTTGCCGCCCGTCGTGATGATGAGGATCTTGTCCGTCGTCTGTGCCGGGAAGGCGACCTTGAGACCATCGCCTTCCTTGAAGGTCAGCGAAGATGTATCGGAGATGTGGCCCTTGAGGGCGCGAATCCAACCTTTTTCCGAGACAACGACGGTGATCGGTTCCTTTTCGATCATCGCCTGCTGAATGGCTGCATCGTCGGCTTCGGGCGCTTCGGCAAACTGGGTGCGGCGGCGGCCGATCTCGGTCGCCTTGGCGAATTTCTTCTTCACCTCGCCGATTTCCCAGGACACCGTCTGCCACTGCTTTTCTTCCGAAGCGAGCAGTGCCTCGATATCGGCCTTCTCCTTGGTCAGGCCGTCGAACTCCTTGCGGATCTCGAACTCCTCCAGCTTGCGCAAGGAGCGCAGCCGCATATTGAGGATAGCCTCGACCTGATTGTCCGTGAGGCCGAACCGCTCCATCATGACGGGCTTCGGCTCATCCTCCTCGCGGATGATAGCGATGACCTCGTCGATGTTGAGATAGGCGACCAGCAAGCCGCCGAGAATTTCGAGCCGCTTTTCGATGGCGGCCAGACGGAAGCGGGAGCGGCGCAGCAGGACTTCGCGGCGATGATCCAGCCATTCCCTCAGCACCTCGTTCAGGGCCATGACCCTGGGGATGCGTCCCATGGACAGGACGTTCATGTTGAGGGGAAAACGGCTTTCCAGCTCCGTCAACTTGAACATTGATTCCATCAGGATCGTCGCGTCGACCGTGCGGCTCTTGGGCACGAGAACGACCCGGATATCCTCGGCGGATTCGTCGCGCACGTCCTCGAGCAGCGGCAGCTTGCGGGCGAGCAGCAGTTCGGCGATCTTTTCGATCAGCCGCGACTTCTGCACCTGGAACGGAATTTCGGTGACGACGATCTGGTAGCCCCCGCGACCGAGGTCCTCGATCTCCCATTTGGAGCGGACACGGAAGCCGCCGCGGCCGGTCTTGTAGCTCTCGATTATGCTCTGCCGATCATCGATAATAATGCCCCCGGTCGGAAAATCCGGACCTGGAATATACAGTTCCACCAGCTTCTCGACCGTCGCATCGCGATCCTTGATCAGATGCAGGGCCGCATCGCAAAGCTCATGGGCGTTATGGGGTGGAATGGAAGTCGCCATGCCGACGGCGATGCCCGAAGAACCGTTGGCGAGCAGATTGGGAAAAGCCCCCGGCAGAACGACCGGTTCGGAATTCGACTCGTCGTAGGTGTCGCGGAAATCCACCGCATCCTGATCGATGCCCTCAAGCAGCAGCTCGGAAACGGCCGTCATCTTGGATTCGGTGTAACGCATCGCGGCTGGGCTATCGCCGTCGATATTGCCAAAATTGCCCTGGCCGTTCACCAGCGTGTAGCGCTGCGAGAAATCCTGCGCGAGGCGCGCCAGTGCGTCGTAGATCGACTGGTCGCCATGCGGGTGATAGTTACCCATCACCTCGCCGACGATCTTGGCGCATTTGCGGAAGGCGGAGTTGGGGCGAAGACCCATCTCGCTCATCGCGTAGA
>JBCNPI010000425.1:0-4655 GCA_039593415.1 Rhizobium sp. | reverse complement strand
CCTCGCCGCTATCAGGCACGATCTTCTGCCCGACCGGCGGCATTTCGCTGAAGAATGCCCATGATTATCTGTCGCTGCCGAACGTCATCTGCGTCGGCGGCTCCTGGGTTGCGCCGAAGGAACTGGTTGCATCAGGCGACTGGGCCGGCATCACCAAGCTTGCCGCAGAGGCAGCGGCGCTCAAGGGCTGAGACCGAGCCTATCCAATTCGATTTCAAAGGCGCGCGGAGCTTTCTGCGTGCCTTTTTTCATGATGCGGATTTGTATTCGCGGTTGCGCTTCCTATCTTCCCTTCACCATCACAGGGAGGGAGGACCATCCACATGATCGATGCCCGCAAGCTTCTTGACCAATTCCTGGGGTCGCAGGTTCCGGGATTGCAGGGAACGGTGAAAGACAGGGCAACCCAGGCCATCAATCTCGCCAGGGACAACCCGATGGCGACCAGCGCGATCGCTGGCGTGCTGCTCGGCACCAAAGCCGGACGTCAGATCGCGGGCAATGCGCTGACGCTCGGTGGCCTCGCCGCCATCGCCGGGCTTGGCTATCAGGCCTACAAGAATTATCGCGACGGCAATCAGCCGCAGCCAGCGCCGCAATCGGCTCCGCAGGCCGAACCGCAGTTCCTGCCGCCTCCGGCGGATTCCGGATTCAGCACGGCGCCGGCAGTCGCGAGCAATGATTTTACGCTTTCCCTCGTCAGGGCAATGATCGCGGCTGCCCGCGCCGACGGCCATATCGACGATGCGGAGCGCCAGCGTATTCTCGGGAAGGTCCAGGAGGCCGGGGTCGGCTCGGAGGCGGAAGCCTTCTTCCAGCGCGAGCTCGCCAATCCCGTCGATCTCGACGCCATCGTCGCTTCGGCGAAGACGGAAGAGCAGCGCGTGCAGGTCTACACCGCGTCGCGGCTGGCGATCGAGCCGGATTCCCGCGCCGAACGTGGCTATCTCGATCTGCTTGCCGGCCGGCTCGGCTTGGCCGACGCGCTGGTCGATCATATCGAGGCGACAGTTGCAGGCGCCAAAGTTCAGCTCTGACTGACCGGGCCGGTTGCCTTTCCCCGGCAGCTGGCCTAAGCCTTCGCCGGAACTCATGTCAGGGCGTCAGGGATGGCTACATTGACGGACAAGAAAAGCGAAACCCGTTCGACGGTGATCGCGGCCGGCATTATTCTGCTGGTCGCAACAGCCGTGCTTTACCTGATGCCGAATGTCATCGTCTGGCTCGGCTCGATTTCGCCATGGCTCGGCACCGGCTTCGGTGTTCTGGTCATCCTGGCGTTTTTCTTCGTGTTCTGGCTCCGGGCGCGCTATCAAAGGCGTAACGAGCCATAAGCTTTGAGATAAGGCTCTCTCGAATTCTTTCGGAAAATCGCTCAGTTCTGCAGCGAGGCGCCGAGCAGGATGACGCCCGTGCCAATGACGAGCAACGCGCCGAGAATCTCGATGGCGTTGCCGACCCAAGCCGAAAGTCTCGAGCCCTTGCCGGTGAAACGGACGGCTGTTCCTTTCGCGAAGACTGCTATGATGGCCAGCAGTGAGACGGTGAGCGCCGTACCGATGGACATGGCGAGGACGGACAGCAGGCCGCCAAGATAGAGCCCGTTCAACATCGAAAAAGTCATGACAAGCAGCGCGCCCGAGCAGGGGCGCAGTCCGACCGCGACGATGGCCGACCAAGCTTCGCGGGCGCTGAACTTCTCGTTCGACAGCATTTTCGGATCGGGAAGATGGGCATGGCCGCAGGTCTCGCAGTAAGCCCCGTTACCCGTCGCATGGGCCGGATCGTAGCATTGATAGCCACCGCTGGCTGGTAGCGCAGCTCGAGTGAGCGCAAAGCCTCTTGCAGAATCCGTTCCCGTCGCGGCGTCCTCGAACAGCGAGAGGCTGATTGGCCCCGCCGATGTTACGAGCTGCATTTCCTGACGCTGCGCCCGGCCTTGCATCATCGCCCGCAGCTTGCGGAACAGCAGCCAGCTGCCAAAGAGGATGACCATGACGAAGCTGGTGATCTCCATCGCGTTGGTCGCCATCGTCATGGTGATGCCTGAACCGCGCAGCACGAAATAGGCGGCGGCGACGACAAGGACGGCGACAAACCCTTGAATGAGCGCGGAGACGAAGGAGATGGCAACGCCACGCTTCAGCTCGATCTCATTGGCGACCATGTAGGAAGAAATGACAGCCTTGCCGTGGCCGGGACCGGCCGCGTGGAAGATGCCGTAGGCGAACGAAAGGCCGATCAGCGTCCAGAGCTGCCAGGGGTCCTGGCGCATGGCTTCGATGGATTTGGTGAGCGCACGATAGAAAGCCTGCTGCTCGTAATTCACGTAGAGAAAGATCGGCGCGAGCGGCCCGCCCATCGGCTGGAAGCTCGGCTCGGCCGTGCCGATACCGAGTGGCGAGCCGGCGGCATGGGCGAGGCCGGCTGCCGCCAGAAGGGCAACAGCTGCGGCCGGCATAAGCTTCCTTAACCTCGAAATCAGCATTGGACATCTATCCGCGTTGCGAAGAGTTTCGACATGGTCGTTCCCGTCGGATCGTTGAAGAACGCATCCGTCAGGGTCGATTTGTTCTCGGCAATGACCTCATCCGGATTGGGTCGGACGACCTTATGCGTGCAGCTCTTGAAGGCATCGCCCTCCGTCACCAGCTCGTCGTCGCTCGGGAAATCGATCGAGGTATAGAGCGTCGGATCGTAGATGCCGAAGCTCAGTTTGTTGCCCTTGGCGAGCGGCATCGGCTCGGCCGGTTTGACGGCGAAGAACATCAGGAGCTGACCGTCGCGGAAATCAACATTGATGATATCAGGTTTGTTGACCTTGATCACTTTGCCGTTCAGCGTGAGGTTGGCATAATAATCGTAGTCGGCCAGAGACTCGCGCACGGTCCTACCGACCTCCTTTAGCTCGTCAGGATCCAGCTTGAGGTTGGTATTCTTATCGAAATCCATCAGCACCGACGAGGAAAACACTTCGTCGAACCGCCAGACGTTGCGCAGTTCCTGCACATTGCCATCCGGGCCGGCCAGCACTTCCAGACGTGCTTCCACGAAAATATGCGGATGCGCGCATGCCACGGCCGGCAGGAGCAAGAGGCTGCCGGTCAGGGCAACAGCATAAGCGATCGTGGATTTTCTCATGCGTCCGATGTGTTTCGTGAGCATTGATTCACTTCGTTTTCTGGTCAGGAAATGAGACGGAATTGGGACCGGTCGGCCAACCTCGGGCGTTCAGCCATTCTTGCGGAACCAGTTATGCAGGTAGTCCACAAAGGTGCGCACTTTGGCGGGGAGATAGCGGCGGTGCGGATAAACAGCATAAATGCCGCGATCGGTTGGCAGGTAATCGTTGAACAGTGTCAGCAGCTGTCCGCTTTCGATCGCCTTGCGGCCGATGAAATCCGGCACGATAGCAATCCCAAGGCCGGCTATCGCCGCCCGTAGTGTCGCATGCGGGCTGTTGACTTCGAGCGTGCCGTTGATGGCAACATTGAAGATGGTGCTGTCGGCATCCACGAAGCGAACGGTGCCTTGCGAGCGGGTGTTGGTGTCGATGATGAAGGGGACCCGCGTCAGGTCGGTCGGATGTTCCAGCGCCGGATAGCGATCGAGGAACTCTTGCGTCGCGCAGAGATGGACGCGGAAGTCCGAGATCTTGCGGGCGATCATGCCGGAATCTTCGAGCTTGGTGATGCGCACGGCGACGTCGAAGCCTTCTTCGATCAGGTCGACGAAGCGGTCGTCGGCAGCGATCTCCAGCGCCAGATCGGGATTTTCCTTGGCGAAGTCGATCAGCGACTGCCCGACATCGGCGTCGACGAAGGTGCGCGGCACCGAAATGCGCAGCCGACCTTTAAGCTGCTGATTGTTCTCGCGCACGAGGTCGGCAAGATTGTCGATCTCCTTCAGGATGTCGGAGGCGGTGCGGTAATAGGTGTGACCGGCCTCCGTCATCGAAAACTGCCTCGTCGTGCGGTTGAGCAGCAGCGCGCCGAGCTCGTCTTCCAGCTCGCGGACATATTTCGAAAGAAGCGCCTTGGAGCGACCGGTCTTGCGCGCGGCGGCCGAAAATCCTTCAGCCTCGACCACGTCGATAAAGGCGCGAATCCGGGTCAAAGTGTCCATGGTGAAGCCTCCCGCTAACTGTTTCCGGATGTTGAACAAAATGCTTTGATTTGTTCAATTATTTTTTTCGGGTATGGCTGAAAAATTTTCTTGATTATTACGGCGAATATTCCTATTTCCCGAACAGCCCAAAGTCGCACGTGCCCGTGGGTGTCCGCCGATCCTCGATGTGGTGAGAAAATCGGTAAGGTACCTGGAACTAACCCCTCCAGTCGCTATTTCGGCCAACCGAAAAATGCGAGGACATCTGAAGCAACGACGGTGCGGGCCTTTTTGTTCTCTCCCGGCTTTCCATCAGCCGGGGTTACTGAAGAGGCACACCTTCATTGCCGGAAGTGCGGTTGGGATATTCCCTCCAATCCATGGCAGACAAAGCGAATTAGCGCCGCTTGCGGCACTCGTTCATCATCCGCGCTTCGCGCATTTGCACGGTACCGGGGTCTCCACCGGCTGGTTCCTGAGCGAGTGAGCGTCGCCCTTTGTCCTCTGGGTTTTCCCCGGAGCCTTTGGAATTTGAAAGGGAATTGACA
>JBCNPI010000424.1:0-4660 GCA_039593415.1 Rhizobium sp. | reverse complement strand
CGTCGTGCGCACCTTCTTCGTGCGGCCGCCCATGGCCTTGCCGAACATTTCGGAGAGATTGAGCACGCCGATATTGGCGCCGGGCATGCCGGGGATTTCGAAACCGCCGGGCATGCCGGAGCCGGTGTCGGCCACTTCGATGTCTATTTCCTTGTCGTCGAGCTGGCCGTCACGCAGCTTCTTGCGGAAGCTGTCGCGCGTTGCCGGCGAGGCGGTGGCGCCCACTAGCGCATCAAGCACGCGTTCCTCGGCGCTCATATGCGCCTTGGCCTGCACCTCGGCGCGCTTCTTTTCGCGCACCAGGCCGATGCCGACTTCGACGAGATCGCGGATGATCTGCTCGACATCGCGGCCGACATAGCCGACTTCGGTAAATTTCGTGGCTTCGACCTTGATGAAGGGAGCGCCGGCAAGTTTGGCGAGGCGGCGGGAGATTTCCGTCTTACCGACACCGGTCGGGCCGATCATCAGGATGTTCTTCGGCATGACTTCGTCGCGCAGCTCCGGCTCGAGCTGCTGGCGGCGCCAGCGATTGCGCAGCGCGATCGCCACCGCGCGCTTGGCCTCATGCTGGCCGACAATATAGCGATCGAGCTCGGAAACGATCTCGCGGGGGGAAAATGTGGTCATTTCGTATGTTCCCTGTCAGGGCTAGAAACTATCAAGAGAGGAACGTCTTAGGCTTCGGCATCGAGCGTTTCGACGATCACATTGTGGTTCGTATAAACGCAGATGTCGGCAGCGATATCGAGGGCGCGGCGAGCGACGTCTTCAGCTGACTTGTCGCTATCCATCAGAGCGCGTGCGGCAGCGAGGGCGAAATTGCCGCCGGAGCCGATTGCCATGGCGCCATGTTCGGGCTCGAGCACATCGCCGTTGCCGGTGATGGCGAGCGTTACTTGTTTGTCGGCAACCAGCATCATGGCTTCGAGGTTGCGCAGATATTTGTCCGTACGCCAATCCTTGGCGAGCTCCACGGCGGCGCGCATCAGCTGGCCGGGATATTGTTCGAGCTTCTTCTCGAGGCGTTCGAGCAGGGTGAAGGCATCTGCAGTCGCGCCGGCGAAACCGGCGATGACATCGCCCTTGCCGATGCGGCGAACCTTGCGCGCATTGCTCTTCATTACGGTTTGGCCGAGGCTCACCTGGCCATCACCAGCCATCACGACCTTGCCGTTCTTGCGAATAGTCACGATTGTCGTCATTTAACACCTGTTTGCCCCCATTGCGGCGGGCTTTCTGCCGGGCCGCGTATCGGCCCCGTCAGCACCTATGTAAGAGGGGTTTTGGCGATTGCAAATGGCGGCTGCGCCCGAATGATGGCGGCAAGCCGGCCAAACGCGTGAGCCTCTTGCGTAACTTCTGGATATTTCCCGAGGCTCCTGATAAGGAACGCCCGTATTCCGATGGAGCAGCCCATGGCAGAGACCGCAGCGAGCCGCACGGCAAGCGTTTCCCGCAAGACCAACGAGACCTCGGTCTCCGTTTCCGTTAATATCGACGGCAGCGGCAAATCGACGATTTCGACCGGAGTCGGCTTCTTCGACCATATGCTGGAACAGCTGTCGCGACATTCGCTAATCGACATGGACATCGATACCAAGGGCGACCTTCATGTCGACGACCATCATACCGTCGAGGATACCGGCATCGCGATCGGCCAGGCGATTGCAAAGGCGCTCGGAGACCGGCGCGGCATCACCCGCTATGCCTCGATCGACCTCGCCATGGACGAGACGATGACGAAAGCGGCCGTCGATCTGTCCGGCAGGCCCTTCCTCGTCTGGAACGTTTCGTTCAGCGCGCCGAAGATCGGCACCTTCGATACCGAGCTGGTGCGTGAATTCTTTCAAGCTTTGGCGCAGAATGCCGGCATTACCTTGCACATCCTCAATCATTATGGCGCCAACAATCACCATATAGCCGAGACATGCTTCAAGGCCGTTGCGCGCGCATTACGCACCGCAACCGAGATCGATCCGCGGCAGGCAGGCCGGGTGCCCTCGACGAAAGGCACGCTCGCCTGAGCCCCGAACTGGGGAATTGAGGAAATGGCAAGCTATCTGATTTTGTCTCCACCCGGGGCGCCGAACCGATCCGAAGCATCGGATCGGTATCGTGACAAAACGCGATTCATCCGTGACGGCTTTTCGTGGATGGCGTTCCTGTTTCCGACGCTTTGGATGCTCTTTCATCGGCTGTGGCTGCATGCGGTCGCCGCCTTTCTACTGCAGGGCATTGCGCTGGAGCTGATGCGGCAGCCGGGCTTTTTCGCCGCCGGAGCCGCGCTTCTGCTAGGCGTGCATCTCCTTGCGGCTCTTGAAGGCCAACATGCGGTCAGCAATCGACTCCTTGGCCGCGGCTGGACGGTTGAAAACCTTGTCTCGGCACACGATCTGGCGACTGCAGAGGAAATCCATTTTTCTGAGCTAGAGCAGGCGCCGAAGCCGGATATCCCTTTAAAAAACTGGGATATCTCGGCCATCAATATGAATACCAGCCGCCCAGGCCCGAGCTTCGGCCTTCCCGGCTATGACGGAGGACGCTGACCATGCGCGTCGCGATTATCGACTATGGTTCCGGCAATCTGCGCTCCGCCACCAAGGCCTTCGAGCGGGCGGCCCGTGAGGCAGGCATCGACGCAGAGATCGACCTGACCGATGACGCCGGGCGCGTCGCCACCGCCGACCGCATCGTGCTTCCAGGCGTCGGCGCCTATGCCGATTGCCGCCGCGGCCTCGATGCCGTGCCCGGCATGACGGAAGCGATCATCGATGTCGTGGAACACAAAGGCCGCCCCTTCCTCGGTATCTGTGTCGGGATGCAGCTGATGTCGTCGCGCGGGCTGGAAAAGACGATCACGAAAGGCTTCGGCTGGATCAAGGGCGACGTCAAGGAAATGACGCCGGACGATCCGAACCTGAAAATCCCGCAGATCGGCTGGAACACGCTGGATATCCACCACCCGCACGCGCTCTTCGACGGAATCAAGACCGGCCCAGACGGCTTGCATGCCTATTTCGTCCATTCCTACCATTTGGCTGCCGAGAACGGCGACGATGTCATCGCGACGACGAACTATGGCGGGCCGATGACGGCCTTTGTCGGCCGCGACAACATCGCCGGCGCACAGTTCCATCCCGAAAAGAGCCAGAAACTCGGCCTGGCCCTGATCGCCAATTTCCTGCGCTGGAAGCCGTAAGGCTCGCGCTCCAAGGACAGACATCATGATACTTTTTCCCGCCATCGATCTAAAAGACGGGCAATGCGTGCGCCTCAAGCTCGGCGACATGGAGCAGGCGACCGTCTACAATCCCGATCCGGGCGCCCAGGCGAAAGCCTTTGAAGACCAGGGCTTCGAATGGCTGCATGTCGTCGACCTCAACGGCGCCTTTGCCGGCGAGACCGTCAACGGCGCCGCCGTCGATGCCATTCTCAAGGCAACCAAGAACCCGGTGCAGCTCGGCGGCGGCATCCGCACGCTCGATCACATTGAAAACTGGCTGTCGCGCGGGCTTGCCCGCGTCATTCTCGGCACTGTCGCTGTGCGCGATCCGGCGCTTGTCGTCGAGGCCTGCCGGCGGTATCCGGGCCATATCGCCGTCGGCATCGATGCCAAGGGCGGCAAAGTGGCCGTTGAGGGCTGGGCCGAGGCTTCCGAACTCGGCGTCATCGAACTCGCCAAGAAATTCGAAGGCGCCGGCGTTGCCGCGATCATCTATACCGATATCGACCGCGACGGCATCCTGACCGGCATCAACTGGAACTCGACCTTGGAACTGGCCGATGCCGTTTCCATCCCCGTCATCGCCTCCGGCGGGCTTGCCTCGCTGGAGGATATCCGCCGAATGATCCAGCCGGACGCCCATAAACTGGAAGGTGCGATTTCCGGCCGCGCGCTTTATGATGGCCGTATCGATCCGAAAGAGGCACTGGCCTTGATCAAGCAGGCCAAGGAGGCCGTGCAATGACCCTGAAAGCCCGCGTCATCCCCTGCCTCGACGTCAAGGACGGCCGCGTCGTCAAGGGCGTCAATTTCGTCAATCTTGTCGATGCCGGCGATCCCGTCGAAGCCGCCAAGGCCTATGACGCCGCCGGTGCCGACGAGCTCTGCTTCCTCGACATTACCGCCTCCTCCGACAATCGCGACACGCTCTTCGACGTGGTGGCCCGCACCGCCGAGCAATGCTTTATGCCGGTCACCGTCGGCGGCGGCGTGCGCACCATTGCCGATATCCGCAAGCTGTTGCTCTGCGGCGCCGACAAGGTTTCGATCAATTCGGCGGCGGTCAACAATCCGGATTTCGTGGCCGAAGCAGCCGACAAGTTCGGCAATCAGTGCATTGTCGTTTCGATCGACGCCAAACGGCGCCGGACCGAGGCGCTGGGCGGCGACAATATGAGCGCCTGGGAGATCTATACCCATGGCGGCCGCAACGCGACCGGCATCGATGCGGTCGATTTTGCCCGCAAGATGGTCGAGCGCGGCGCCGGAGAACTGCTTGTCACCTCCATGGACCGCGACGGCACGAAGGTCGGCTACGATCTGGAGCTGACGCGGGCGATCGCCGATGCCGTGCGCGTGCCCGTCATCGCGTCCGGCGGCGTCGGCGATCTGGACGATCTCGTCGCCGGCGTCAAGGAAGGCCATGCGACGGCG
>JBCNPI010000423.1:0-4660 GCA_039593415.1 Rhizobium sp. | reverse complement strand
CCGAAGGCGGCGGCGATCGCGCCGCCGAAGGAATGTCCGATGATGATGGCGCTCTTGATGCCGCGTTTCTCCATCAGCTTTGCGATGGCATCGGCCTGGCCCGAGGGCAGGGCGTTTTCGGCGCTTCCGCGCTCGGAATAACCATGGCCGGGACGGTCGACGAACAGCATTTCGGCACGGCCACTCAAAGGTGCCGCAAAGGCTTCGAACTGATCGCGCAGATTGCCGCTTGCGCCATGGATAAAGACGAGCGCCGGCAAATCCGCTGTTTTCGGGCGTGGCAGATGTACTGCATTGAGGCGGTAGCCGCCGATATCGGTAAGTTCGCCGATATTGGGATAGGCCTGCTCGATGGCGCGGGACTTGTAGGCGGAAAAACCCGCGGCGGCGATGACTGGCAAAACAATGGCGACGAGCAGAAAATCGATCATTTCGGCACGGATCAAATACCTTGAGCCACTAAATCAGCTCTACAATCCAATAAGTAGAGCATGATGTCGTCCGAAATCCCCTCACACTTTTCGGCGTCAAGCTCTAATCTAGCGCGCTGTTTCGCCTTTTCATCCCTTCCGGCGACATTTCAATGACAGGAAAAAGCGGGTGTTTCAGAAATATCAGGTCCGGCTGCCGGCAATCTTTTCCGAAAGCTTGCTTGCTTCTTCCTGAGCTGATCGATTCGCCGGATAAATTTCAAGGAAGCGCTCCCAGGCCTTGAGGGCGAGCGCATCATTGCCGCGTTCGGTCAGCATGGCCGCCATGCCCGCCAGCGCCCCGAAATGGCGCGGCTCTATCCGCAGAACCTGATTGATGTCCTCCATCGACTTGCGATAGTCGCCGATGGCGAAGTTGAGGGTCGCGCGCCGATTCCAGCCCTCGACATAATCGGGCTTCAGTGAGATCACCTGATCCAAATAGTCCATGGCTGCGGCATTGCGCTTTTCCTGAATGGCCTTGTCGGCCCATTGCATCAGGAGATTGACGGTGGCGCTGCCGGAATCGTTGAACTCGGCATTGATCTGCTCGGCGATAAGGTTTGCCTGATCGGGATCGCGTTGCCGCTTCAGCGCCGTGAACAGATTGTCGAGCTGCTGCTGGGGCGACAGGCTTCCGGAGGAAGCGCCGGGATTCTGCTTTTCCACGGGATTCGGCTCATCGGCCAGCGCCGCATGGGGGGCAGAGGCAGTCAGAGCAAGCAGAATCGGCAGGGCTAGATATGACAAAGCAAAAACGCGCATGGCGGGCATAGTAGCCCGCCAATGTCGAAGATCAAAACAAATTTGATGCGATCAACTAAAACTGAGGCTCGATCCATGGGATCTGAGCCGCGCGCTCTATCAGCCCTGACGAGCCTTGTAGCGCGGGTTCAGCTTGTTGATGATGTAGATGCGGCCCTTGCGGCGGACGAGACGGTTGTCACGGTGGCGCGCCTTGAGCGACTTGAGCGAATTCTTGATCTTCATTTTTCTGATCCGCGATGTTCGAGGGGGAATGTCACATTCGCCCGGGTCTTTAACAATCAAAAGCGCGCTCGGGGCGCGCTCTTTAGGGTGGGGAGCAAATACCCTGTCGCACCCGGCCTGTCAACCATGTCGAGGGCTTTTCCCGCTGATCTCAGCGCAGAAGCTGTGTGACATGGCCCATCTTGCGCCCCGGGCGGGCTTCGGTCTTGCCGTAGAGGTGAACCAGCGCGCCGTCGCGGCGCAGCCATTCCGGCAGCGCCAGGATGTCGTCGCCGATCAGGTTGGTCATGACACAATCCGAATGCCGCTCGGGATTTCCGAGCGGCAGGCCGGCGACGGCGCGGATATGCTGCTCGAATTGCGAGATGACGCAGGCAGCCTCCGTCCAGTGACCGGAATTGTGGACACGCGGCGCCATTTCATTGGCGATCAGGCTGCCATCGGCAAGGACGAAGAACTCGATCCCGATGACGCCGACATAGCCGAGCGCCGTCAATATCTTTTCCGCAGCCATCCGGGCGGCTTCGGCCGTCTGCTCCGAAATGCTCGCCGGCAGCGTCGAGGTGTGGAGAATGCCGTTGCGATGGATGTTCTCGGCCGGATCGTAGCAGGCGATCGTCCCGTCGATGCCGCGTGCGGCAATGATGGAGATTTCGCGCTCGAAGGATACGAAGCTTTCGAGAATCAGCGGTACGTTGCCCAAGGCTGCATAGCCGCCCTCAGGGCTGTCGGCGGCGGAGCGATAGACGCGCTGCCCTTTGCCGTCGTAGCCGAGGCGTCGCGTCTTCAGTACGCCCTGACCGCCGAAATCGGCGAGAGCCTTTTCGAGATCGGCCTGGCTGTCGACGGCATGGAAACGAGCCGTTGGGATGCCGCAGCCGTTGATGAAGCTCTTTTCGGTCAGGCGGTCCTGCGCCATTTCCAGCGCTTTCGGCGGCGGATAGACGGTGACCTGCGCGGCAAGCTCTTCGGCGGCGGCAACGGGCACGTTTTCGAACTCGTAGGTCACGACGTCGCAGCGCTTTGCCAGCTCGGCAAGAGCAGCCGTGTCGTCATAGGCGGCGACAATCTGCTCGTTGGCAACATGGGCTGCGGGACAGTCGGTTTGCGGCTCGAGAACGACGGTGCGGAAATTCAGGCGCGCGGCCGCCATGGCCAGCATGCGGCCAAGCTGGCCACCGCCAATGATGCCGATTGTCTTCGCGCTCATAGGTCGTCCATCGGGTATTCGGCGACTGCAGCGCTCTGGCGCGCGCGCCATTCATCGAGGCGGTCGGCAATCTCTTCATCGCCAAGGGCGAGGACGGCGGCGGCAAGAAGGGCGGCATTGACCGCGCCCGCCTTGCCGATTGCAAGTGTGCCCACAGGTATGCCCGCCGGCATCTGTACGATGGAGAGGAGACTGTCCTGACCGGAAAGGGCACGGGATTGCACGGGCACGCCGAAAACAGGCAGAGGCGTCATGGATGCCGCCATGCCCGGCAGGTGCGCTGCGCCTCCGGCGCCGGCGATGATGACCTTGAAGCCTTCGTCCTTTGCGCCCTTGGCGAAGCTCACCAGCCTGTCCGGCGTGCGGTGCGCGGAAATGATGCGCGCATCATAGGTGATCTCGAGCGCTTCCAAAGTGTCTGCGGCATTTTTCATGGTCTCCCAGTCGGACTGGCTTCCCATAATGATGGCAACAGGCGGTCTTTCGGTCATCATCGTTGCATTATGCTCCTCAGGCAATGATATCAGGGATGATCTGATCTTCCAGCTTGCTCAGCTTGTCCTTGATGACAAGCTTCTTCTTCTTCATGCGCTGGATACGGAGGGCATCGCAGCCCGTCTGGATCATGGCATTGATTGCGGCATCGTAATCCTCGTGTTCCTGGCGCAGCCGCGCCACGATCAGCCTGATTTCCGCCTGTTCCTGATCGGCCATGTTCATTTCCCCAGCATATCACGGAATCGTATTCGTTCCGCCTCCTGAATCCCGCAAGCTCCTATCATCAAATGGCGATAACGGGAAGTTATCCTTCTTCACGAATTTGCCGCCTATAAGCCACGTTTTCGCCTTCGACAAAGGCTCGATCTTATGGCACAGTGAGAAGGTTGACACCTAGAGCCTTGGCGAATGGATGGTCAGGGCTCTTCAGAGGAAGGAAGGGTCATATGACTGTTCAAGCTCATCTTGAATCGCTCGAAAAGAAGCATGTCGCGCTCGAGGAGGCGCTGCATGTGGCAATGTCATCTCCCTCTAGCAATGATACGGAAATAGCCGACATCAAACGCAGGAAACTGCGCGTCAAAGACGAAATCCAACGTCTGCGTTCCTCAGTCCACTGAGGCCAAAGTTTAAAAAGCCATCGATCTTGGGGGCAGAAGAGGCGGATCGAAAGGACTTGAGGCAATTTCCCAGCCAGGATCGATGAGCATTTCCGTCAAAACGGATGCGCCAGCTTCATAGCGTCGAAAGTAAGGGTTGGCGCAACTTTCCCATATTTACGGAGCAGATGTCGTCGACGACTGCCGGTTTATTGTTATCGCGCCGCTGGCCCATCCGGAAGTCTTATCGTTTCTATCACTGGCTTAGCCCGTGGGCGGCAAACCAAACCGCTTGTGCTTTCTTGGTTACCGCCGCCAGCTGCCAAATTCCGCAGTTTTCCAGAATGCCGCAAAAGCGAAAAAGCTTTTTTAGGACCAGAACTGGTCCAGCCATAGATTCAGCTTGTCGAAGCCACGGCTGTTGACCGCGTAGATGCGTTTCGTGCCTTCGTTGGTGACGGAAACGAGGTTGCTGTCGAGCAGAGCCTTGAGATGCTGCGAGACCGCGGGACGGCTGATCGGCAGGCCCTGCGCCAGTTCGTTGACCGTCTTGGGTGCGCGGCGCAATTCCTCCAGCAGATGACGCCGGTTCGGGTCCGCGATGGCTGCGAAAGGGTCCATGGTCGACATGGCGGAAAGCTACGTCAAACACCCAAGGGCGGCAAGTTAATTGTGCGCTGCATGATATATTGTGAGGATGCTCGCCCGCGCGGGGTCGCACCGCGGCTGTCTTCCGCCGCGAACTGCCGGTTTCGGCCGCTGCCCCTTGTCAGAGCGAGCTAACGGATTTACTCACGACTATCGAACCGGTGCGCCATCGCTGACGATGGAAGCCGAAACCATGGAAGCTCGCATGACCGAGCCCCAAGATCGTTGCCGCCTCGTTCTGATCG
>JBCNPI010000422.1:0-4686 GCA_039593415.1 Rhizobium sp. | reverse complement strand
TTCTGATTTGGCGGGGGCGTTCATTCTGTTTCTGATCCCGTATTAGTCTTACGCGTTTTTCCTGGGCACGTCTTTCCTGGGCACGTCTTTCCTGGCAGGCTCATTTCGCAACGCTGATATTATAATATAGCCGGTATTGAAAGGCATTCCATTCCAACCGACCATGCAGGATTGAAATATGCATATTCCAGTCAGGATTCCAATTCGCCAATTCTACTCATGTTTACAGGCTTGAATACGGCAATCCGACGCTGTCAAATCGCCGCAACAACAAGCCCTAATGTCAGGCCGATTTTGCCGGCAACCGCCGCCAGCTATAGGCCTGTCCGCCTTCGGCCCGGCGCGCTGCCGGCTGATAATAGTGCGGAATGCCCGGCAGGCGATTTTCCGAGAGCCGTCTCAGCGCCGTTTCGTTGGTCACTGCGAAACTATCGATGCCGACGCGCAGCATCAACGGAATCTGATCGATCAGCACATCGCCGACGGCACGCAGCTCCTTGGCATAACCGAGGCGCTGGCGCAGCAGCGACGCATGGCTGAAGGCGCGACCATCGCTGAAGGCGGGGAAAGCGACCGCGACGATATCGAGACGATCGAGATAGGGCCGCAGCCGGGTTACATCATCGGCCGGCTTGATGACGACCCCGAGGCCGACATCGTTGCTTTCTTCCGCTTTTGCGATCAGCGCATCGAGGCTAAGCAGAGGCTTCTGTGTTTCGGCCGCCTTGAGCTCGTCGGTCTCGATGACCCACGGATCACCTTCTGCGAAACCGGTTTCCCGCCAGATCTTGGTCATGATCGATCTCCTTACGCTGCTTCAGCTGCCGACGAGGACGCGCCGTAAAGCGCGGTCTTGAACGGCTGCGGGCCGACGCGGCGATAAGCGGCGAGGAAGGTTTCGGAAGGGTCCAGACGAAGACCGAGATAGGTATCGACGATGGTCTCGATAGCATCCGTCACCTTGTCGGGCTCGAAGCCGCGGCCGATGATCTCCCCGATCGAGGTGTTTTCGTCCCCGGAGCCGCCGAGCGTGATCTGGTAGAGCTCCGCGCCCTTCTTCTCGACGCCAAGCAGGCCGATATGGCCGACATGATGGTGGCCGCAGGCATTGATGCAGCCGGAAATCTTGATCTTCAGCTCGCCGATCTCGGCCTGACGCTCGGGCGCACCGAAACGTGTGGAAATTTCCTGCGCAACCGGTATCGAACGAGCATTGGCGAGAGCGCAATAATCGAGACCGGGGCAAGCGATAATATCCGTGATCAGGCCGGCATTCGCCGTTTCCAAGCCGATGGCGACGAGGCCGCGATAAACGGCTTCGAGATCGGCCAGAGCAACGTGCGGCAGGATGAGGTTCTGCTCATGGCTGACGCGAATTTCGTCAAAGGCATATTCCTCCGCAAGGTCGGCCACGGCGTCCATCTGTGCATCCGAGGCATCGCCCGGAATACCGCCGATCGGCTTCAGCGAGATGGTCACCATACCGTAATCGGGGTTCTTGTGCGGCTGCACATTCTGCTGCACCCAGCGCGCGAAAGCTGGATCGGCCTTCTTCCAGCGTGCCAGGCTCTCCCAGCCTTCGGCACGCTCAGGCAGTGCCGGCGGTGCGAAATAGGCCGAAATCGCCTGAACGTCGGATTCAGGCAGCTTCAGCTCCGTATCCTTCAGCTTGTCGAACTCGACCTCGACCTGACGCGCCAGTTCTTCCGCGCCAGTTTCATGCACGAGGATCTTGATGCGTGCCTTGTACTTGTTGTCGCGGCGGCCATGAAGGTTGTAAACGCGCATGATCGCTGTCGTATAGGAGAGGAGATCCTCTTCCGGCAGGAAATCGCGGATGAGCTTGGCAATCAGCGGTGTGCGGCCCTGCCCCCCTCCAACATAGACGGCAAAGCCGATCTCGCCCTTGTCGTTCTTTTTCAGATGCAGACCGATATCATGCACCTGGATCGCCGCGCGGTCGCGCTCGGCGCCGGTGACGGCGATCTTGAACTTGCGCGGCAGGAACGAGAATTCCGGATGAACGGAAGACCACTGCCGCAGGATTTCCGCATAAGGCCTGGGATCGGCGACTTCGTCGGCCGCAGCGCCGGCAAAATGATCGGCCGTCACGTTGCGAATGCAGTTGCCCGAGGTCTGGATAGCGTGCATCTCGACAGAAGCGAGATCGGCGAGCGCATCCGGCATTTCGGAGAGCTTCGGCCAATTGAATTGCAGGTTCTGTCGGGTGGTGAAGTGACCATAGCCGCGATCATAGGTGCGAGCGACATGGGCGAGCATGCGCATCTGGCGCGAGCTCAGCGTGCCATAGGGAATGGCAATGCGCAGCATATAGGCATGCAGCTGGAGATAGACGCCGTTCATCAGACGCAGCGGCTTGAAAGCATCTTCCGAAAGCTCACCCGAGAGGCGCCGCTCCACCTGATCGCGGAATTGGGCAACCCGTTCCGCAACAAAGGCGTGGTCGAATTCATCGTAACGATACATGACTTCCTCGGGACTTCTCAGACTGCAATGAAATCGGGATCGGCCGCGGCATAGCCCGGCGCGTATTCCATGGTGGGGCCTTCGGCGCGGATACGCTCGCGCAGGCGCAGCGGCCAGAGCTTGCCGCCGGTTTCCTGAACGTCGATCAGATTGACGTCGACAACCTTGTTGTCGGCATAGGCCTGCTTGCCGATCGCTTCCAGAGCGGCTTCCGCTTCGGCATGGCGGGCGACCAGTGCTTCCTGCAGCGATGTCACCCACTCACCATTTGCGTTCAGCCAGACGGCGACGCCATCACCGAGCCGGTTTGCGGTCAAAACCTTATCGACCATAAATCAGTTCCTTGCATAGTCTTGAGCAGCGATCTCGCGACGGACCAGCGGCTCGGATTGTTCAAAATTCGCACCGGCGACGGCATCGCCGATAATGACCATGACCGGCCCGCACAACTCGTCGTGATGCTCGAGATCAGGCAGATCCCGCAGGATGCCGTGCATCAGCCGGCGATCGCGCCGGCTCGCATTCTCGATGATGGCAACCGTCGTCTCAGACGGCAGGCCGGCCTGCATCAGACGGCCGGCGACAGAAGCGGCAACCGTGCGTCCCATATACACGGCAATCGTCGCGCCGGATACGGCCAAACTCGTCCAATCGGGCAGCACATCGCCGGTCAAGTCATGACCCGTGGTGAAAACCAGCGACGAGGCCACGCCGCGCAGCGTCAGCGGCAGTTCGAAATCCGCGGCGGCGGCAAAGGCCGAGGTGATGCCGGGAACGACCTCATAGCCGATACCGGCCGCGCGCAAGGCCGCCATTTCCTCGCCCGCGCGGCCGTAAACCAGCGGATCGCCCGACTTCAGCCGCACAACACGCTTGCCTTCAAGACCGAGCCGCACCAACAGATCGTTGATCTCTTCCTGCGACTTGCTATGGCATCCCTTTCGCTTGCCGACCGACAGGCGCTCGGCATCGCGGCGGCCCATATCGACGATCGCTTGCGGCACCAACGCGTCATAGACGATGACATCGGCTTCCATCATCACACGCTGCGCGCGCAGCGTCAGCAGATCTTCCGCGCCAGGACCGGCGCCGACCAGCCAGATACGACCCTCGACCTTGCGTGACGACCGCAGCAGCTCATCGGCCGCCTGCTCCGCCTGGGCGACGTGGCCGGCATTGACGGCATCGGCGACGGGGCCTGAGAAGAACCGGCGCCAGAAAATGCGACGGGCAACGCCGCGCGGCACGAGGCGGTCAACCGGCTTGCGGAAGCGCGTCGCGAGCTCCGCCAGCTTGCCGAGCGACGGCGACAGCATCTGGTCGATCTGGGCGCGGATCATCTGCGCCAGCACCGGACCGGCACCTTCCGTGCCGATGGCGACGGCTACTGGAGCGCGGTTGACCAGCGCCGGCGTATAGAAATCGCAATAATTAGGCTGATCGACGGCGTTCGCCGGAATTTTTTCGGCACGGGCAGCGTCGACAATGGCGCGATCCGCCGCGGCGTCGCCGGTGGCGGCAAAAACGAGCGCCGCACCCTTCACCTGATCGGATGAAAAATCGCCCCTTATGGTTTCGATGCGGTTGGCGATGAGGAAAGCATGGTAATCAGCTTCAGGCGCCTGCATATAAGCGACGATCCGCGCCTGCGTGTTCATGAGCAGCCGCGCCTTGGCAAAGGCCTCGTCGCCATTGCCGAAGACAGCAGCAATCCTTCCTTCCACGCGGAAGAAGGCGGGAAACACCGAAAGCTGTTCAGTCCTGGGAGGCATCGTTATTCCACTTCGAGATTTGGCGAATATCGCCTTTGCCGCCAAGAGATTGAAGAAACAGAAATTCTAATGCCAATGCACGCGCGTATTCTTTTGCTCGACAAGACAGGGATTTGAGCAAAACTCACCAGACGAGCAGATCAAGATAAACATAGGAAATCTATAGACTTTTATCATTGACTGACGCCTGCTGTGATTCTATTGCCTGTGACAAATCCGGTCCATACGTCGTTTGCGCATTCCGCGGCATGAGCAATACCGATAGACTGGAGCTTAAATCTTTGGAGCAGATCCGTGTCCGACAACAGTATCGCAGCCCGTCTCCTTAACGTCGTGGAGCACGATATCCTGCCCCTGACCCGCAAGGGCGTAGCCGCCGGCAATAAAGTCTTCGGGGCGGCCATCCTGCGCAAGTCCGATCTCTCGC
>JBCNPI010000421.1:0-4688 GCA_039593415.1 Rhizobium sp. | reverse complement strand
TGAACAACGAGCAGCTGTGGGAGCCGCTGTATGCCTGCTACCAGTCGCTGCAGGCCTGCGGCATGGGCATCATCGCCAACGGTCAACTTGACACGCGGCGCTGTAGAGCGCCTGGCGGCGATCCTGGCAGCTCTTTCCCTGGCACTTTTCGCCTGGATCTATGCCGGCTTCGTCAGAGCGTTCAGCGAGACCGCGGCCGGCCAGCAGATGCTGGATGCGCGCATCGGCGGTTATGAGCGCGACGATGTCCTCGCCATGCTGCGCTACCTCAAGGATCATCCCGATCCGGCTGCCATCCTGCATTCCATGTATCTCGGGCCGGAACTGGTCTTCCCGCTGGTGCTGGGCGGGCTGCTGTTCTGCCTGACGCGACTGGTCGGCCCTGGCGGCTTTTTCTTCGGCCGGCCGATTCCGCCCGGTGGCATCGCAGTCATTTTCTGCCTGCCGATCTTTTATACGCTTATCGATTACGCCGAAAATATCGCCGGCCTGATGCTTTATCCGCCGGCAACGCCGTCCGAGACCACGATATCGCTGCTCGCGAACCTGCTGCCGATCATCGTACGGCTGAAATTCCTGACGCTGGTGGTCACCGTTATTCTACTGGCCCGCTTCGCAATTTTTCGCTACCTGTCGCCGGACGGCACGCGGCCGTCCTGATTGTCCCTATCGGCTTTCGGAAGTCCAAAGGAGTTGGCGGCGTGACCGGCTATGAAATGTTTTGGCCCATGGTGGCGCATGCGGTATTGGTCTTCATCCTCTATGCGCTCCTCGGATGGCGCCGCCGCGTTCTGGTGAAGGCCGGACGCATTCAGCCGGCGCAATTCCGCGAAAACCATGCAGCCGATGAACCGGCGGAAAGCCTGGCGGTGCGAAACAGCCTCGCCAATCAGTTCGAGCTGCCCTTGCTCTTCCACGTCGGCTGTATCGTCCTCTACACCGCTCAGGCGGATAATCTGCCGGCCGTGGTCCTTGCCTGGATCTTCGTCGTCACGCGCTACGCCCATGCCTTCGTGCATGTGACGAGCAACGATCTGCGCTATCGCAGCCCGCTCTTCGCGCTCGGCTTTGTGGCCCTTGCCGGCATGTGGGCCTGGCTTGCCATCTGGCTTGCCTTCTCATGATGCCGCTGCGTCAATGCAGTGACAACCTGCGGTAACGCGTTTGTGTTTTCCCTTTACCGTTACCGGGCTGCCCGCTGACCTATCTTGTCAGCGGAGGCTTGGCCGTTTGTGCCTGCTGCCGGGGAAACAGGGAGAACAGATCATGAGCACGGAAAAGCCGGTTGTGACGCAGGCGATGATCGACGCCTATGATGAATACACGCATCTGACGCTCGATCGCCGCAGTTTCATGGAAAAGCTGACTAGGCTTGCGGGCTCGGCAGGCGCTGCCGCCGCCATTGCGCCCCTGCTCGCCGCCAGTAAGGCAGGCGCCGAGGTCATTGCCGCCGATGACAGCAGGCTGGAGTCGAAGGATGTGACCTATGCCGGCAGCAAGGGCGAGATGAAGGGCTATCTCGCTCGCGCGAAGGATGCGAGCGGCAAGCTCGGCGGCGTCATCGTCATCCATGAAAACCGCGGCCTCAACCCACATATCCGCGATGTCGCCCGCCGCATCGCGCTGGAGGGGTTCGTGGCGTTGGCGCCGGATTTCCTTTCGCCGCTCGGCGGCACGCCTGAAGATGAAGACAAGGCGCGCGACATGTTTACCAATCTCGATCCGGCACTGACGGCTGCCAATGCCGAGGCGAGCCTGACCTACCTTGAGAAGGCGGATGGTGCCAACGGCAAGGTCGGTGCCCTCGGCTTTTGCTGGGGCGGTGGTCTCGTCAATCGTTTCGCGACCGTCTCACCCGAATTGAAGGCAGGTGTCGCCTATTACGGCGCGCAGCCACCGGCAGGCGAGGTGCCGAAGATCAAGGCGGCTCTGCTGCTGCACTATGCCGGGCTGGACGACCGTATCAATGCCGGCATCGACGCCTATCGCAAGGAGCTGCAGGCGGACGGCAAGACCTTCGAGATATTTGTCTACGAGGGCGTCAATCATGCCTTCAACAACGACACTTCGGCGGCTCGCTACGACAAGAAGGCTGCCGATCTGGCCTGGGGCAGGACGGTTGAATTCCTGAGGAAATATGTGTCCTAAAACATGCCGCGCAAAGCTGCGCAGCGGCTTTGCGACAGCGACATGCGCAAAATCGAGGATCTGAAGCGCAAGAAGCGATTCTGAAAGGTCGCGACGCGCCGCTTTGGGGCGATACGAATCCTCGCCGCCGGCTTACCGGTCATGGCTGATTGCGAGGGGCGAAGCCATTGTTTCCGCCTGGGTTCAGAGTTCTCCCATAGCTCCTAAGTAATGATTAAAATTGAGCTTTTCCCGTTTACGCGCATTGAACGCGTCAAATGTCATAGCGTCTGCCGCGCTTGAGCGTCGTTCTGCATGAAAATGAAACGGGTAGAGAATGAATTCGAAGAGCCCCGACCGCGTCACGTTCCGCAAAAGACCCCAGCAGGAGCGAAGTATCCAGCGTGTCGATATCATACTGTCGGTTGCGGCAGCGCTGATCGCGGAAAAGGGCGTCAGTGCCATGAAGATGACCGAACTGGCTGCGGTTGCGGCTATCCCTATCGGTTCCGTCTATCAGTATTTTCCGGACAAGGCGGCAATCGTTCGGGCACTGCTCGATCGACATTCGAGCCGGATCCGGCAAAAGGTCGGGGAGGTTTTTGCCACCGTAACTTCGCTCGATCACGCTATCGAGCTGGTCTGCGCTATGATCGATTGGTATTACCGCCAGTTTCGCAGTGATCCCGCCTATCTCGGCGTTTGGCTCGGCACGGACATCGACCGCGATATCCTCCAGCTCAACATACAGCACAGCAATCGTGTCGCCGAAATTTTCCTGGCAAGCATTCGGCCTTTCCTGCTCGCTGAAAGCCGCATCGACCTGAAGGCGCGCACCCAGCTTTTCAGCCATCTGATCGGCGCATCGGTCCGCTTTGCCATTATGAGCGACGACGAGATGGCGCTGCGCATGCTGCACGAATGGAAGCAGGTGATCCGTGCAACCTTGCTGGCCGAACCGACCCCGTAACGACGGTCGACGGTGCTCCGCTGACGAGCGCGCCGCTCACCAGCCCGGCAGGATATGCCCGGCGCGCAGGCGCGGATAGAAGCGGGTGTAAGTCTTCACATCGCCATCGAGATCGTCATCCACCGCAGCCGGCGTGATGTTATCGAGGCAGGCAGAGATATGTGCGGTGATCGCATTCATCAGCGATACCGAAAGTCCGGCCCGCTTCATGATGCCGATCTGCACCGGCGGCAGCGGCGGGAAGCCGTCGGCCTGGGTCAGCACCTTCATGCCGGTCCTGAGCGCCGATTCCGGCATGACCGAAACCGCCATTCCGGCAAGCACGGCCGCGGCGACGACGGTGCAGGACCAACTCGTGAACAGGATCTGATAATCGCGGCCGCCGGCATCGAGCGCCGAACAGGCAAGCTGGCGCCACTGACAGTCGCGACGGCCGACGGCAAGCGGAATGGGCGCATCGTCGCGCAGCGGATGGTTGGCCGAGCCCACCCAGCAGAGTGGCTCCGTCCGCACCACATCGGACATGCGTTCGCGCGGATTGTGGGTAACGAGCGCGATATCGAGCTCGCCGCGATGCATGCGCTCGGCAAGATCGACCGAGGGCTCGCAGACGATGTAGAGCTCGACATTCGGATGCGTCTTGGCGAAGCGGCCGATGATTTCAGGCATATAGCGGTCGGCATAATCGTCCGGGGTGCCGATGCGCAGCGTGCCCTCGAGGCGGTTGTCATCGAAGGCGGCAATGGCTTCGTTGTTGAGGCGAATGATGCGTCGGGCATAGTTGAGCAGCTTGTCGCCTTCTGCGGTCAGGCGGTTGCCGCGTCCATCCTTGATGAATAGCTGCTTGCCGACGCGTTCTTCCAGCCGGCGCATCTGCATGGAGACGGCCGATTGCGTCTTGAACACCCGGTCGGCCGCCTTGGTGAAGCTGCCGGAATCCACGATGGCAATGAAGGTCTGCAACTGATCGATATCAAGCGGCGCCGACATGAGTTCACCTATAAAGGAGTTTGATAGTTATCATTAGAAACATTCGTTGGACTGATCAATAGGGCTTTGGCATCTTCCTAATGCAATTCAGCATACCAATCGAACAGAAACACTTATCGAACTCCTCCCGGCCTGCGCCTCTTTCCGGACGACTGGAAAGGGGCTTGGCTGACGTGTGCCCCAAGGAAAGGACTATGGAAATGCGCACGACAGATCGGACTCTTGACCTCGGCCTTGCAACGCCTTCGCTGTCGCTGATGGCGCGCATGATGCTTGCTTTGGGCAATGTCGCATCGATCTGGCGCGCAATCCGAAATCGCCAGGAGATCAACTATCTGAATGAGCTGAACGACAGCCAGTTGCGGGATATCGGCCTCAGCAGGCAGGATCTCAACGCTGCGCTGATCACATCGACCTTCTTCGAGGACCCGTCGAGCCATCTGACCAATTCCGCGCGACGTCGCACGCGCTCCTCCGCCTTCAGCAGTTTTCGAGGTTGACGCCGGACAATAGTTTCCCCGCAGGGTGATAGCCAATAAGCCCTGCCTCTTTCCCGGTGTTCGGCCCCAGGGCCAACACCGGGTTTTTTCTTTCTGAAGAC
>JBCNPI010000420.1:0-4701 GCA_039593415.1 Rhizobium sp. | reverse complement strand
GGCGCGATCCCTGCAGATGCACTGTCGTCCTACACCGTCATCGGCGAACTCAATCTCGATGGCACGATCGCACCTGTTGCCGGCGCGCTTCCGGCAGCAATCGCCGCCAATGCCATGGGCAAGGGGCTGATCTGCCCGGCCGAAAGCGGGCCGGAAGCCGCGTGGGCCGGCAAGGAGATAGACATTCTGGCACCGCGCAGCCTGATCGCGCTCGCCAATCATTTCCGCGGCACGCAGGTCCCGTCGCGGCCGGAGCCGTCCGTTCGTGCCAGTGCCTCCGATCTGCCCGACCTTGCCGATATCAAGGGGCAGGAAAGCGCCAAGCGCGCCTTGGAAGTGGCAGCCGCCGGCGGGCATAATCTGCTTTTTGTCGGGCCGCCCGGTTCCGGTAAGTCGATGCTCGCCTCGCGCCTGCCGTCCATCCTGCCGCCCTTATCGACGAACGAACTGCTGGAAGTGTCGATGATCCATTCGATCGCCGGCCAGCTTTCCGGCGGTAAGCTCTCTGATCGGAGGCCCTATCGCGCGCCGCATCACTCCGCCACCATGGCAGCGCTCGTCGGCGGTGGGATGCGCGCCCGTCCGGGCGAGGTGTCGCTCGCCCATCACGGCATTCTTTTCCTTGACGAACTGCCGGAGTTTTCGCCGCAGGCGCTCGATGCGCTACGCCAACCGCTGGAAACCGGCGAGTGCGTCATTGCGAGAGCAAACCACCGGGTTTCCTATCCGGCCGGCATCCAGCTCGTCGCGGCGATGAACCCCTGCCGCTGCGGCATGGCAGGCGAGCCGGGCCATACCTGCGCCCGCGGGCCACGCTGCGCCTCCGACTATCAGGGCCGCATTTCCGGTCCTCTGCTCGATCGTATCGATATCCGCATCGACGTGCCGGCGGTCTCCGCCGCCGATCTCATCCGTCCGACAGCCTCGGAAAGCAGTGCCGATGTCGCGCTCCGTGTCGCCCGTGCCCGTGAACGGCAAAGGGAGCGTTTCGAACGGGCCGGCATGAAGGACATCACCACCAATGCCCGCTGTTCGACCGCGATGATCGAAACCATCGCCGAGCCGGATGCCGCCGGGCTGCAATTACTGCGCGATGCCGCCGAAAAGATGAAATTCTCCGCCCGTGGCTATCATCGCATTCTCAAGGTCGCGCGCACCCTTGCCGATCTCGACGATAAGCCGACCGTCGGGCGCATCCATCTCGCAGAAGCCATTTCCTACCGTATCGCCGGCGAACGGCTGACAACGGCGGCGTGAACGTAAGCTGTGGCTGATGGCGTCGAGTAGCGAGACGCAGTTTGCGCGCGGCCTTCCGAATGCGCTAGGCAAGCTTTAATTGTCGTTCGAACCGAATAGCGCCGCCGCATGAATAGAGACCTGTCCTTTGAGCCTGACACCGGCGCAATTTGCATCGGCGACACCACTTGCCTGAAAGCCTTTCAGGAGAAATCGGTCGTCCAGGCGCTGGTGTCGCCATGGGTTCGCGGTTCGCGCGATCTACAGAATGGCTATAAGTGGCTGCAACTTGGCGGCCTTACCTTTGGAAACCATCCGGCCGGCCTTTCTCTCTGTTTTCATCACGGGAAGCTTATTGGTGCAGATTGGGGCGTTTCTCTCCCGGGAGCATCAATGGAAGGTGGCTGGCCGACGCAGCAAGCCATCGATCAGGAGATCGCATTCGTACGGCAGATTTTAGCGACGTTGTTTCAGAGGGAGATGACAACACATGCCCTCGAGTTCAGCTGGGGTACGGTATGGAGTGAGTTCGATCCCAAAGGGTTTTTGGCAGCCCACGGCATGAGATACCGTCAGTTGTGAGGCTTGGTTGGAAAAAAAGGGGCGCCCTGCCCCTTTTCCGTAGTCGCTGCCTGCTCTTAATCTCAGCCGCTAAGACCTTCAAACAGCGCCGTCGAAAGATAGCGTTCAGCGAAGGAGGGGATGATGACGACGATGGTTTTGCCTTCGCTTTCCGGGCGTTGGCCGATCTTGATTGCCGCCGCCAGCGCCGCGCCGGAGGAGATGCCGACCGGCACGCCTTCGAGCTTGGCTACGAGCCGCGCCAGCTGGAAGGCCTCGTCATTGCTGACGGTGACCACCTCGTCATAAACATGGGTGTCGAGGATCTTCGGCGCGAAGCCGGCGCCGATCCCCTGGATTTTGTGCGGACCGGGATTGCCGCCGGAAAGCACCGGCGAATCCGTCGGCTCGACGGCGATGACCTTGATATCGGCTCTGCGGGCCTTTAGCACCTGGCCCACGCCGGTGATCGTGCCACCGGTGCCGATGCCTGCGACGAAAATATCGACTTTGCCGTCGGTGTCGTTCCAGATTTCCTCGGCCGTCGTCTTGCGGTGGATCTCCGGATTGGCCGGATTTTCGAACTGCTGCGGAATGATCGCGTCCGGCAGCGACGCGGCGAGCTCCTCCGCCTTGGCAATCGCGCCCTTCATGCCCTTCGGTCCTTCCGTCAGCACCAGTTCCGCGCCGAGCAGCGCCAGCATCTTGCGGCGCTCGACCGACATGGTCTCCGGCATGGTAAGGATCAGCCTGTAGCCCTTGGCGGCGGCGGCGAAGGCGAGGGCGATGCCGGTATTGCCCGAGGTCGGCTCGATCAGCACGGTCCGGCCGGGAGCGATCTTGCCCTGGGCTTCCAGGCTCTCGATCATCGCGACGCCGATGCGGTCCTTCACAGAGGCGATCGGATTGAAGAATTCGAGCTTTGCCAAGAGGTTGGCCTTGACGCCCTTCTCCTTTGCCAGCTTGTCCAGGCGGACGATCGGCGTGTCGCCGATGGTCTCGGTGATCGAGGCATAGACGCGGCCGCGGCCAGGTTTACGGGTGTCGGACATAGGTAGCTCTCCCTATATTGGAATTATGCAACGACAATAGGATCAAACGCCCGCGGAAACCAGAGCGCACACACGTCACTCGCGCGAGGTGCGTGAGAAAAGAATCTCTTAAAAGCCTTCTTTGAGGATGTTTTTTTCAGGCCGCGCGCGCTGCAATGAAGGCGGCCGTGGCGGCGAGTATGCTGGCGGCAACCCGGTTCAGAAGCTGCAGCGCCCGCGGCTTCTTGAGAAGGGTTCGCGCCCGCGAGGCAAGCAGCATATAGGGTACGAGAACGATCAGAAGAATGATGAAAGTCGCCGCCACGAGGATAGTATATTCGCGCAGGCCGATACCGCCGATATCGATCAGCGTCGGCACCAGCGCGACATAGAAGAGCATCGTCTTGGGGTTGCCGAGCGTGACAAGCAGGCCGGACAGGAAAGACATGCCGGCGCTGTTCGATTTCTTCGCGGCAATATCGGCGGCAAGCAGGCCGGCGGTCCAGAGCTTCCAGGCGATGTAGCCAAGATAGAGCGCGCCGGTGATCTTGATGACGACGAAGACCTCGGTGAAGGCCTGCGCCACGAAGGCGAGGCCGAGGATGACTGATGTCAGATAGATCGTGTCGCCGAGAACAAGGCCAAGGCCCATGAAGAAGGTCTCGCGAAAGCCGGAGCCGAGTGCGCGCGCCACGATTGCCGTAATGCCCGGCCCGGGAATGGCGGCCGCAATGAAGAGCGCGCCGCAATAGGCAAGCAAAGCCGCGAGCGTCATGAAGCTTTCCTCCTCAGATGGTATTGGCTCTATCGCACCACTTCCGCGTTTTCAAGCGATTGCGCCCACGCTGCGAACAGATTACCAAGGCATTAACGGTGCGTCGAAACTGCTTTGTCCAAGGATATCATGTCTTCTGCGTTGCTCCTGATCGATCTTCAGAATTCCATCCTGACCGGCCTTGGCGCACAGGATCGTCAGCCGGCTATCGCCGCCGCGCTGGAGACGGTCATCGCCAAGCTCGCGGCGCTGAAACACAGCGCCCGGGCTGCCGGCATTCCGGCCTTCATCGTCCAGCATGACGGTGCTCCGGGACATCGCCTGGTCAAGCGCAGCGAAGGTTGGCAGCTGCGCCGGGAAATCGCGCCGGAGGCAGGCGATGTCGTCGTGCACAAGACGAGCTGCGATTCCTTCTTCGAGACGGACCTGGAGGCGCGGCTCAAGGGCCGGGGCGTTACCCATCTCATTGTCGGAGGCTGCATGACGCAGTTTTGCGTGGATACGACGGTACGGCGTGCCGTTTCGCTCGGTTTCGACGTGACGCTGATTTCCGACGGTCACACCACGGCGGATATGGGCAGGCTGAGCTTCGAAGATATTGTGACCCATCACAATATGCTGCTTGACGGTTTCGATGCCGGGCCGCATGAAATCAAGCTGGCCGCATCCACCGAAATCTCCCTCTGAAGCCCTTTCTCCGCCGGAGCCTCCATGCCGCATCTGACCAGCATGATCACCTTTGCCCTGATCGCTCTCGGCATGGTGCTGACCCCCGGGCCGAACATGATCTATCTGGTGTCGCGCTCGATCTCACAGGGGCCAGCGGCGGGCCTGATCTCGCTTGGCGGTGTCGCCTGCGGCTTCCTCTTTTACATGTTCTCGGCCGCCCTCGGCATCACCGCCTTCGTCTTTGCCGTTCCCTTCGCCTATGATGCGCTGCGGCTGGCGGGCGCGGCTTATCTTGGATGGCTCGCCTGGAATGCGCTGAAGCCCGGCGGTCGCTCGGCCTTTCATGTGCGCGAACTGCCGAAGGATAGTACACGCCGGCTCTTCACCATGGGGCTGGTCACCAGTCTGCTGAACCCGAAGGTCGCGATC
>JBCNPI010000042.1:0-26990 GCA_039593415.1 Rhizobium sp. | reverse complement strand
GCTGTGACGGCGGTGGATCGCATCCACGGCCATGAAGCCGATATTGTGGCGGTTGCCCTGATATTTGGCGCCCGGATTGCCGAGGCCCGCGATGAGAAGCATGCGCTTCACCCCTTGGAAGATACCGATGCCCTTCACCACAGCGATTTGACGGTAAAGTCAAGGCGGGATGCGGTCAGTCGCCGAGGTGCAGGTCGTACTTCAGGAAAATCCGCTTTTGTGTGCCGTCTGCGATCAGCGCGTCGAGTTCGGCCTGCATTCTGCGCTGGAGGTCGGCGGGGAAATCCTTTTGGCAGGCAATGCCCATCGGCTGCTGGGAAAGGATCGTCACCTTCTCCACGGCATTACCCTCCCTCTTCAGCTTGTCGAAATAGAACTCCGAGATCGGCATCAGGTCTATGCGATCGCTCATGAGCTTCTTGAGCGCAGCCTTGAAATCGCTGCCGACGTCGATGCGCGGAAAATTATTCCGGCGCAGGATCGTTTCCGTATAGTCCTCGCGCCAAGTGCCGACGAGATATTCCTTCGCTTCGTCGACGGTCGTTGCGGCAACCTTCGAGCCGCTGTGCTTGATTAAAACGCTACGGTCGATCAGCAGCGGCTGGATCCATTTGAAGAGCTTGTCGCGTTCCTCGTTGTGCGCGGCGACGAATACGCAGGTCATCGGCTCCATAAGAGCCTGGTTATAGGCTCTCGCCCAAGGCATGATGTCGATCGTATAGTCGACCCCGATATCGGCCATCATCTTTTCCACCTGTTCGGTGGTTGCGCCAACTGGTGTCTTGCCGTCACGATAGTTGAACGGCGGATATTCTTCGGTGGTGAAATGAATGGTTTCGGCGCGGGCTGGAAAGAGGCACGATAGCGAAAGCAGGGCGGTGGCGGTTATGAACAGCAGCCCTCGCATCCGGCACTCCATGGCTATGACGCCTGCGCTACGAGGGAAGAGCGGTCCTCCTGCAGGCTCGCCAGTGTCTTCACAAGATTGTCAGGGTGCAGCGGGCGATAGAAAAGATAACCTTGGCCATAGTCGATGCCCATCGTGCGCAGGGTTGCGCATTCCTCTTCCGTTTCCACGCCTTCGGCAATCACCGTGCAGTTCATCTTGTGCGACAGCGTGGTGATGCTCTCGACCAGCATGCGGCTCTTGGCGCTGACATCGGAGGCGGTGTCGTTGATGCCGCGGATGAAGGATTGATCGATCTTGATGATGTCGACCGGGAAGCGGTTGATATAGCTCAGCGAGGAATAGCCCGTGCCGAAATCGTCGAGAGCAATGCGGCAGCCATAGCGGCAGATCTCGTTGATGACCATGCGCGTCTCGGGATTGTCGTCCATGAGGACGGCCTCGGTGATTTCGACGATGATGCGTCGGGGTGCGATTTCGTAGCGCGACAGCAGAGCCGCAATGCGGAGCGGCAATTCGGATTCGAATTGCAGCGGCGAGAAGTTGATGGCGAGATAGGTGTCCTGCATGCCCTCCAGGCGGGAGAGGCGGGCAAAATTGGCGATGGCCTTCTCCATAATGCGATTGCCGATGCGAATGATCGAACCGGTCTCTTCTGCGACCTCGATGATGCGGGCAGGGGGAAGAATGCCTTTCTGCGGATGGTGCAAGCGCATCAGCGCCTCGAACCCGGCAATCGAGCGGTCGTCTATATTGACGACGGGCTGCAGATAGGCTTCGAACCAATCCTCATTGAGGCCGGTTTCGATATGGTTTTCCAGTTCGGCGCGGCGGCGGGAATCGTCCAGCATGCCATTGTCGAAGATTTGCGCGCCGTTCTTGCCATCGCGCTTCTTGGCATACATGGCGATATCGGATTTCAGCAGCAGTTCGGCCGCATTGGCGGCCTGACGGGGGTAAATCGCAATGCCGATGCTGGCGCTGAGACGCGCATCGCCGACGAAGGGTGCCTCGAAGACCTCGGCGATCAAGGCGGCCATTTCGATTGCTCTTGCTTCGGCATTCTCGGCCAGCAGCAGCATAGCAAATTCGTCGCCGCCGAGGCGCGCGGCAATATCGCCCGGCGATAGGCATTTCTGCAGGCGCGATACCAATTCGCGCAGCGCGGCGTCGCCGGCAGCATGGCCCATATTGTCGTTGATCCATTTGAAGCGATCGAGATCGATAAAGAGGCAGGCGAGTTCGCGCTTGCGCAGGTCGGCCTCGTTGATCTTGGCGTCCAGCGCGCTCTCGAAGCCCTGGCGGTTGAGAAGACCGGTCAGATGGTCGGTAATCGCCTGCCGCAGGTTGCGGTCTTCGGACTGCTTGAGTTCGGTGACGTCGGTCATGACAGAGAGCGACAGACCATCCTGGATCGCTGTGGTCTCGAGGATCAGAATGTCCATGACACGTCTGTCCCGGCACAGAAATTTTACCGTCACCGCCAGGCGTGCCGCACTGTCATGGTTGCCGCGTTTGCGCTCGATATATTGAGCGCGCGATTCCGGCGGGACCAGGCTTGCAAACTCGCGCCCGATCACGTCGGCGCGATCGTAACCCGTGGTGGCAAGCCAATAGTCGCTGACGGCCGCGATGCAATCGTCCTTGTCGAGCGAAAAGAGCATGGCGGGCGTCAGATTATAGGTATCGGTGGCCCGGCGATGGGCAAGCTTCAGCTCGTTTTCCTCGCGTTGGAGCTTGCTTTGCATGTCGTTGAAACTGCTGGCAAGCCGACCCATTTCATCGTTTGATTGCCAGTCGACATGATGGCGCGAGCCAAGCCGCCGTGTGGCTTCGATGGCATGTGTCAGCCGCATCAGCGGCTGGATGACGAAGATGCGGTTGCCGATCAGCGCTGCGCCGAAGACCGTCAGCACGGCGAAGATGAAGATGGAAATGAAGACGATTTCTTCGTTCTTCAGCCCGTCGAAGAGGCCGAGCTGGGGGTAATAGACGGTGATAGTACCGAGCCGCTTCGCGCCATCCACGCCGTTATAGATGATCGGCCGATCGACCGATTCGAGATTGCCCTTATAGGATTTCGGAATGGTCGATTGCGTGACGTCGAGCTGGCCGGAAAGATCGCGGACGTTGACGCGGACGATCGCGCCTTCAGCAACCGTCGTTGCACTGATCTGGGTTACGCTGTCCTCGTCCAGATCCCATAGCGGCTTTGCCAGCGCCTGGGCATTGGCGACGAGAAGAACGGTTATATGATCCTTGATTTCCTTTTCGGCGCGTTCGGACGACAGAAAAAGGAACAGGATGAAGAGCGGCGCCACGAAAACCAGCAGCGCACCGCAAACGATCGCGAAAAACCTGTTTTCGACCGAATGGCTCATAATTCCATTAGCTCCCCAGCCATAGACCAGCGGATCTTGGGGTGCCGCTTTCTACAACTCTTTCGCGCAGATTTTCATGAATCTGTTAAATGTTGCTGAAATTCTGGGGTTAATGGAAATCAACGAAAGTATAGATTCCAAGAAGTTTATATTTTTACTACTTCTAATATTTATTCTGCGGCACGAAAAAACCCGCCGTCCCGAAGGGAGGCGGGTTCGATCGTCTTACGTTCAAGATGCCAATCAGGCGCTGGCTTCTTCGCCGCCTTCTGCTTCGTCTTCAGCAAGGCCGGCTGCCGGAGCAACGATCGTTGCGATCGTGAAGTCGCGGTCGGCGATGACCGGGGTCACGTTCTTCGGCAGCTTCACGGCCGAGATATGGATGCTGTCGCCGCTCTTTAGGCCGCTGAGGTCAACGGTGAAGAATTCGGGGATGGCATCGGCCGGGCAGTGAACTTCGACTTCGTGACGAACGATGTTCAGCACGCCGCCAGCCTTGAGGCCCGGAGACTTCTCGTGGTTTTCGAAGTGAACCGGGATTTCGACCGTAACAGCGGTGTTGCCGGAGACGCGCAGGAAATCGACGTGAACCGTGAAATCACGGACCGGATCGAGCTGGTAGTCCTTCGGCAGAACCTTGATCTTCTTGCCGCCGACGTCGATCGTTGCGACCGTCGTGAGGAAGCCGCCGGCGTGGATGCGCTTCGTCACCTCATTGGTGTTGATAGCGATGGAAATGGGGGCCTGCTTGTCACCATAGATGACAGCGGGAATCAAACCGTTGCGGCGAAGTTCACGGGCGGACCCCTTACCAACCCGTTCGCGCGCCTCGGCCTTGAGCTCGTAGCTTTCGTGGCTCATGGCTATTCCTTTCGAGGTTATTTGGAGAGCTCATCCGATTGGCCATGGCCATATCGGCTGAACTGGAGGAGGGACGAGCCCTGCCTCATCCGCGTTGCCTCCAAGGGTGTCTACGCGGACGCGTGGCGTATAATACAAAGAGGCCAAAGGTGCAAGCACCCCCGAATGCGAGGCTTTGTGGTGACATTGCAACTGCCCGAACAAGCCCGAGGCGCGGCCTCTATCAACGACTTGACATATATGCTCGACCCCATCAACAGTCGAATGCAATCGTTCGGGATCAGAAGGAGAGATCGGGCATGCGTTCCAGGGTCATCGCCGCCGCGGTTTTTTCCATGGGTCTTGCCGGTGCCTCACAGGCAGCCGATGTCAATGAGCAGGGCGCCAAGGAACTTCGCAACGTCCTGACGCATTCGCTTTCGCATGATCTTGCCAGGAGCGATTTCGTGACTGTCAAGCCGGCAGGCGATCAGTACGAGATCACCTACGACCTCGGGAAGTTCTTTGACAAGATCAACTCCAGCGCGTTTTCGGTTATGGGCTTCAAGCCACTCTCCCTCTTCGCCCAGCCGGTCGAACAAGGGAAGTGGCATCTGACGGGCGACAACAGCCTCGATGTCGCCCTGCATTCGCCGACCTCCGATATCGCTTACTCCGTCGCTTCCAGCTCCTTCGACGGTATTTTCGATCCGACAATCGAAATGATGCGGTCGATGGGCATCAAGAGCAGCGGGATGAAATTCTCCAGTGTCGGCAGCGGCCCGAGAAGTGGGCGCAAGGTCGAAGCCACCATCGATAGCGCCTCCTTCGCCCATACGGTCACGGACAGCAGCGAAGCGGGGAAGGTCGATCTGCAAATGCAAGGCACGCTGCAGCGTCTGAGCGAACAATTGACCGTGCGACCGGATGGTTCGCCCATAACCTTCAGTGCCGAGAGCGTCGACACCAATGTAACCGCCACAGGCCTGCCGGCTCAGGATCTGCAGGCGCTTATTCGTTTCTTCGTTCAACATATCAAGACCAAGCAGCTTTCGGAAAGCGGCAGCGAAAAGTTCGAGCAGCTCGTGCACCGCGCCCTGCCGGTTTTCGGCTCGCTCAGCAAGAGCGTGATCTTGAACAATGCCCTGGTGGCGACGGAAAAGGGCAAGGTCGGCGTCAAGCGCATCGACTATAGGTTCAGAATGGATGGCCTGACCAAGGCATCCAATGTCAATCTGGAGGTGCGGGCGGAGCAATTCATGCCCGATGCGGGTCTTGTTCCGGCGGCTTATGCGGCTTTCCTGCCTGCGGCGCTGGACGTGCAGCTTGGCGTGCCCAACATCGATTTCGCCGGTCTCATCGACGCAGCGCTCGATGCGGTTGCCCCGCGAGCGGCCCCGGTCTCCGGCGAGGCGCTGAAACGGACCATGTTTCCCAGCGGATATGGAACGCTGGAGTTCCCGAAAATCAGCGCGACGTCCGGTGTTTATGATGTCGAGATGTCCGGCGAGCTGAAGGCCTCGACCAAGCCTCATTCGGGCTTTTCTCTTCAGGCAACGATTCTGGCGCGCGATTTCGACAAGACGGTAGCCGCCATTCAGGAAGCAGCCAGGGTCCAGCCGCGTCTGAACAACGTTTCGTTCAGCTTGCTGGCGGCCAAGGGCTTTGCCAAAACCGATCCGGACGGCCGTCTGCGCTGGGACATCACCATGGATGAAGATCGGACTGTGACGGTCAACGGGCAGGTGATGAAAAAGCCTTGAGGTTTGAGGGTAAGCCCATGTATCAGGGCGTCGGTAAAGTTCCACATAGAGGCCCGACAGGGCCAAGTCTGATTTTCACGTTTCTTTTCCATCGTATTTGGGGGTGAGTTATGCGTTTAAAAGCGGTTGCTGCGGCGGCTGTCGTTGCTGCTGGCGTTGTCGGCAGTGTGCAGGCGGCGGACATCAGCGAACAGGGTGCGAAGGATCTCTACGGCAACCTGACCTATTTTTTGCCCGAAGATATCGCAAAGAGCGGCGCGATCTCGGTCAAGCCGGCGGACGCGCACTACCAGGTTACCTACGACCTGCAGAAGCTTATCGAGAAGCTGGATGTCAGCGGCTTCGATATCAGCGGCCTCAAGCCGCTGACGATGCTGGCGACGCCGCTCGACAGCGGTCTTTGGAATATTGAAGGCAACAATGCCTTGGATGTGACGGCGCGCTCCAAGCCCGGCAACGGTCCCGACAACGAATTTCGCTATGCATTGGCGTCATCGACCTTCAAGGGCGTTTTCGATCCGGCCCTGCATTATCTGCGTTCGGCAGATATGAAGGGGCAAGGTATCACCTTCGCCACCAAGACGAAGGACGAAAACAATGGCGTCCAGAAGAACGATGCCACTGCCGACAGCCTTGTCTATGCATTGTCTTCCGCCGACAGCGGCGAGCCGGGCAGGCTCGACATCAAGATGAACGGCAGCCTGCAGTCGCTCTACAACAAGATTTCGTCAAACGATGCGACGCTCGGCGAAGTCAAGGTTGCGGCAATCGATTTCGACATGGGAGCCACGAAGTTGCCGTTGAAGGGGGTCAACTCCCTTTTGCAGTTCGTTTCCGAGCATAAGGATGAGAAGACCCTTTCGGACGCGAACAGCCAGGCGCTCAAGGCACTTCTTTTGGATATCATGCCGATCGTCGGTTCCTTCAACGAATCGGTTGCCATAAAGGACATTGCGGTTACCACGCCATTCGGCAATGGCGGGCTGCAGAAGATGGGCTATTTCTTCAAGGTCGCAGGGCCGACCAATGCCATGAACGCCGATTTCGGATTGAGCGCGGAAAAGCTCACTCTGGCCTCGGAGCTGATGCCTGACGATTATGCCGCCTTCATTCCCGATACGGCGGACGTTCAGGTGCAGATGCCGAACCTGAACTTTTCCGCCATGTTGGATGTCCTGAAGGATACCGATTTCAAGGATCTGGACAACAAGGTCACCTTGGACGAGAAGCTGCAGAAGGCCATGTTCCCGGACGGGACGATGACCGTCAACTTCCCGAAGATCAGCGCCGTGTCCGGCCTCTATGATGTCGAAGCTACCGGCAGCCTTCGCGGATGGCTCACCGAGAAGGATCGCGTTTCCATGAAGATGACGGTTCTCGCCCGCGATCTCGACAAGACGATTGCCGCGGTGCAGGAGGCGGCCAAGACCAAGGCTGATCTTTCCCAGCTCTCTTTCGGCCTGATGATGGCCAAGGGCTTTGCCAAGACGGATGCGGATGGGCGTTCGCGCTGGGATATCGATCTCTCCGATACCGGCAGCGTGACGGTCAACGGCCAGGTCATGAAATAAACCAGTCCGAAATCAGACCGCGATCATGTTTGTCCTGAAGCCGCTGGGCCAACGCTCAATCTCTCTTCTATGGGCCGGTCAGGTGCTGGCGGCGACAGGCTCCGAATTCTACATGGTCGCGGTCGTCTGGATCGCGGCGGATTTCATCGGCAGCAACGCCGGATATGTATCCGCGCTGCAGTCCGGCGCGCTGCTGTTCGGCAGCCTCTTTGGCGGTATCGTTACGGATCGCTGGCGGCATAGCACGACGATGATTGGAAGCGATCTTGTCCGCGCAACTCTGTTGCTGATGTTGTCGCTTGCCGGTCTTCTGCATCTGATGAGTCTGCCGCTGCTGATGGTGCTTGCAGGATGCATCGCGTTGCTCACCTCAGCATTCGACCCATCGCTGCAGGCAACGCTGCCGACGATTGCCGTCGACCCGGACGTCCGGCATGCGACGAACGGGTTGTTCGATGCCACGCGCCGCATGGCGCGCATCCTCGGGCCGAGCCTGATCGCGCTCGTGAACGGGTTCCTGCCGAAATCGCAATTCTTCACGGTCACCGCGGCAACCTTTCTGCTTTCCGCTCTTGCAGTCTGGCTGGCGGTGGCAAAGCTTCCCGCCGCCCCGCGGCGGCGGGATTTTTCGGGAATGACGGCCGTCGTGGATGGCGTTCTCGGCGGATGGCGGGTGGCGCGTGGCCATGCGGCAATTCTCTATGGCCTGTTCACCAACCTGATGGGCAACGTCGCCTGGGCGATGGGAATTCTGCTCGGCATGATCCTCCACCTGCGCGAAACCAGTGCCGACCCGCTGACGGACTACAGCTTGATGATGACAGCTTACGGGGTCGGTAACGTCACGACCAATCTCATCCTCAGCAGCATGAAGCCACGCCGGCCCGTGGTCTGGATCATCGCGGCAAAGCTTATTTTCGGATCGGGAGTGTTTCTGCTGCCGCTCATGCACGACCGGATATCACTCATGATTGTCGCGTGCTTCGCAGCGATCAATGGTCCTTTCGAGAACCTTGCCATGCTGCATCTGATGCAGACGCGCGCCGAGCCGCATCGCCTGGCGCAGGTCTATCGTCTATTGATGTGCGCAATCTTCACCGGCCTGCTTCTGGCTTATTTGATGTCGCCAACGCTGTTTGCGGGGTTCGGCATCGGGCCTTCGATCATGGGGTCGGGCGCCGCGGTCTTCGTTTCCGGCCTGATCGGAATCGGCCTGCTGGCATGGAAACAGGCACATCCCGCAAGAGCAAAGGCCGCCTGAGGGCTAGAGCATGATGCCGAAAAGTGTAGGCGGTTTTCTGATGATATCACGCTCTACTTCTTTGATTCTAGAGCGGATTCATATCTTATGTCATTTCGGCCTGAAGTCATCTGGCTATAGCCAGCCTTAGTCGAACAGGCTGGAAACCGATTCTTCCTGGCTGGTGCGATTGATGGCTTCGCCGATGAGGCCTGCCGTCGTGATGACGCGAATATTCGGCGCGGACAGCACGGCTGTCGTCGGCTGAATGGAATCGGTGATCACCAGTTCCTTCAGCTGCGAGTTTGCAACGCGGGTCACGGCGCCGCCGGAGAGAACTCCGTGGGTGATATAGGCTGTGACGCTTGCCGCGCCTCGTGCGAGCAGGGCATCGGCGGCGTTGCAGAGCGTACCGCCCGAATCGACGATATCGTCGATCAGGAGGCAATCCTTGCCGGTGACTTCGCCGATGATGTTCATCACTTCGGACTCACCCGGACGATCACGGCGCTTGTCCACGATCGCCAGCAGACAGTCCAGGCGTTTGGCGAGCGCACGGGCGCGCACGACGCCGCCGACATCGGGCGAGACGACCATGACGTTGCCGATATCGTAGTTCGCCTTGATATCGCGTGTCAGGATCGGCAATGCGTATAGATTGTCCGTGGGGATATCGAAGAAGCCCTGGATTTGGCCGGCATGGAGATCGAGCGTCAGCACGCGATCGGCTCCGGCCTCAGTGATGAGGTTGGCCACCAGCTTGGCGGAGATCGGTGTGCGCCCGGAGGCGCGGCGATCCTGGCGGGCATAGCCGAAATAGGGAAGAACCGCTGTGATGCGCCGCGCCGAAGAGCGCCGCATGGCATCGATCATAATCAACAATTCCATGAGATGGTCGTTGGCCGGGAACGATGTTGGCTGAACGACGAACACATCCTCGCCGCGCACGTTCTCCTGGATTTCGACGAAGATTTCTTGGTCTGCGAAGCGCCTGACGCTGGCCTTGCCCAAGGGAACGTTAAGATAATTGCAGATCGCTTCGGCAAGATGCCGGTTCGAATTGCCTGCGAAAACCTTCATTGTGGCCCGCCTGTTACCAACCTGATAGCCGCGCTTTTAACCGCCTTGCTCTCGAATGCAAGGGGGTGAGGTGCGTTAGCTTTCATATTTCTGAAAAGCTTGCGGCTATCCACCGCTGGAATCGCGCCAGGAATTGAATTCCGACATGGTCTTGGTGGCAATTTTCTGCATCACAGTCGGAGGAACGGCCGACCATGGATCGCCGCGCTTGAGCGGCGCGCTTTCCGAACCCTGTATTCTGTGGACGCGGTTGCCGTTGCCATCCAATACGTCCCAGACATAGGTCACGGAGATCTGCGGGCCATCCTGGAAGGCGGAGAGATAGCCCTTCAGAATATAGGCGGCGCTGGAGTCGCTTGAGTTCTTGATGGTGAGGCCAAGCGAACGTGCGTCGGCGCCGAGCTGGCGCGAAAGCGGCGTGACTGCTTCGACGGGAGCGCCGATGATAGGCAGGAAGCGGATGCTGTTGCCGCCGGCGGCATTGGAAGGCGGCAATGATGCCTGCTGTTGTTCCGGCTGGGGGTCTTCGGCAGCCTGCTGTTGCAGGCGAGGTTGTGGATCGTCCGACAGGCGCCGGTCGGCCTCGCGCTGCTCGTCAGCCTCCGAAGACGAATTGCTGGTCGGAGCGATGGAGGCGATCCGAGAGCTGTCGAGGGGGCGGGAAGCGTAAGGATTGGTGCCGTTCGATCTCAGTGCGGATGCTTGCTCGTCGAGCGTGCCGCTCCCGCCGTAGCTTTGCGGCTGGTATGCCTGCTGTGAGGTCTGCTGCTGATAGCCGTAGCTGTCCTGCGTGTCCTGATGGACCTGCCGGCGTTGCGGCGCGGAGGCCATACGCTCGACATCGCGCTGCGTAACCGGGCTCGAGCCGACATCGCCGATGGCCTCGGGCGGCGTCAGAGCGTCCGTGGTGTTGCAGGCGGAGAGCGCGAGGCAAAAGCCGGCGACAGTCAACGTTATCCTGACCAGTCCCATAGACGCGATCCTTTCTCCCGACGGTCTGACGGTCCAGGATCGCTATCTTACGCCCCTAACGGTTAAGAAATTCGAGAGGGTGGCGGGAAAGGGCTCTCGGAGCCTGCGAGGTCGTCAGATAGGTCTGTCCGAGGGTCATTGCCATTCCGCTGTCGGAGTCCATGATGATCATGTGGATGAAGAGCGACATGTTCTCCTGAATCTCCTGCGAATTGCCCATATGGAACATTTCGTGTTCCATCCATGAGGGAGAGAAGCGGGCGCCGAGCGAGTAGCCGCAGGCGTTCAGCCGGTGCCTTGCGAGGCCGCGCTCGTCCATGATCCTGGCGTGCTTGTCGAATACGTCGCCGAAGGTATGCCCGGGCATCAGGATCGTTTCGATCGCCTGCAGGGTTTCCTGGCAGGCACTGTAGAGTTCGCGATGGCGATGGCCTGGAGTGCCGATGACGATCGTGCGCATCATGGCGGCGTGATAGTGAGCATGGGCGCCGGCCCATTCGAGCGTGAGCTGGTCGTCGGCGTCGAGCTTGCGTCGGCCGGACTTGTAGCGGCACAGCAGGGCTTCCGCGCCCGAGCCGATGATGAATTCGTTGGCGGGATAATCGCCTCCGCCGAAAAAGATGGCGCCCTGCATGGCCGCGAGAATATCGGCCTCATCCGCGCCGGGCTTGATCAGAGAGAGCGCTGCGTCCAGGGCGTCGTCGGCCAGCGCGGCGGCGCGCTCGACGTGGACGATTTCCGCTGGGCTCTTGGTTAGACGCAGGCGGCTGATCAGATAGGAGGCGTCGACGATCTGGCCGAAGCTGGCAAGCTGATGGTCGAGCAGCCGGGCGATGCGGCCAGTCATGCCATGGGTGTCGTATTCAATGCCGATGCGGGCACCGAGAAGATCGAGATCGGATAAAAGCTCCTTGAGGTCGAGCGTCGGATCGGCATTGACGCGATCGACCCAGATGCGAATGTCGGTGATAATGGATGTGAGCTGTGCCTGGCGAAGGTCGGCCGAGCGCGTCAGAAGCGTCAGAGACCCGTCCGCCTTGACGACCAGCGTCTGGAAGAAGCAATAGCCGAACGTATCGTAGCCTGTCAGCCAATACATGCTCTCCTGTGCGAAGAGCATCATGGCATCGAGCTTTTCCTCCTGCATTCTTGCGAGCAGTCGTGCCAGACGAGCATCGAATTCGCTGCGTTCGAAATGCAGGGCCATACTAGCTTGCCTCCCCGATAGCGATGGCGGAAATCTGGCGTCCGTAATCCGGCTCCTTCGCATGTGTCGTGCGCCGATAGGAGAAGAAGCGCTCCGTGTCCGGATAGGTGCAGAGGTTCAGGCTTTCTGCCGTGACGCCAGCCTTGCGCAGCCGATCGACCGTCAGAGACTGGAGATCGAACATGGCATGGCCAGCCCGCGCGGATGACGCGAAATATTTGGCATAATCGGGATCGTAAGCGAGAAAGCGCTCGACGAATTCGGGACCGACTTCATAGCTTGCCTGGCTGATCGAGGGGCCGAGGCAGGCAATGATTGCCTCTCGCTTTGCTCCGAGCGCCACCATCGCGTCGATGGTATTTTCCAGCACGCCGGTCAGCGTGCCCTTCCAGCCAGCGTGGGCTGCGCCGATAACCCGGTTTTTGGGATCGGCGAAGAGGATGGGGCCGCAATCGGCTGCGAGCACGCCGATTGCGATACCCGGCGTTGCCGTCACCATTGCATCGGCCTGCGGCCGGCTGCCGTCGTAATGTGTACCGATAGTCACCACATCGGGCGAATGGATCTGATGCACGGTGGCGAGCTGCTTGACGGGCAAGCCGAACCAGCCGGCGACGCGGCGCCGGTTTTCCTGCACATGCTCGCGATCGTCATGCGAACCGAGGCCGACGTTCAGCCCGCGATACAAGCCTTCGGAGACGCCGCCGGCGCGAGTGAAATAGCCGTGGCGAATACCGGCAGCCTCGGCGGCGCTCAGCAGCGTGCTTGCAAGTGGTGTCGGCAACGAGAGTGTTCCTTGGTATCCGGTGCGGCCTGTCGTGCTTGACATAACGCAGCCGCAGCGAAGCAGTTCGATTTGACCGGGATGTTGACCCGGCCCGGCGCGCGATGTCAATCCGCAGGATTGGTGATCAAGCTTCAGCTAATAGGACGAAAGGGCAGGAGATCGATCGCCGGGCTCGATACCGCCAGCACTTTGAAGAGCTCTCCCATCTTGCCTTCGCCGGCGCCTGCGAGCCTTTCCACGGCAACGCGGATGTTCTCCTGGGTTGCCGCATCCTGATCCCGGCCGAGTGCCGCTGCCCGCTCCAGCAGGCCAAGCCCGACCAGGAAGTCGCCCTGATGGCAGCAGCCGTTGATGTGCATGCCGGAGGCGAGGGCAGTTTGCGCCAGATGCTGGAAATCGACATGGCTGGTGAGGTCTGCCTCACCGGGATGGTCCAGCGGCGGGTCGTATTCATGCATGCGCACGGCCTGCAGCGTGTCGCCGAAGCTCGTTGACATGTGCCCGTAATCGATGGCGAGTGCCGTACCGCCGTAAGCTGCCAGCCTGTCGCAGATCGTCGTCATAACGGCCTGGCGGGCGGGCGCGATTTCGAAAATCGCGCCGATTGGAGGAAGCCCACCCTCGGGAAGAAGTGCCGGATCGAGCGTGGCGACGCCCGCCGTAAAGGTCAGTTTGTCACTCACATCAAGGCCGACCGTGCGTTCTCGGAAACCGTTGGCCGTGCGGACGAACTGGCGGATGGGAATGGCGTCGAAGAGCTCATTGGTGGCGAGCAGGGTAAAACCCTCTGGCACTTCGCCGAAATCCGTATGCCAGGAGATTTTTGTGCCGTAGGTTTCGAGTGTCTGGCGTTGGAAGCCCTGCAGACGCTCGCTGGTTTCGACGAGATGCACCGACATGAGGTCGTAGAGCGGCGGCGCCAGCTTGCTGATGACGCGCAGCATGTCCGACATCATCGTGCCGCGGCCAGGTCCGATTTCGACGAGACGTACCTCGGCCGGCGTTCCATGCCGCTGCCAGGCATGTACCATGAAGACACCGATCATTTCGCCGAACAATTGACTGATTTCAGGCGCGGTGACGAAGTCGCCGGATTGGCCGAAGGGTTCACGCGTCTTGTAATAACCATGCACCGGATCGGCGAGACACAGCGAAAAATAATCCGTGATGCTCAACGGCCCGTTGGTGCGGATGATGGTTTTGATTTTTTCCCCGAGCGCCGTCGTCATTCTTTGCTTTCGCTAGTGCATGGGCTTGAAAGGCTGGGAGCCGTTCCCGCAAGGACCACGCGTATTGAACCCCACCTCAAGCCATCTGCCTTGCCCCTGCCTGCCTGGCGCGGATGACAGCCCATAGGCCGATAGCGACCATCGGAAGCGACAGCACCATCCCCATCGTCAGCCAGTTCGTGCCGAGCAGATAACCGAGCTGCTCATCAGGCTGACGGAAGAATTCGACAAAAATACGCGAGAAGGCATAGCCGATGACAAAAATACCGCTGACCGTGCCCGGCTTTTTCAACGCCAGCGCCCAGCGGGTCAGGATGAAGAGCAGCAGGAAGAGAATAATGCCCTCGATGCCGGCTTCGTAGAGCTGACTGGGGTGGCGCGGATCGGGACCGGCGGGGCAGACACCGTTATGGGCGGCGATGACATGCGGGCTGCAGAAGACCATCGCCCACGGAACGTCGCTGACCCGGCCCCAAAGCTCGCCATTGATGAAATTGGCGATGCGGCCGAAGAACAGGCCGATCGGCGCGACGGCGGCGACGATATCGAACAGACTCCAGGCTGGGATCCGGTTGCGCCTCGCAAACAAGATCATGGCGATAGTCGTGCCTATTAATCCGCCGTGGAAGGACATGCCACCATTCCAAACCTCGATGGCGCGGATTGGATTGGCGAGCACAGGATCGAGGTCGTAAAAGAGGATATAGCCGATGCGGCCGCCGAGAACGATGCCGAAGGCGACCCAGAGGATAAAGTCATCCAGATGCTGGCGCGTCATCGGCGCGGTATCGTTCAGCCAGAGCTTGCCGTTGTCGACCAGCCGCCTCGCATAGAACCAGCCGAGCAGAATACCCGCGACATAGGCAAGCCCGTACCAATGGACAGAAACCGGGCCGAGAGAGACGGCGACCGGATCGATATCCGGAAACGGCAGAATGGCGGCGAAGTTAGCGGATGTCAGCAAGATCGTCAGGCCCGTTGCAGCATGATTCCCGAAAGCACCGTGCCAATTCGGAACAGGGTCATGCTATATAGCGAAATATGCGCGGAACATGGCGTTCGCTGCCGAAACGGTCAAGTCGATTGTTGATCCGCCCGAGGTCGTTGGGTGGGTTGTCCCGTCCTATCTCAATTTGCTTGCATCGGCCCCCCGGAAATCCTACCTCAGCACTATCTGGCCCATATCGATGCCTGACCGTTGAGGGCCGACGGCCGCAAGGAGATTGCCATGAGCACTGGACCGAACCGAATCTTGGATGAATTCGCCAAGCTGATGACCGATGCTGCCGGTGCTGCCCAGGGCGTGCGCCGCGAAATCGAGACCGCCTTCAACGCCCAGGCCGAGCGCTGGCTGAACAGCATGGATATCGTCAAGCGTGAGGAGTTCGAAGCCGTCCGCGAAATGGCGATCAAGGCGCGCGACGAAAACGAGGCGCTGCTCGCAAGAATCGAAGCGCTCGAAGCCAAGCTTGCTTCCGACGGTAAATAAGCTTGGACTTCTGTTTGCGGATTGGCGCGGCATCCGTTTGCCGCACCTTTTCCTCTGAAAATTTGCGTCAGTTTTTCCACCTGTGGACATAGGCAAAAAAGCCAATCGCCAGAGTCGGTTATGACTCCCTTCTGAATAGACGCCGGAAGAGCTTTCCACAGTGCCGTTTCCAAAATTACCACTCAGGGGCTGGCGTGCCGGGCATGCCGCTATACACTGATTTTAAATGATGATTCGAAACGGACTTGGTAAGCCCCGGGCATGGTGGAAGCGTTAGTCTGGCAGCCGTTGAACATCATCCCGAGGATGTTTCCGGAGTAAAATTGTTTGCGTTCTTTCAGTGTCGAGCCACGGGAAAACTGCAACCGATCCGGTCAAGAAGGTGCTGCATGAGCCTTATGGAAATGGAAGTCGAACGACAATCGAATCCGGTCGACATGATCGAATTCGTTGCTGCCAACAACGACTGGTCGTTCGAACGGTCCGGCGAAGACGAAATCGCCATGACCGTCGAAGGGCGATGGACCGACTATCACGTCTCGTTCTCCTGGATGGAGGAATTCGAGGCGCTGCATATAGCCTGCGCGTTCGATGTCAAAGTTCCTGATCCGCGTGTCAATGAGGTGATCAAGCTTCTGTCCTGCATCAACGGGCAGGTGCTGATGGGCCACTTCGATTTGTGGCGGCAGGAAGATATCGTCATCTTCCGCCAATCACTGCTCTTGTCCGGAGGGGCCGAGCCCACCAACCGACAGGTGGAGGTGCTGCTTTCCAACGCGCTTGACACTTGCGAGGCCTACTATCAGGCTTTCCAGTTCGTGGTATGGTCCGGCCTCGATGCCAGCCGCGCCATGGAAGCAGTCCTTTTCGAAACGGTGGGCGAAGCGTGACATGACAGGTGAACAATCCGCCAACGCATTTGCATCCTCCGGGCCGGTCGTCCTGATCGGCGCGGGCAATATGGGTGGCGCGTTGCTGACGGGATGGCTGAAGAGCGGCGTACCGGGATCATCGGTCATCGTCGTCGATCCCAACCCGGCCGATGCAATGCGGAAAATGATTGCGGATGCCGGCGCAAGCCATGTCATCGAGGTTCCGAAAGGCATGACGGCGAGTGTCCTTTTCATCGCCGTCAAGCCGCAGATCATGGATGCGGTTCTGCCGCCGTTCAAGTCTGTCATGGGCGAGGGAACTGTCGTCGTTTCCATCGCCGCGGGCAAGACGCTGTCCTCGCTGGAAGCTAATCTGGGTGACGCGGCGATGGTGCGCGCCATGCCGAACACACCCGCCATGGTCGGGCGCGGCGTCACCGGTGCCTTTGCAAATGCGCGTGTAAGCGACCGTCAGCGGCAATTGGTTCAGAGCCTTTTGAAGGTATCCGGCCCCGTCGAATGGGTGCCTGACGAGGCTGATATCGATGCGGTGACTGCAGTCTCGGGTAGCGGGCCTGCCTATGTTTTCTATCTCGTGGAATGCATGGCGGAGGCGGGCCGGAAGCTCGGCCTGCAGGCGGACCTCGCCATGCGGCTTGCACGGGAAACCGTCGCGGGGGCTGGTGAATTGCTGCACCAGTCTCCCGACGACGCTTCGCGTCTGCGCCAGAACGTGACCTCTCCTGGCGGAACGACCGCTGCTGCGCTGAGCGTGCTGATGGCGGAGGATGGCATGCAACCCTTGTTCGACGCGGCTCTCGAAGCGGCTCGCAAACGGGCGCAGGAACTGGCGGGCTAAAGCAATTTCGGGAAAAGCGCACGGCGGTCTTACGCCCAAAATTGCGTAGAAGCAAACGGATGGAACAATTGGGCGTTTCCATAACCCCCCAATCGGTCCAGGTTTTCGATAAAGGGTGGGACATGGCGGAGGAGATCACCTACGGCGATTTCGAGAGGGTGGATATTCGCGTCGGGACGATCGTCGAAGCGGAGACCTTTCCGGAAGCGCGCAAGCCTGCCTACAAGCTCAGGATCGATTTCGGACAGGAGATCGGCATTAAGCGCTCCTCTGCGCAGATCACCGTGCACTATACGCCGGAAACCCTTGTCGGCCGGCAGGTGCTGGCCGTGGTCAATTTTCCGCCGCGCCAGATCGGACCGGTGCGCTCCGAGGTGCTGACCCTTGGTTTCGAGGACGAGTCGGGTGCGATCGTCTTGGCCGCGATCACGCAGCCGGTGCCGAATGGCAAGAAGATGATGTGAGCCCTGTCCCTTGCGCAATAGGCGAGGGAAGGGTCAGTGAATATCTCTTGATACTGGATCGGTCAGTCCGAAATCGAGGAACTCCGCTTCGAAGCCTTCGCGCTGTGGAGAGCAGAAGGCCGGGCCGACCAAGACCTCCCCCAGCGTTGGATCGAACCAGGCGAGTCTCGCCATGCGCCACTCGTTCATCCGGTCAGTGCGGTACTGGATGAAGAGAGCGTCGCCGTTGCGGGTGACGCGGGCCGACATGGCATCGAATTCGTGATCGAGGCGGAAGGCGGACCAATCGGAGTTGCCATTGGTGACGACGACGCTGAAATGCCTGGCGCCGTCGGTATATTCTATCCCGCATTTCATCCAGTGCCTGGAATCATGGCGGATCATAAGGCCGGCCTGATCATAGAGCGCGTCATAGTGGCCGATGAAGGTCACTTCTGCCGTGAAATCGCCACGGCGGGACTTTCCAAGAAAATGACCATTGTCGCGATGGAAGCGATAATAGGTTTCCTGCCAGAAATCGGTCTTGTTGCCGGATCGGACGAACAAACGTCCCTGGTTCATTTCCCATACCGGCGGCGCATTCAGCCAATGCATGCCGTCAATATCGATCGGCATATTGTGCCTCCCTCAGGCCGGAATACGGATGGTAGCGCGCAAGCCCCCGAGCGGGCTGTCGCCGAGCGTCACGTTGCCGCCGTGGCTGCGGGCGATGTCGCGGGCGATGGCAAGGCCGAGGCCGGTGCCCGACTTGTCGAGATTGCGCGCCGAATCCAGCCGGAAGAACGGCTTAAAGACGTCCTCACGCGCCTGGACGGGGATGCCCGGTCCGTCGTCATCGAAGACGATCGTCAGCCACTTGGCGCTGTGCTTGGCCTCGACACGCAGGCTGTTGGCATAGCGGCGGGCATTGGTGGCCAGGTTCGTCACCAGACGGGTAAAGGCATTTGGTCGAACGGAGATTTCGTCATCTCCTTCAATGGAGAAGCTCATGGACTTGCCGTGCAGCGTGAAGTCCTGCCGGATCTTATCGAGGATGTCGCTGAGCTTGAATTGCCCGACATCTTCCTCGGCTTCGCCGCGTGCGAAGGCCATGTAGCCTTCGAGCATGCTCTGCATATCCTCGACGTCTTCGCTGAGGCCGGCGAGATCCGGATTGTCGCCAACGAGGGCGAGCTGCAGTTTGAAACGAGTGAGAACGGTGCGCAGATCGTGGCTCACGCCCGAGAGCATTGCCGTGCGTTGCTCGATCTGCCGCTCGATGCGCTCGCGCATCAGGATGAAGGCAAGGCCCGCCCGGCGTATTTCGTCGGCGCCGCGCGGAGAGTAGTTTTCCAGCCGCTGCCCCTTGCCGAAGCTTTCGGCAGCCTGAGCCAGCGCTAGGATCGGGCGGATCTGGCCGCGCAGGAACAAGACTGCGATGCCGATCAGCACCAGCGAAGTGCCGACCATCCAAAGGATGAAGATATGCGTGTTCGACGCATAGGTCTGGCTGCGCTTGGCGAAGACGCGCAGCACCTTGTCGGGCAGTTTGATGCGGATCTCGACCAGGCTGGAATTACCGACCGTGTCGATCCAGAAGGGCAGGTTGATCTGATCGCGGATTTCGTCGCTGAGGATGCCATCCAGGATCGAAAAGAATGGCTTTTCGCGGGGCGGCGGCAATTCGCCGCCCGGCTCGATCGAGATGGCGAGATCGAGCTTCTGGCGTGCCATCTGGGTGATGGCGGAATAGTCGGCATCCTGCGGATAGGTTTGGATGATGGTGATGATGGCGGCGATGTCGCGCGTGGTCGCCATCGACAGCCGCTGCGTCACCATCTGCCAGTGGCGCTCCATGAAGACGATGGTGACCACCGCCTGCAGGATGATCATCGGCAGAATGAAGATCAGCAGCGAGCGGGCATAGAGACCGGTCGGCAGGATATAGCGACGCATCCAGCGCGAAAGCCACCGCAATCCATTGGACGGCGTGTGATCCTGGTCGCGTCTGATCGAATCGAATGTCACCATCACTTGGTCTCGCGGAGCGGGTCTCAGTCTATGCTAAGGCGGTAGCCGATGCCACGCACCGTCTGCAGCCAGATAGGGTTCGCCGGATCGTCTTCAATCTTGCGGCGCAGCCGGTTTATCTGCACATCGATCGTGCGTTCGCCCACTTCGGCATCGTTGCCGATCAGCTCGTGGCGCGGGATCGTCTCGCCGGCGCGCTTGGCGAAGAGCAGCATGATCTCCTGCTCGCGATCGGTAAGGCGGATGAGCTCCGTGGCCTTCTTGAGTTCCTTGCGGGTCAGGGAAAACGTGTAGGGTCCGAACATCACGAGTTCGATTTTGGGGGAATCGGCGGGAGCGTTGCGCCGTAGGATATTGTTGATGCGCAAAACCAGCTCACGCGGGTCGAAGGGCTTCGGCAGATAGTCGTCAGCGCCGGCTTCAAGGCCTGCGATACGCGAATCGGCTTCGGCAAGCGCCGTCAGCATAATGACAGGGATGTTCTTGATCGCACGTAGGCTGGATGTGAGCGAGATGCCGGATTCGCCGGGCATCATCACATCCATGATGATGAGGTCGAAGTCGAGCCCTTCCAGCTTGCGGCGAGCCTCGGCGCCGTCGGCGGCGGCCGTTACCCGAAAGCCCTTCTCCATGAGGTAGCGGTTGAGGAGGGCGCGGATACGCGTATCGTCGTCCACGACCAAAAGATGTGCTGCATCGTCCGAGATTGCTGCTTTTGTCGTCATTCGATCCGTCTCGATCCTGTCCTACCCATGAATATTGTTGACGTATTCCGAACCGGCCGCCCCGTGGCCTGAATTGCCGTCATTTCTCGGTCTGCATTCCCCTCAGGAAACGCTTCACGCTTTCGCGCGTTGCCTCCGATGCGCCTTCGAATGCCCGCTCAATGCGGCGCGATTGCGGCTCTGCCAGCGCGAGAGCCAGGTTGCGGCCCGACTGCGTCGGATACAGCTTGCGCTGCCGCCGGTCCTCGGGGCCGGCGACTTGGCGAATATAACCCGAATCGATCAATTGTTTGAGAACCCGCGCCAAACTCTGTTTGGTGATCTGCAATGTTTCCAGAAGGTCCGCAACGGTCATGCCGGGTTCTCGGTTAACGAAATGAACGACGCGGTGATGAGCCCGGCCGAAGCCGCTCTTGATGAGGATCTGATCCGGGTCCGACACGAAATCGCGGTAGGCGAAGAAAAGCAGCTCGATGATCTCGAAATCGATGCTCCCCGCATTCTGCATCGGGGTTGCCAGCAGCTCCGCCTTTGCCGCGTTTTGGCTCATCTGTCGTGGCACCGTGGCATTTCCTTTCCTATTCTGGGGCATTCGCGAAATTTTACGCAAAAATATGTCAGCTTTATTGACGTATTTTTACGCCAACCACTGCTTCCGCACAATGGCGCGTAGCTCAAAAGGCGTGACCCTATCGGGAAATTAAGCGCGAACCGGCGAAAACTCCAATATATCCTGCAATTTCTCTCCGCTGCATCCCGCGAATGGGGCCTGAAGAGGAAATAATCATCCATCAAGTGGCGAGGGCCGGTGATCCTCGCACTGTGGGGGGAAGGGATGACTTGGTCTGAAGGCGCGCAAACCGGACCAGTTGCTTCGTCCGGCTTGCGCGGCTTGAAACGTTTACGACTTGCGGCCAAGAACCGCGCCGACGACCGCGGAGAGTACACCGCCGGCGACCAGCGCGGATATGCCTTGCGCAACGAGGCCCGTGAGGGCGTCACTGCCGATCAGATTGAGGAGGACACCGCCTCCGAGGCCGCCAATGGCACCGGCGATCGTTCTTGCAACGAGATTGATCCCGTCCTGCTTCAAAACGGCGCTTGCGGCGTTGCCGCCGATGGCGCCGGCTATCAGTTGGGTGATGATAGGCCCTAGACTTTCCATGACTGCCCTTCTCCTCAAATTCCGGAGACGCTTCCGGATGCCCGCTCGCAGCCTCCCGGATCGATACCGGAGGCAGCGATAGTCCTCACTGATATTAGGATTACATCATGCATCGGGCGGTGGAAATGGAAGAGCAACTCAAACGGGAGAATTCCTCGATAAATCCGAGAGGAAATCCGTTGCGCCGACATGCGGCCGCTCGGCCACATGCAAAACTTGCCATCTTGATCGATCTTGCGAGCGAATCAGCGGTAGACATAGACGATGCGGCGCGAACCGGGATCGACCAGCACTGGTTGATCGTTCACTTCGACATAGCTGTACTGGTAGTGCGGAATGCGGTGTACCTCGACATTCTGCGGAACCGTGGCGCCGACAACCACATCGCCGTTCAGCTGCACGGTATCGATCGGATTGTCATCGATATAGGTTCGAACCTCCTCAGGCGGGGTGATCGCGACGACATCGCCGCCGCTCTGGTCAGCGGGACCGAGCAATTGGTCGTTCGGACCTGGCTGGGCCGGCTGAACGCTGCCGGTCGTAATTGCGTCGGTCTGCTCGTAGGTGATCGTGGGAATGCCAAGATCGTCGCGGTGGTCCTGGACGACGACCGATGTGCCGTTCTGCTCGACGCTCAGATATTGCGCGTAGACCCAGCCGCGCATGCCATTGACATCGACCCGGCACCAGCGACTGCCTTCCACGCAGCCATCCAGCGTTGCCTCGGATCCGCGCGTTGCGACGCCGACCGTTGGAAATTGCGCGCCGGGGCCTGAGCGAACTTCGATATCTGTGGCGGTGGTGGCGGACATCTCGGCCTCGGCCAAGCCTGCACTGCCGAGAAGAACGAAGCTGGCCAGCAGGAGATTTCTTTTCAAGGACACTGGTTTTCTCCTTCTGTCTTGAAAGACTTATCCTCAACGCTTCGAGTGCCTGAGTGTTCCGGTTCGCCAGAAGCGATCGGACTATCGCTCGACCAGAAGATAAAATAACCATATGAAATAACTGGATATTTTGCGTCTCAGAAGAGCCCGTCTCCTATGTTCGTATCTCTTTGACGCGGCAGGGGCTGCTTTGCCGGGAGTTTGCCGCTATACCGGCAGCAAGACGATCAAGAAGACGAGGCGCTCCATGGCCATGCTCCAGGCCGGCATCATTCCGGTGACCCCTTTCGAACAAAACTGCACCATCCTGTTCGATCCAGAGACAAAGGAGGGGGTGGTGGTTGATCCGGGCGGCGATGTCGACGTCATCCTGCAGACGGTACGCGAGAACGGCATCACCTTGAAGGCCGTCTGGCTGACACACGGCCATATCGACCATGCCGGCGGTGCCGACGAGGTGCGCGAGGCACTCGGCATCGAGGTGATCGGCCCGCATGAGGACGATCGCTTCCTGCTCGAGGATATCGAAGCCAAGGGCAAGATGTTCAACATCAGCGGTGTGCGCAACGTCACGCCGGATCGCTTTTTGAAGGAGGGGGACAAGGTCTCCTTCGGCGAGCATGAATTCGAGGTGTTCCATTGTCCCGGCCATGCGCCCGGCCATGTCATCTACTTCAACCGGAAGCAGGGTTTCGCCCATCTCGGCGACGTATTGTTCAATGGTTCGATCGGGAGAACGGATCTGCCCGGCGGCAATCACCAGCAGCTTCTGGAATCGATCCGCGACAAGGTCTTTCCGCTCGGGGATGAGGTCGGCTTCATTTGCGGGCATGGGCCTGGCAGCCGGATCGGCGACGAGCGTCGCACCAATCCGTTCCTGCGCGGATTATGAGGAAAGCGCCGGAAGCTGCCCGCGCGCTATTGGCCGCTCTCATGGCATTTCGAGAGGATATCGTCGACGACGCGGACAAGCGGTGCCGTCGCGTCGATGGTGACCGCATTCTTCGGAATATCTTCTTGCGTTGTGTGCAGTCGCATAATCACGTCTCGTTCGGCAGGCTTTCCGCCAAATTCGTCCGCCGGTCTGCTGGCAAGCCGGCTGTTCAGCGTTTCCGGATCAACGCTGAGAACGAAGACTTCGTCGAACAGATCAATAAAGTGATGGAAATTCCTGGAGCCGCCGCAGAAGAAGGAGATCGGGTGGCTTCGATCGGCGACGAGGGATTTAACTTTGCCCACATCCCAGAGATGATTTCTGTGCCCGAAGGCCACATCCAGAATGTGCTCACGACGGGCAGAGGCATCCAGCGGTTCACCCGTTTCCGGATCGCCCTTATAGGCCAGCTCACGGTCGCCATGGATGACATGGTAACCGCGCCGCTGCAATTCGGTGGCGACCGAGGTCTTGCCGGTCCCTGAAACGCCTTCGATCAAATAGTTCCTGACGCCCATTGCAACCTAATCCGGAAAACCTGCCCGCGCCGCCGGAAGCGGTGGTGAGAAGACCCGGTTTTGCGACGCGAGGTATTTCGAACTTCCATCAGGGCCAGGCTCGAAGCCGGTGCTTCCGTTCCCGGTCTCGCGAATAAACCGCGGCTGGAAATCAGTCAGCCGCGCAGAAATGACGCATGCCGTCATAACCGATATAGGTGCCGGAACGGCTGTCGAAGCTTCTGTAGCGGTCGTAGCAATAACGCATCCATGCGGGCGACCAGGGGCGCAGGCCGTAGGCCGGCGCCGGCGCATAATAGCTGACGTCACGCTCGACATAGACGCGGCGCGGCGGCGGGCGATAGTTGTAGGGCGGGGGAGGCGCATCGTAGTCCGGATCGGCATAGACCGGCCCCGGCTCGACATAGCGCGGCTGGCTCGCGATGGCAGAGCCGACGATCAGGCCGGTTGCGAGGCCGGCGGCGCCGAGCGCCCAGCCATCCCGGTTGTGGTGGCGCCAATATTCATCGGCGGAAGCGGCGCTCATGGACGTGACCGCCAGTGCCGCGGCGACGGCGGACATGACGAGCGTTTTGCCAAGTATGGTCATTGGCCTATCCTCTAACGGAAGCGGGACGAAAGTCGTTCCCGTCCTTTCATGAGAGGCAAATTATACCGGGCATACTGAATGCAGACTGAATGACAAAACCCGGCATTGCTGCCGGGCCTCAACTCGAATTTGATAGCCGTAGGGTGTCTTAGCCAGCAATCTGCAGATTGACGGCCTTCGGCCCCTTGCCGCGGCGATCCGGTTCCGTGTCGAAGCTTACCTTCTGGTTTTCCGACAATCCTGCCAGACCAGAAGCCTGAACTGCAGAAATGTGTACAAAGATGTCCGCGCCACCCTTGTCCGGTTTGATGAAACCGAAGCCCTTATCGGTATTGAAAAACTTTACAGTGCCAGTCTCGGCCATGCCTCAGGTCCTTTTCTCTCTGCCCACCATCCACACGGGCAGCATTACTTGTGTTGCCCTTGCGGGCGCTTGCAGGCAGTTCTCGAAATTTGAAGGAAAAGGTCCCCGTAACCCGGCATGATCTCGATGCGATGTTTGCCACCCGCTTCTCGATCAAGCTGACCGGAATATTAGCGTTTCCGGCTCGCAATTCTATTAGGACTTCCCATGCTCTAAAAATGCCCGAACACCATTGAGAGTGCTGTGTTTATGGGAAATTGGCAAGCAAAAGTTTTTTAACGTGTCCGAACAGGCACAATACCGTAACGCGATTGTGCTAGCGCGATTCGCAGATTTTGCCACTTTGGAACAAGTTTCTAAGGTTTTTGCATCGCCCACGATATAGTTTTGGCGAAATTTTCCCAAATCGGCATGTGTGAACGGCTGATTTCGGTCGTCCAAAAAATTTAACGAACCGCATGGCCGAACGGCTGAAAGCGCGCATTTCCAGCATTTTTTAAGCTGTGGCACCGCGCCGGCGGGTCAATTCCGGCACCAGTTCCACGGCCAGCATGGCTGCAAACATCAAGGCGCAGCCGGCATAGCCGAGCGGGCCAATGGTTTCGCCAAGCAGCAAAGCGCCGAGCGAGGCGCCGAACAATGCTTCCGACGACAGGAAGATCGCTGCCTGAGGTGCGGTGGTATAGCGCTGACCGATGATCTGCAGCGCGAAAGCGAGCCCTGAGGAAAAGACGCCGACATAGAGGATTTCGCCGAGGGCGGCGCGGATATCGGCGATGCTGATCGGCTCCATTGCCATCGCGACCGCGAGGGCGAGGCCGGCGGTGACGGCAAATTGCATGGCGGAGATGCCGAGCGGCCGACCGGTTTCGTTGACTGCGGAGCCGGCAAGCGTGATTTGGGCCGCCCAGAAGAGTGCGCAGATGACGGTGAGGAAATCGCCTGATGTCAACCGCGAGAAGGAGCCGCCGGAAAGCAGATAGATGCCGCAGAGCGCCATCAGTGCCGCGGGCCAGATGATCCAATGCGGCGTGCGGCGCAGGAAGATAACGGCGATCAGCGGCACGAAGACCACGTAAAGGCCGGTTATGAAGCTGGAATTCGTGACCGTCGTCGTCAAAAGGCCGAGCTGCTGCGTTGCCGCTCCGCCGAAGAGAGCGATGCCGATCAGCAGGAAGGAGAGCCAGTTGCGTGATGTCAGAGGCTTTGCAGCCTTTCTATTTTCCATCCACACGAAGGGCAGGACGACCACGGTGGCCACGGCGAATCTGAGGCCGATGAACCAGAAGGGACCGATCGCCTTCATTGCTGTCGATTGCGCCACGAAACCGCCGCCCCAGATCGCGGCGGCAAGCAACAACAACAAATTCGCCTGTATGCGAGACATATGAATCCTGCAGAAGGGGAGAAAAGAGCAGGCGACCGTTAGCAGCTGCTTTTGCTTGCGGCAAGCGCGAAACGCATCCCAACGGAGCCCTGCTCGCAGCTCAACTCTCAGCTCTCGATACACGGAGGAGGGCGCCACGGTTCTCGTCGGTCGTGATCAGCAGGGCGCCATCGGGCGCAACCGTGATATCGCGCAGGCGGCCGAACTTGCCCTTGAACATCCGTTCCTGTTCCGAAATCCTGCCCTTGCCGTCTCGGCTCAGTCGCGACAGCAGTTCGAACTTCAGTGCGGTGACCAGGAATTCGCCGTTCCATTCCGGAAACATCTTTCCGCGATAAACGGCGATGGCGCCCGGCGCAATCGATGGGTCCCAATAGAAGCGCGGCTGTTCCATGCCGGCCTTTGCGGTGCCGACCCCGATTTTCGTGCCGTCATAATTGACGCCATAGGAAATGACCGGCCAGCCGTAATTCTTGCCAGGTTCGGGTGTATTGATTTCGTCACCCCCCTTGGCGCCGTGCTCGGCCGTATAGAGTTTGTTCGTCTGGCTGTCGAAGGTGATGCCCTGAGGATTGCGATGGCCCTTCGTCCAGATTTCGGGGAGGGCACGCTTTCCGACCCTGAACGGATTATCGGCAGGAATGCTGCCGTCGGCGCCGATATGAATGATGGAGCCGGCATCATCATGAAAATCCTGGGCGCGATCCTGCTGGAAGCGATCGCCAAGGCTGACGAAAAGACTGCCATCGCGAG
>JBCNPI010000419.1:0-4724 GCA_039593415.1 Rhizobium sp. | reverse complement strand
CACAGCTACAGAGTTCGATGGGGCGAAGCCGAGCCCGATCCGCAAAGCGTCTGGCTCGAAGACCGCATCAGGGAGACCCGATCCCTTTCTCTTCCGACGCTTTACTTTCAGGGCATGGAGGACGGCGTCAATCCGCCGGAGCTATCCGAAAACCTGCACAAGAAGTTTTCCGGTCCCTTCGACCGGATCGTCCTTCAGAACGTCGGGCATTTCCCACAGAGGGAAGATCCGGAAACGGTGGCACGGGAACTGGCGATCTTCCTCAAAGAGTAAAGCCGTTCACCCTCCCCGGCGCTAATCGGGCAGTCCTGCAAACCGCAGCCCCTCCGCAAACCGCGCAAAATCCTCACTCCGGTATATGGGCAGCCACTCCTTGAGGGTGGAGATACAGAGGGCTGGATCAAGCTCGCGCAGACGCCGCATGGCTTGCTGAGATTCCCCCGAACGCCCGGCAAGCGCGTAGCTGGCAGCTGCGATGGCGACCGCAACCAGAAGATTTGGCAGGTTTGCACGCGCCTCTTCCGCCCAGGCCGCTGCGGCAGCGTACCGGCCGGCGAAGAAATGGGCGAGCGCCATCCCCGCCTGCATCCGATACATTTCCGGATCGAGCGGACTGAGGCGTACCGCGTGGGTGAGATTATCGATTGCCTCCGGCGTCTCGCCGCGGAAAACGCGCAAAACGCCGCCGAGGAACCAGGCCAGGGCCAGGTTGGGATTGAGCATGCGCGCCCTGTCGATGAGTGCAATCGCGCCGTCGAGATCGCCGGCCAAATGGCCGAGCGCGTGGCCGCCTCTTGTCAGCGCCACCGCGTCGTCCCGGCCACGTTCGATGGCCAACCGCGCCAGCCTTATTCCCTCGGCGATCTCTTGCGGTCGCTCGGTCATCCAGGCGTTAAGCTTGCGCCAGAAATAGCACCAGGCCGCTCCGCCATAGGCTGAAGCATAGTCAGGGTCGAGCTCGATTGCCCTGTAGAATAAGGGCAGCGCCGTCTCGATCGCCTCGCGGGTTCCCCTGTGGAGCTGTGACATACCGCGCAGGTAATAGTCGTAAGCGTCGAGGCTGTCCGTCGGTTTGCGCTTGGCGCGGTCGATTTCCACCCGCTCCAGTTGCGGTGAAATCGCGCCGACCACACTTTCGGTAATTCGATCCTGAAGCTCGAAAATATCGTCGAACGCGCCCTCGAAGCGCTCAGACCAGATATGTGTGCCGGTCGTCGCATCGATGAGCTGGCCGGTCATGCGCATTTTCAGCCCAGCTTTGCGAATGCTGCCCTCCAGCACATAGCGCACGCCGAGTTCCCGGCCGATCTGCTTCGGATCCACTACGCGATTCTTGTAGGCAAAACTGGAATTGCGCGCGATTACGAACAGCCAGCGTATGCGCGACAGAGCCGTAATAATGTCTTCCACGACCCCGTCTGCGAAATAGTCCTGCTCCGGGTCGCCGCTCAGGTTCTGAAACGGCAGCACCGTAATGGACGGCTTGTCGGGAAGGATGCGTGGCGAGGACAGATCCCCTGGCTCGCCGACAGCCGTGCCCTCTGAGACACCTTGCCGATCGGACTGAGGCGCTCCTTCGGTCTGACCGAGGCTGATCTCGCCGATGAAACGAAAGCCCTTGCGGGCGATGGTTCGGACGAGCGACTGCTCTCCGCCGCTGTCGCCGATGGCCACTCGAACCGCGTTGATGTGGCTGTTTATGGTCGATTCTGAAACGATACGGCCGCTCCACACTGCCTGCAGCAAGTCATCCTTGCTGACGACCCGGTCGCGGTTCCTCACCAGATGCAGCAACAGATCGAAGGCTTGCGGCGCGATCGTCACGGCGCGCCCGCGCCGCGTCAGCTCCCTGCGTGCCGGATCGAGCACAATGTCTCCAAACATAAGCTGCACGTTGGCCTCCCTTGGCCGAGCGCCTCTGGTGTTACGGGCTTTGGCGCTCGGCAAATCTGATTGTCCATAGATAACACGGACCGGCATGGCTTGCGAAAATCCCTGCGGCAAGAGCGTCTGTGAAGCTGAGACCTTGGACAGGAAACCAAGCGTTTCTCAAGAGCAATTCAAGGTGGCGCCAAAGACTTTGCCGGGCCGGATCGGCACTCTCTGCCTACGCCCAACGCATGTGTCGCGTTCGGCAGAAACGGAGAGAGACCATGAAGATTGTCGTCATCGGAGGCACGGGCCTCATCGGATCGAAACTTGTGAAGAAGCTCAGCGAGCGCGGCCATATCGTGCTCGCGGCCTCTCCCAACACGGGCGTAAACACCATCACGCGCGAGGGCTTGGCCGAGGCTTTGAATGGCGCAGAAACCGTCGTCGATGTCGCCAACGCACCGGTATGGGAAGACGAGGCAGTTCTGGAGTTCTTCCAGACATCGGGCCGCAATCTGTTGGCGGCGGAAGCTGCTGCCGGCGTCCGTCACCATGTCGCACTGTCGATCGTTGGCAGCGAACGGCTTCCCGACAATGGTTATTTTCGGGCCAAGGTCGCACAGGAAAACCTAATAAAGGCGTCCGGGATTCCTTACACGATTCTGCGCGCCACACAGTTCTTCGAGTTCATCGGCGGCATTGCCCAGGCGGGCGCGGCCGGTAATGAGATCCGGGTGTCGCCGGCGCTGTTCCAGCCGATTGCGTCCGATGACGTGGTGGCGGCGCTTGCCGAGGTCACGACCGCGGCGCCAGTCAACGGCACCGTCGAAGTCGCCGGCCCTGAGCCGATCCCGCTTGACGAGGTGGTTAGGCGCTATCTGCACGCGACTGAAGACGCCCGCACCGTCGTGCCGGACATTCACGCGCGCTATTTCGGATCCATTCTTGACGATCGATCGCTGACACCTGGCGAAACCCCGCGTATCGGCGCGATCAGGCTCGATGACTGGCTTCGTCAGCAAGCAGTGCAGTAAGCCCTGGCAGACCGGTCATGAAGTAATGACGGCATGCCGTGCCTTCCCGTCAATACCATTGAAGGAATTCTGAAATGCTTGGACGCACTCTCGCGGCTGCCGCATGCCTGGCGCTCCCGTTCACCGCAGCTTTTGCCGCCGACCGGTCCCCTGCCAAGGTGACGGTCATTTTCGACCATGCACTGCCCAACGTCCCTGGGAAAAGCATGAAAGGTGTGCTCGTCGAATATGGGCCGGGCGGATCATCGCCCGCCCACACTCATCCGCATTCGGCATTCATCTATGCGACCGTCCTTGAGGGCGCGATCCGCAGCGCCATCAACGGTGCTCCGGAAAAGGTCTACGGCGTCGGTCAAAGCTTCTATGAAAACCCAGGCTCTCATCATGAAGTGAGCGCGAATGCCAGCGAGACGGAACCGGCGCGTCTGCTGGCGGTGTTCGTCGTTGATACCAATGAAACGGAACTGACCACACCAATCAAATAGGGAGGTCATGCACCCCGCGACCTACACCAACCCCGGCAGCAGACGTCTGTTGCCGGGCTACGTTCCAGCCCTCCCATTGCTCCAATGTTGATCATCATGATACCTCAGGGTTGAGTTGACGTAGGCTCTACTAGTTCAACGCGGCTCGTCCGCTCCAGCGGATGCAGCTCCTGTAGAAGCAAGTTTCGCTGCTTGAGTAAGTCTGGACATCACCGTTCGCACATCTGGCTGCACCCCGCCCTGCATCAGTGCCGTCATTTCAGCATGGGCGCGTTCCCAAACCGCAACCGCCTTCTCCATCAATATCTTGCCATCATCTGTGAGATCTAACCGCTTGCCGGTTCTGCCTCGGCCTCCCGTACCGCGCACGAGGCCTGTACGCTCAAGGGTGTGAACACTGCGGCTGATTGTTGTAGCGTCGGTGTCACCACGTTCCGCAAGTTCCGCGATTGTGGGTCGCTCGCTTCCGGCGATACCTACGAGGAGGCTAAACTGTTCTGCGGTAATGCCTAATGGCCGGAAACAGTCGTTGTAGTACCGGCCCAGCGCCCGAGCTGCCACCCGTGTTTGATAGGCAGGACATTCGGTTTCGATACGGTGGTATAGGTCGCTAAGTTTCTCCACTGTCACGCTCCCGTTTTGATATCCATCGCGCCGATAGGCTTGGTGTTTTTCGGATGGCTTCCAGCGCAACCCAATATCTCGCGCCAGAAGGGCCGCATCCTTGGGCTTTATCAGAGTGACTCAGCCAGCATCTACGATGAACATTCGCGCTTCTTGCGCTACGCTCCGCTCCAGCTTGATAGGTGCGTACTCAGCTGACTGATAAAAAGCTGACGCCGCAGCTGCCGAGGGGAACTCGAAAATTCCGGCATAGGGAAATGGCTCAACTTCCCCCTCTAGAACATCGACTACGGGCCCGAAATGGACGATCCGACCACCAGCAGCTTCGAGCGCAGCTTGAAACTTGGGGACCAGAGCGGCTTGCCTTTCATGGTCTTTTACGCGGAGATTGACGTGAACGTATGCTGACATAACGGCTCCTTTGCCCTAATACTGTATATACAGTATTTAGTCGGATCTTGTTTGTCGAGGCCCGCGTCCGATTTTCAGTGAAACTTCCTCGACTGCCGCATCGATATCGAAACAGGCTAACCACGAAATGCAAAGCTGGGTGAAATCTCAACGTAAATGAACACCATACTTTAGCTAGTTTCCGTCCACAAACACGCGTATTTCGGCGCGTTTACAATGGCTTGTCCTTGGCGGAGAGAGTGGTTTAGGGCGACGGACAGGATCATGGGCGCTTGTTATTGGGCGGTGTACAGTTGCC
>JBCNPI010000418.1:0-4744 GCA_039593415.1 Rhizobium sp. | reverse complement strand
CGAGCAGGTGCTTGCCGCCGCAACAGCGCTCGACTATCGCCCGAACGAACTGGCACGCAGCATGACGACCGGCAAATCCGGAATCATCGGGGTTATAGTCGGCGATATCGAGAATGCTTTCTTCAGTCTCGCCGTCAGAGGGATCAGCGATGTCGCACGCATAGCCGGTTTCAACGTCATCATCGCCAATTCCGGCGAGGAGTTCGGGGCGGAGAAATCAGCGGTCGACCTGCTCATTGGCAAGCGTGTCGATGGATTGATCGTGACACCGGCACGATGTGACCGGATGGTGCATCTTCAGGATATACGCCGCGTGGGCGTGCCGCTCGTTCTGTTTGACAGGAGCATTCCGGAACTGGGCGTCGATGCGGTCACCGGTGATGATTTTGATGCAGCCATGATCGCCACCCGCCATCTTTTCGACATGGGGCATCGGCGGATCGCCTATATATCGGCCATGGATGCCGAGAGTGAGTTCCTTGGCGATATCAGCAGCATTTCCAATTCCGCGGTGCGCGAACGCGTGGAGGGAGTGCTGAAACAGCAGGCTGACGCCGGCATTAAGACGGCTCAACATTATGTGAGGCTTGGCGCAACCAATCAGCCAAGGACTGACTCCGTCGTCAAAAGCTTGCTGCAGGACATGGCGCCGCCGACCGCCCTCATCACATCCGACAGCCTCGTCGGCCTTAGAGTCTTCAAGAGCTTGCAGGCACTGGGATTGTCCATACCGCACGATATTTCGATGATTTCCTTTCTGGACGCCGACTGGACCACCGTCACGACGCCCCCGATCACCGTCATCGACCAGCCGGTCTATGAAATGGGCAAGAAGGCGGCCGAGAGGCTGATCTCAAGGCTGAACGGCAAGGATCTGCCCGTGGAACGGATAGCGATCAAGGCGGGGCTGATCCAGCGCGGATCGGTCGCCGCGCCGCCTCATGGCAGGAAATAGCGGCTTCGCCATGTCACGCCGCTGGAGCGTGATGCCGAAAAGTGTAGGCCGTTTTCGGATGACATCACGCTCTACTTCTTTGATTTAGAGCGGATTCAAATTTTAGGTCGATTCGACCTAAAATCATCCGGCTCTAAGCCAGCGCGCGACGGCGGCGGCTATGCCTGAGGTCAATGGCCGTATGCCAGACGATCGTCGCGAAGATGATCGCTCCGCCAACAAAAGTGGCAACCGGGGGCATTTCGGAAAAGAACAACCAGACCCAGAACGGGGTCAGGACGATCTCCATCGAACTGATGAGAGCCGCATCGGCAGCCGGCATCTTTCTCGATCCGAAAAGAAACAGGACGAAGGCCAGCGCAAAATTCGTCGCTCCGAAAGCCGCCAGCAGAAGCCAGTTGTAAATATCCACCGAGCCTGTCGAAGCAAAAGGCACGAAGACGACGAATGTCAAAAGCCCGCTGACGACGCTCGACGGCAGGATCGGAATACCGGGATCCATGCGCGGAATGACGATGATGAGCGCGAAGGTCACCGTCATGCCGAGCGCCAGCAGATCGCCGATGCCCGTGCCCCCGCCGATCGATGAGGCAACGATGACGGCGACACCGACGAGACAGATGCCGCCGGCAATCAGGGTCCGCTTCGCCACCGGCTCTTTCAGCATGGTCCAACTGAGAAACGCAGCGATGAACGGCGCCGTCGCATAGATCATCGTCACATTGGCGACGGTGGTCGTATAGAGCGCGCCAATGAAGCAGGCTTGGCTGACAGTCTGGCAAACCAGCATCGCCAAGCCGGCGGGATGAAAAATCGATCCCCATTGCCGCCGTGAAAACCCACCTTCAAGGAAAAAGCTTGGAATCAGCAGGAACAGGCCACCGAACAGCGAACGCCAGGCGATCGCCGTCCATATGTCCGTGGTCAGCAGGCGTGAGTAGATACCGCTGCAGCTCCATGCAAGCATGGCTGTTGCGACAAGTATAACGCCCCTCTCGTAATCGCTGGCAAAAGCGGAGCGGGCCGGAAACTGGAATGTCATGTATGGACTCGAGGAACGAAGGAACGTTCCCTGTGTGCGCCGATATTTGACATCAGGCAAACGAATAGTAGAGATAGTAGCTATCAGGAATATTTGTGGCCTGCCATGCGCGAACCCATCGAGAGCGACCTGCTGCGGACCTTTCTCGTCATCACGGAGACGTCCAATTTTTCCACCGCGGCGCAGAGGATCGGCCGCACGCAATCGGCTGTCAGCGCCCAGATCAAGCGGCTCGAGGACACGATCGGCGAAACGCTTTTCGAAAGAAGCGCTCGCGGGGCCGTTCTTACCCGCGCCGGCAGTCAATTGCTTCCCTACGCACAGCGCGTGATCGAACTTCTGAACGAGGCGGCGGCAAACATCCGCACGAAGCCCCTCGACGGGCCGGTTCGGATCGGCATTCCCGAGGAGTATAGCCAGACCATTCTTCCAGCGGCCTTGGCCGCCTTCGCGGTCCGGCATCCGGCCGTCGAAGTCACCGTCTCCTGCGATTACACGGCACACAACCTGGCCGCGCTGGAAAAAGATGAGCTGGACCTGGCCGTCGTTTTCGACTGGAACAACCAGAGCAAAGGCGAAGTCCTCTGCGTCGACCCAACGGTCTGGGTGACTTCATTGGTCCATCGTGTACATGAAGCGACCCCCCTTCCCATCGCCGTCTATCGGGATTCGACGTGGTGCCGCGACTTTGCTCTGAAATCACTGGAGCAAATCGGGCGGCGGTATCGTATCGCTTTCATTGCCGACACGAGTTCGGGCTTGAAGAACGCCGTTTCCGCCGGGCTTGCCGTGACGACGCTGTCGCGCAGCAACATTCCGCATGGCTGCCGGGAATTAACGGGCGACGACGGTTTCCCGCCGGTCGATTCCTCACGCGTCGTACTTCGCCGCAATCCCTACCATTCGAGTGAGGCGATCCGAGAATTGGCGGAGATGGTGCGCGAGGCCTTCCGGCCTATGTCGGCTCTGCTGCAGCCGTGATGCGCTGGCGCAATCGGCGTCGCGTGCCGGACGGGCTTTCGGAAAAACTGGCACGATAGCTGCGCGAAAAGGCCGATGCCGAATTGAAGCCCGTCATGGCTGCGATCTCGGCAAAGGAGGCCTTGGTCTCGATGACCTTGCGCCGCGCTGCATTCAATCTCAAGGCCAGATAATGCACATGCGGCGGCACCCCGATGCTCTCCTGGAAAAGCGCCTGCAGATGGCGTGCACTGACGCCGACGCGGCGGGCGAGACGCGTGAGCACCAGCGGCTGCTCGATATGGTCCTCCATCAGGCGAATGGCTTGGGCAACTCGCGGATCGCGCATCCGCAGCCCCGCGGTCGATGGCGAAAGCTCCGCGGCGGCCTGGGTGCTCGGTTGCTCGTAGATGAACAGCCGGCTCACCTCGAGCGCCAGCGAATAACCCTGCCGACGCCGGATGATTTCCAGCATCAGATCGACGGTCGGCAGGGAACCGGCGGTAGTGATCCGCTTGCCGTCGATCACATAACGATCCCGAACAGCACGCACCTGCGGATAGGCGAGCGCGAAATCATCGTAATCCTCCCAGTGGACAGCGGCGGAAACGTTGTCCAGCAGGCTGGCTTCGGCCAGCAGCCAGGTGCCGGATTCGATGCCGGCGACCATGGATCGATGACGCGCTGTTTGCGACAGCTGCATTTTCAATGCCTGCGTTGCACTCCGTTGCCAGTTGTAACTCCCGAGCACGAATAGCGGCGTCGTATCCGAGCTTAGCCGGAAGCTGGAACATGCAGGCACCGGGATGAGGCTGGTCGTTTCCGCTGGCAATCCATCCGGCGTGAACAGACGCCACCGGTATAGCTCGGCTCCGGAAATGCGGTTTGCCCCGCGCAAGGGTTCGATCACCGAAGCGATCAAGATCAGGTTCGTCTCCGGGAGGATCAGGAGATCGATGTCGAGCGTCTCATTGGCCGATATGAGCATCCAGCATTCCTTCGATTGTTCCGAAATTGTATCGAATACTTCCGATAACGCAAAGCATGAAGGCGTCTCATGGCTCGTAATGTCCTCAACACGAGGGAGAACAAAAATGCCTCTTGCGATGAATCGCGACGTCTTCATCACCTGTGCCGTGACCGGTGCCGGCGATACGGTTTCCAAATCCAGCCATGTTCCGATCACTCCCAAGCAGATCGCCGACTCCGCGATCGGTGCCGCCAAGGCTGGGGCGGCGGTGGTCCACTGCCATGTCCGCGATCCGGAAACGGGCGCTGCCAGCCGCCGCAACGATCTCTACAAGGAGGTCACGGACCGCATCCGTTCCGCCGACGTCGATGTCGTGCTGAACCTGACGGCCGGCATGGGCGGCGACCTGATTTTCGGCGGCGTCGAGAGCCCACTGCCACTGAACGCCAAGGGCACAGACATGGCAGGCGCCACAGAGCGCGTCAGCCACGTTGCCGAATGCCTGCCGGAAATCTGCACGCTTGACTGCGGCACGATGAACTTCAATCTTGGCGACTATGTCATGACCAACACGCCCTCGATGCTGAGGGCGATGGCGAAGAAGATGACCGATCTCGGCGTACGTCCCGAGATCGAAGCCTTCGACACCGGTCATCTCTGGTTTGCTAAGCAGCTTGCCGAGGAGGGCTTGATCGAGGACCCGGTCCTCATCCAGCTCTGCATGGGCATCCCCTGGGGGGCGCCCGATGACCTCAACACCTTTATGGCGATGGTCAATAACGTTCCCAAAAGCTGGACCTTCTCGGCCTTTTCCATC
>JBCNPI010000417.1:0-4745 GCA_039593415.1 Rhizobium sp. | reverse complement strand
ATTCAAACTGACCGCAGCCGTACTTTGCTTCGCAGGCTTGTCCGGAGCAATGTACGCTGCCAACAACGGTCTCGAACCAAAGACAGGCAACCAAGGTACGTTCCACGACAAGCGGCCGATCATCACGCCGCAATCGCTTCCGGGCGGAGCCTATGATCCGAACGGAGATTTTTCCAGTGATACCAATCCCAAGATCGAGCACCTGTTTATTCCCTGGGAAGATGTCGATCTTGCGACCTTGAGCGCGGCAGACACCTATGCGCGGCAACGCGGCCGCTCGCTGCTGCTGACCATCGAGCCATGGTCCTGGGCGCGCAACTGGCGTGTCACTCCAAACGACCTGCTCAAGGGGGTTCTCGACGGGCACTACGACACGAACATGGCGTCGATCTGCTCGGCGGCGGCCAAGCTCCAGCAGCCGGTGACCATTCGCTGGGCTCAGGAAATGGACGAAAAGAACGGACAGTTTACCTGGGCTTACTGGAGCCCCGAAGGATATGTGAAGGCATACAGGCACGTCGTCGACGTATGCCGGCGCTATCTTCCTTCGGCCAAATACATGTGGTCGCCGATGGGCAAGGAAGGGCTCGAAGCCTACTACCCAGGCGATCAGTATGTCGATGTCGTCGGGCTTTCGGTCTTCGGCTATCAGCCCTTCGACAAGTACACGCTTGGGCGCGACTCGACATTCGTCGAAGCGACCAAGCCAGGTTATGAACGCGTCAAGAAATACAAAAAGCCGATCGTGATCGCGGAGCTGGGCTATCAGGGCAATGAGGACTATGTCCATGCCTGGGCAGAGGAAGCCAACAAGCCTCACTCCGAATTCAAGGATCTCGTCGCCGTCGTGTATTTCGACGATCGCGAGGTCTATCCATGGCCCCATAATCTCGGGCGGCCGGATTGGCGCGTTGTCAGCCCGCTGCTGAATTGACGGGCACACGGCTGAAAGGAGGCAAAAATGTCCCTGTTTCGACTCTGGATGTTGAACGCACTGATCTCGCTGCTGCTGCTCGGCGGCACCGCGCATGCCGCCAGCCAGCAGCATGCCGATCGAATGATTGCTCGCCAAGCCATTCGGGCAGCACCGATGAGTGCCGCGAATCTGCGAAAGCTTTATGCCGGCCGTTCCTGGATATGGAAAACCGGCGCGGGGTTTTTCTCAGCCAAGGGCCGGCATTTTATAGCATGGTCGCATACGGGTAAGGACAAGTCCTACGCGAGAGGACGATGGTACACGACGAACGGCGGCAAAATGTGCATGAGCGCCGTCTGGTACAGCAAGAAATATGCCGCACGCAATGTGTCCTGCTTTCTGCATCGCGAAAAAGCAGGGGTTGTCTATCAGAAACGCGCCCCGAATGGAAAATGGTATGTGTTCCGGCACAGCCCCACTATACGTGGCGACGAGGTTCTGAAATTGCGCCGTGGCGATTATGTCAAAAGGCATCTGCGGGCGTGATAACACGGCCTGCAGAGAAACGACGCAAAAGCGCGTCGCAGCGGGCGGCGTTGAACCGCTCAACCGCAGGGCCATTGGAAACGATGGCCCTGTCCCACATTCCGGTAGGCGCAAAGGCCCGCCAGACCGATTTCGAATTAGTGCCGCGAGTAGCAGTGTGACGTTCTGCCAAAGCCGCTCGGCGTACAGACATAAGGAGCGCCCTTGAAATACTCATCGGAAGAAACGGTCATCTTCCTCTGAACCTGACCAGATCCGTAAAAATACGTATTGTTCTCACTTTTCTTCATGTATAGATCGATAGTTTTGTATTTATATTGACCAGAATTTGCTGCCATTGCACTCTCTGCGGGAGCAGAAAGGAACAAAATCGCACTTATAAATACGAGAGCCGGACTCAGAATGTAACGCTGAAGACGAAAATTAGCATCAGTCCAATTTGAAATCATTCGTTTACTTCCTTGCCTTGATTTCTTTGTGTTCACATTTGCAGAAATTATTTCAACCTACGGCATAAACATCTTGAAAATATTAACAGATTCTGTTTAATGCTATTTACAGGTACAAAATAAGGTCCGCATTCATGTCACCCTTTCGGGTACAAGTTTTGCATCGCTTGCTATGGCTGCCTGGAATTGTCAGTCAAACACCCTTGGCTTTTGCCAATGCATCGGCGGGCGCGCGATCAAGCGCAAGAAGCTCTATCGCCCGAGACCAAGAAATAGTCCCGTCCGCATCAATCCAGCCAATATTCCACACAGGTATGTGGCCAGGTCTTTGCCTGTTTGCGAAGCAAAAAGCTAGCCCAAAGTTCCGGAATGACGGCCCAATTCACAGGAAAAACCTGATTTCGAGCCTGTTTGACCAACCCAATACATGCCGGAAGTTGTTAAAGAGTAGGTCGCAATCACGTAGAACGCGATGCGCCGTGTAGTGTCGGGGATCGCTACAATGATGTGGAGTGAAGCCAAGATTTCCTCTGAAGCGCCCAAGACGGTCGAAAGACGCCGTTGGCCACGGGCCCTTCAAGTACCTCTTGTGAGCGAGGTGCAGGAGGCGACAGGATTAGCGTCCCTTGCATTCTCTAGCCAAGACCTAAGCCCCGACCGGCAGTTTATTGCCTGGCAGGAGCGTATGGCCCCGCTGGTCGACATGCGCTTGCCGGAGCAAGTCGGGGCTGACCAGCCCTTCCGCGCGACGCAGACCGTTTGGAATCTCGAAGGCGCGCTTTTGATCCAGCAGGAAGCCCCGGCATTCAGCTTCGAGCGCTCCGCCGACAAAGTGCGCTTCAGTTCGATCGATCATTGGCAGATTACCTTTCTGCGCAACGGAAGAACCTGGACGAGCGTCAACGGAAAGGTTGTCGAGAACAGGCCAGGGATGATGGAAATTCGGATGCTGGGCTGTCCGTTTTACGGACGGACACTGCCCGCGCAATCCGTAACCCTGATCCTGCCATGCGATCTGTTTGCAGCCTATGGCGGACTGCCAAGCGCAAGCAGCAATATAGTCCTTGCCGGCACGCGCGTCTCGCTGCTTGCGAGCTACATCGATTTTCTGGAAGCAAATCTGCATCGTCTGACCAGAGATGACCTCCTGAGCGTCAGGAACCAGCTTCGTGAGATGGTGTTCCATAGCATCGCTCCCCTGATGCATTGCCATCTCGACGGCGAGGCCTCGCAAAGCGGATTGATGACAAGAGCGCGGCATTTCATCCAGAGCAATCTGGCCTCGGCAGATTTGACGCCCGAAGCCTTAAGCCGCGAATTGGGAATCTCGCGAACCAGGCTCTATGAACTGTTCCAGACATCGGGCGGCGTACTGAACTATATCCGCCGGAGACGGCTTCTCGCAGCTCGGGCGGCGCTGAACGACTCAGCCAACAGCCGGAGGATCGCCGATATTGCCAATCAGTTCGGCTTTGAATCCGCAGCCAATTTCTGCAGGGCATTCACCCATGAATTCGGCTATAATCCGAGCGAGGTCCGCAAGCATTCGGGGGAATTCAAGACGGGACGGTGTCTGCGCACCAGGGAGGCTTCGAGCTTAGATAGCTGGCTCAGTACCCTCGGCCTCTAGAGCGGGGATGCCGAAAAAGCGTCAAGGGATTTCGGGCGACATCCCGCGTTAGCTTTTTGATTTTGAACCGGTACCATTCAGCAAGCCTGAGCGGCAGATAGCATCAGCGTGCCCTGCGTCCTTAAGACGAAATCATGAAAATCCCTCACTTGCCAGGCCTGGAAGGAGAACGAGCCAGCGTAATTGCCGTTGCAAGCTCTCGTCGCAGCTGTACGCAAAAAGGCAGCGGCACGCCCGCAAATTGATGCTTTCCACCGTTACCGTCCTTGCCGTATCCGTTGAGGATAAGAGACGCTGACGAGAGGATATGGCTATGGCGAAGCCCTTCTATTGGAATGAACTCAACACCTATGATTTCGCCGATCTATCACCGGACACCACGATTGCGATCCTGCCGATCGCCTCCACGGAACAGCACGGCCCGCATCTGCCGATCGCAACGGATGTCGCGATCGCTGAAGGGATGCTGGCGGAGCTGAAGATCCAGCGCCCGGACGATCTCGATTTCCTCGTGCTGCCGCTGCAGCAGATTGGCAAAGCCAACGAGCATATCCACGGTCCCGGCACGCTGTCGCTTGGTGCGGAGCTGCTGATCCCGGTCTGGACCGCCATCGGCGCCAAGGTCGCCGAGGCCGGCATCCGCAAACTGGTCATCGTCAATTCCCATGGCGGCAATCTCGACATTATGGGCATCGTCGCGCGCGAGCTGCGCGTACGCCATCAAATGGCTGTCGTCGCCACGCAATGGACGCGCTTCGGCATGCCCGACGGCATGATCGACGAACACGAGCAGCGCTTCGGCATCCATGGCGGCGATGTCGAAACGTCGCTCATGCTGCATTTTCGGCCTGAGCTCGTGCGGATGGACAAGGCTCAGAACTTCGCCTCCAAGGCGGAATGGATGAAGGAACATTCGAAATATCTGCAGCCCTTGCCGCCCCATTCGCTCGCCTGGATCGCCCACGATCTCAATCCGAACGGCGTCGTCGGCAATGCCGCCAACGGCACGGCCGAGAAGGGCGCGCTCATCTGCCGCCACGAGGTCGCCGGCTTCATCGAAATGCTGCGCGACCTGCGCGACTATCCTCTCTCGAATCTTTATTCGAAATAGGCATCCGAGCGCCGCCGCTCGGAGGGCAGGATAATATGCCCCTTGGACTGCAGCTCCTCGACCATGCCGGCAAGTTCGGCGAGCAGATATTCG
>JBCNPI010000416.1:0-4758 GCA_039593415.1 Rhizobium sp. | reverse complement strand
AGTCACCGGCTGCTGGAGCTTGGCGGCCGCCGAGCAGATCGACGCCATGTTCGCGTCATAGTGCCCGTCGAGGACGCCCTTGAGCAGGTCGTTTGGAGCGACACGCCAGTTGCGCGCCCAGGACCATGGCTCGATGGTCAGCAGCAGCGAGCGGCCGCGTTGGCGCGCATAGGTGTCTGCCGCGCTCAAGGTTGCGAGATCGACATCTTCCCAGGGAAGAAACAGATGCTCGATCTTGGGGTTGGGATCGCTGGAAAAGTCTCCGTTTGGATCATAGGCTCCGCCCGGAAGCGATTGCGGCGTGATGATCGGCCGCTTGTCGTGGAACGCGTTTTGATTGCCTGCCGTTGGTTCGAGACCGTTGTTGGCAGCGTACATTGCTCCGGACAAGCCTGCGAAGCAAAGTACGGCTGCGGTCAGTTTGAATGCCGTTTTCATTGCACTGCCTCCTTCCTCAGTTCGGCCTTGCTCGTGTTCAAGGTAGTCTTCACGACGCTTAGCCGCTGTGAAACCAGATCGCTGGCGACCAACTTCTGCGCCTCATCGGCTTCGTTGGGTGTGCCATGGCGAAAGACGAACCAGGCACCGCCGGATTCGCGTTTTTGATAGATAGTCTTGTCGAGAACTCGATGGAGGAAACAGGTTTTCGCGGGGAACTTGCCGCTCGCTGCGTGCCAGGTTGCATCGAAACACAGGCGTCCTGCGTCGTCCACAGTCCAGCGGCCCTCGGCCCAGGACTGGCCTTTGGCTCCATCGACCCAAGCGGAAAATTGCCGGTTCGCATCCTGCATCCGCCCGGCGCCGTCGGGCCATTGCCAGCTCTTGTCCCGGTAGAGCTGGTAAAGCTCAAATGCAGTCATCGGGCGGGCTTTGGCCGGCATTTTAAGGCTCGGCTGCGCGGTCGCTGCGTTGCCTGGTGCTGCAAGCCCGAGCGCGGCGACAATAGCAAGCGTCGCCGCGCTTGCGCGGGCCAAGATGCATATAATGCTATCTGATGATGCCATTTTCTTTCTCCCGCGTGGCGGTCGAGGAAGCCCTTGCCGCCCGAAGTGATTTATCTCTCAGTCTCGTCCTGCTTTGAATATCGCCTTCCGCGCAGGCGGGGCGTCCTATGGTGGAAACACGGAACCCGAGTTGCAGGGCGGCTTCCACCTGCAAGGCATTTCTGAGATCCACGAGGATCGGCTGACGCATATTGTTCTTCAGCTGAGCCAGATCCAGATTCTTGATGATTGTCCATTCCGTCATGATGACCGCCGCATCGGCATTCCTTACGCATTCGTAGGGATCGTCGCAGAACACGACATGATCGAGCATATTGGCCGCATTCTCGATGCCGACCGGGTCATAGGCACGGATATGGCCGCCGAAGCGCTGCAGCGCCTCGATCAGCCGCACCGATGGCGCCTCGCGCATATCGTCGGTGTCCGGCTTGAAGGTTAGGCCCAGGATGGCGATGGTGCAGCCGTCGATGCTGCCGCCGAGCGCTTCCACGACTTTTAGAGCCATGCGCCGCTTGCGGGCGTCGTTGGCGACGACGGTTTCTTCCACAATACGCAGCGCGATGCCGTAATCCTGCGCGGTTCGCAGGAGGGCTTGCGTATCTTTCGGAAAGCATGAGCCACCAAAGCCAGGTCCGGGGGTCAGAAAAGCCGTTCCTATGCGTCTGTCGAGACCCATTCCAAGCGCCAGCTCCTCGACATCGCTGCCCACCTGTTCGCAAAGATCGGCAAGTTCGTTGATGAAGGTTATCTTGGTGGCGAGGAATGCATTGGCGGCATATTTGATCAGTTCCGCGGTGCGTCGCGTGGTGACGAGGATCGGCGTCTCCTGCAGGCCCATCGCGGCATCATAAAGTTCCAGCAGGCGCTTGCACGCGCGTTCGTCGTCGACACCGATCACGACACGGTCAGGCGTGAGGAAATCGCGCACCGCGACACCTTCACGAAGGAATTCCGGATTGGAGGCGACGGAGAATGTGCCCGGCTTGCGTACCGCGCCGATGATCTTCTGCACGACATCTCCGGTTCCGACCGGAACGGTTGATTTTAGCACGACGACCGTATCGTCGGCGATCAGCGGCGCTAGCTCGCACGCGGCAAGATAGATACAGGACAGATCCGCCTCGACCCGATCGATGCGAGAAGGCGTTGCGACAACGATGAAGACGATGGCGGCTCCCTCGACAGCGCTGTTTAGATTGCAGGTGAAATCAAGTCTTCCCGCCGCATAGTTACGCTCGACCATCTCATCGAGGTGAGGCTCGTAGATCGGCATTCTACCCTGATGGAGATCGGCAATCTTGCGCGTATTTCTATCGACGCAGACGACCATATGACCCCATTCGGCAAAGCATGTACCGCTCACCAATCCTACATATCCAGTTCCGATAACAGCGATCTTCATTTGCGGCTGCGCTCACGCGCCCTTCCTGTCAGAAGTTTCCGTTATTGCATTGCTATCCCGCCAATGCGGATCGAACATGATCCGATGCAGCCGACGTCCACTTATTCCCGCTCCCGCGACCGGTGAATGTTCGGCGAAAAGCGCATAGCCGCCGGTGTTCCAGGTCAATGAAAACAACCCTTCCGGGCCGCGCTCAGCGGTGGCAAAGCCCGGCAGAGCGATCAGAACGAGCAATGCGCTCGTAACAACCGGACGATAGAAACGGCTGCTCATGGCGATAGTGTTCTCGTGAGCATGCTTGATGATGATCACTAGCAGAAGCAGTGTGTAGATCACGGCATTTATTGTAGCGAAGATATAAAATCCGCTTGTTTCCTCGGCATCACGAATCAGCAGAACAGGCAATATGGAGATGAAAGATAGAGCTGCATAAGGTGCCAGGACCCGGAAAGGCAACGGATCGACATTGGACGTACCTTTCGGCGTCACGCGAAAATCGACGAAAGACCCAGTCATCCAATCGCGTATGGCGGCAATCGTTCCAGCAAGCGCCCATGGCCAGCGGGAAAACAGGAACAATGTCACTTCCCAACTGAGAATCTTGGCATTCAACGGCCTGAATGTACCAGTGCGGCGCCAGCGATGGGCAAACGCGATCAACAGGGTCGATTGCGGCATGAAATGCAAGAGGAAGTCGGGATAGGATACGTCGACAAAGCTACGCCCGTCAAAGAGAGCTATCATCGGCAGCAAGAACATCAAAGCCATGAATATCGAAAACAGCGGATACCAGAGTTCGGAAAACAGGAACTGCAGCTTGAGACGTGGCGGCAGATGCGGAATGAGCTTCGGTGAATATTGCAGCAGTACCATCATCAAGCTGCGCGACCACTGGAACTCCTGCGTGACAAGGTCGCTGAAGGTTCGCGGACCATCGCCATGGGCTATGGCATCGATCGCGTGGACGCCGCGCCAGCCATGCGCATTCATCATGAGCGTCGTCGAGTGGTCTTCGGCAAGCTCGGGGCCGAGACCACCGATATCTCTCAAAGCGGCGGTACGAACGCCGTAATGTGAACCGATGCAAAGCGGTGCGAGCCCATTGTTGAAACCCGCCTGCAGGGAGCCGTGCATGCTCGCTTCGGCATAAAGACGTCCGCGCGCGGACCAGCTTTCCTGGGCATTGCTGTCACAGATGCTGGGCGCCGACACGTAGCCGACGGTGGGGTCGGCGAAGGGACGCAGCATCTGATAAAGATAGTCCTGTTCAGGGACATGATCGGCATCGAGCTGGACGACGAAGTCGTAACGCTCATAGCCGTAATGATCATAAAAGAAGGCGAGGTTGCCCTCCTTGCAGCGCGTGCGGCGCGGCCAGGTCTTTCGATGATAGTCGTCGCGCCCCTTGCGGGTCGAAAGATAGACGCCGTGCCTGCCGCACCAATCGACTGTCGCAGGCGAAGGGTCTTCGTCTGCAAGCCAGGTATCATGTGGCACCTCCTGCGCCAGCATCGCGCGCAAAGTGCGGGCAACCACATCGAACGGCTCGGATGGAGCCTTTGTCACGACCATCGCGACCCGGCTCGCCTCAGGCAGGCGCAAGGGCCCGTTCGGCTTTCGCGCGCGATAAAAGACGATCACGAAATAGGCCGGAAGAAGGGTCGTCCATGCCAGAACGGCGGTGACCAGAACGGATCCGAGCGGATTGACATGATGTGCCGGCAGAAGCCACCAGCGCCAGAGATAGACGAGCGCGGCAAACCATATCGCGGCGCAGACAATATATTCAATGCGCCGATAGCCTGAAAGGACGGGAACCATCAATGGGTCTTCCTGCGTGGCGCATGGATCTGTTCGGAGTGCCGTCATCGCTGGATCTCCAATCCGAAGAATGGAGCGGCCGTCCGGATAATGGTTTCGATATCGGAATAAACGGGGCGAAAGCCGAGCTTTTCGGCAGCCAGATCCGACGCGGCATAGAGAGCCGGCGGATCACCTGCCCGTCGGGGACGCATGGCAACCGGAACGGAGCGTTTCGAGGCAAGTCCGATTGCATCGAGAACCTCTCTGATCGAAGTTCCGCGGCCGGTTCCAAGATTGACGGCGAGATTGGCGCCGTCGGTCTTCAGATATTCGACCGCCAGAACATGAGCGCGGGCAAGGTCCATGACATGGATGTAGTCGCGGATGCAGGTGCCGTCCGGAGTATCATAGTCGTTGCCATAGATTTCGAGACAGTCGATCGAGCCGGTCGCCGCAAGCAGCGCTCGCGGGATCAGATGGGTCTCCGGATCGTGCCATTCGCCAAGCTCCTGCTCAGGGTCCGCTCCTGCCGCATTGAAGTAGCGCAAT
>JBCNPI010000415.1:0-4761 GCA_039593415.1 Rhizobium sp. | reverse complement strand
GACCGCGGCCACATCAAGATCGCCGACGGGCTTGCCGAACAACAAAAGCTCCCCGGATGAGCGGTTCGACATGCCGGACAGGATCTGCCCCAAGGCAGCCTGGCCGTTGCCCGATACGCCGATGATGCCTAGAACCTCGCCGGCACGGACATGGAAGCTGATCCCTTTCAGGCGTTCGACGCCACCGTTCTTGACAGTGATATCGCGAGCTTCGAGAGCAATATCCCCCGGCACGCTTTCTTCGCGGGTCGGGCGTGTCACACGGTGGCCGACCATAAGCTCGGCAAGTTCGGCCTTGCTGGTCTCGGACGCCTGCCTTTCGGCTGCAACCTTGCCGCCGCGCAGGACGACGATACGATCAGCCGTGGCCATGACTTCATCGAGCTTGTGCGAAATGAAGATCAACGACAGGCCCTGTGCTGCCATCTGCTTCAACGTCGAAAACAGCTTTTCCGCCTCGATCTGAGTGAGGACGGCGGTCGGTTCGTCGAGGATCAGGATGCGCGCATCGTTGTAGAGGGCCTTCAGGATTTCTACCCGCTGCTGCTCGCCGACGGAGAGATCGCCAAGGCGTGCCTCGGGATCGACTTTCAAACCGAAGCGTTCGGCAATCGCCAGGAGTTTTTTGCGGGCCGCCGTCATTCGGGACCTGAGCGACCACAACCTCTCCGTGCCTGTCATGATGTTTTCGAGCACGGTGAGGTTCGGCGCCAGCGAGAAATGCTGATGCACCATGCCGACGCCGGCCCGGATCGCCGCGCGTGGCTTTCCCTGCGGCAATTCCATGTTGTCGATCAGGATGCGGCCGGCATCGGGCATATAGTGGCCGAAGAGGATGCTCATCAGCGTTGTCTTGCCCGCACCGTTCTCGCCGAGCAGGGCAACGATCTCGCCCTTTGCCAAGGACAGCGAGATATTGTCGTTGGCAATCGTGCTGCCGAAGCGTTTGCTGACACCTTCGATGGAAAGGACGGGAATGGTCATGCCGGGAAGCCTGCAATCGGATAGCGGTGCTGCCAACGTTGCTCAGCTTCGAGCGCAGATGCAAGTTGCAACAACAGGTTATCCTCACCCATGGGCGCCATGATCTGGACCGGCAGCGGCAATCCTTGCGCATCTTCACCAAAGGGAAGCGTGATCGCCGGGAAGCCGGATATGTTGGCGAGCGAAGCAAGCGGGGCGAAGGATGTCATGCGCTCAAGGTGCAATTCGATGTCCGAATGATCCGTGGGAAAAGACCCGATCGGCGGGGGTGCCGAGGCGAGCATGGGCATGACGATGACATCCACGGTGTCGAAGAGCTCCCAAAGAATACGACTGGCCTTCACGGCGCCATTGAGGGAGTTCCAAAGGGTGGTTGCCCGCATCGCGCATCCGCGCATGATGAAGGCTTGCGTCATCCTCTCCGCGAGGCGTATGTCCAGTTCGAGATCGTCAATCAGGCAGGCGATATTGACGGAGATGATATCGCCAAAGGCACGGGCGCTGGCCTGGACGGCACTTTCAACTTCGTCCCAACGGATTGACATCAGCTCGTTTCCCTGGCGTTCCAGAAAATTGGCTGCCGCTTCTATCGCTTGGGCTCGATCCGACTCGATCGCGTACCGCCCTCCCGTGTCCGTAAGGAGGCCGACACGAAGTTTGCCCGTCTTGGCCGGGAGTTGAGCGACGTCCGCATACGGCCCCCTTGTCCTTCCCCGAACAACATCGAAGATCGCTTCGGCATCGCGCACGGAGCGGGTCACGGCAAGTTCGCTGGCGATACCACCGAGATGGTTGCCGAAGGAGGGGCCGGCGGGCACGGCGCCGCGTGTCGGCTTCAGTCCGACAAGGCCGCAACAGGCAGCAGGCACGCGGATCGAGCCGCCGGCGTCCGTTGCATGCGCGATCGCCACGAAGCCGGCGGCGACTGCGGCCGCCGCGCCGCCCGAAGATCCCCCGGCCGTTCTGTTGCGATCCAAAGGATTTCGGCAGATCGGGCCGATCGCTGGCTCGGAGCTAAGCGAAAAGCCGAATTCCGGGCTGGTACTCAGGCCGAAGGCTAAAAGGCCAGCGGCGCGAAAACGATCTGCCAGATCACTGTCCGTGCCTTCACCCGTGCGGGCAAAGAGGCGAGAGCCGGCCGTCACCGGCAACCCCGGAAAGGGGCCGCCGAGATCCTTGGCAACCGTCGGCACGCCGGCAAAGGCGCGCTGCGCAAAGCGCTCGGGATGGACCGCTGCCTCCTCATCCAGGGCGTGCGCAGCCGCAAGCCCGGCGTCAGGATTGATATAGGTAATGGCGCCAAGCTCATCCTGCTTGGCGCAGGCGGCGAGCGCTGCCTGCATGGCATCCACACAGGTGAGCTCGCCGGCCTTGATGGCGCCGACCAGTTCAGTGGCATCGGCGAATAACTGGCTGCTCATGATCGAGCCGGATAGTTACTTCGGCTGATCCGGAACTTTTGGCACTTCGAAGGTCCCGGCCTTGATGTCGGCACGGACCTTCTCCATCGCAGCTTCCGCCTCGGCCGGTGCAATGCCCTTCACATAGACGATGTCGCTGCCGCCCTCCTTCATAAAGCCATAGGCCGTGTAGTTGCGCCCAACCGGCTTGCCGGCGGCGACATCGGCGATCGCCGCGTTGAGAATGGGGCGGAAATACCACATGGCGTTGGCAAAGACGGTGTCCGGGTAGCGCGGCGTGTAATCGATCAGCGATCCCACCGATCTGATATGCCGCTCCTTGGCAGCGTCGGCCGTACCGATGCGCTCGCCGAAGAGAACGTCGGCGCCGGCGTCGATCTGGGCGAGACCCGCTTCGCGCGCTTTCGGAGGGTCGAAGAAGGTGCCGATGAAGGAGACAAGATGCTTGCAGTCGGGATTGACCGCCTTGACGCCAGCGGCAAAGGCATTGATCAGCATGTTGACTTCGGGGATCGGGATGGCGCCGACCGAGCCGACGACGTTCGACTTTGTCATCTTGCCTGCCAGCATGCCGGCAAGATAGGCGCCATCATAGTTCCAGGTGCCGAAGACACCGAAATTGCTGCCGGCCGCTTCGCCGCTGGACCCCAGCACGAAGGCAGTGTCCGGGTAGTCGGCGGCCACCTGGCGCGCTTCCTTTTCCACCGCATAGGCCTCGCCGATAATCAGCTTGTTGCCCTGTTCGGCATATTCGCGCATCGCGCGGGGATAATCCGTACCCGAGACGCCCTCGGAAAAGACGTATTCGATAACGCCTTCCTTGGCCGCGTCCTGCAGCGCCGTGTGAAGACAGGAATTCCAGGCGTTTTCGACCGGCGAGGCGTGAATGCCCACCACCTTGAGCGGCGCGGCTGCGCAGGCAGCCGGTGCAAAAGCGCTGACGCCGAGGGCGATGCCGGACGCAATGACGGCACGGCGTGACAGTATGATTTCATTGGTCATTTTTTAGTTCCCCAGCTTTTTGATCAATTGGTAAAAACCATAGAAGGAGGCTAAAAAAGTGTCAAGCAACGGATGTGCTCAAATATTGTGCGAATATAATCGATATGCGCCCGTCCTATGTATTCGTGAACGGTCCGGGCAGCCGCTTCAAGTGTCTCGCAAGCCGCGTCCGCCCGTGATTGGACGGCAATCGATAAAAATTGCCGCTGCAACTCGACCTTTCATTAACTAGGTCATTTCATGCAATATTTCGGTTTTCGTGCGACAAAGCGGGCCGAAGGTAGGGTGACCCATGCAAGAGCTCCAAGTTTCGTCAAAAATCATCAAATCCGTCTACTTTCGCCCGGATGACGGGCGTCTTTATATCCGCTTCAGAAACGGTGAGGAGCGTCAGTTCACCGGCGTTCCGCAAAAGGCAGCGATTGCCATGGTAAAGGCGTCCTCGCCCGGCCAGCACTATATCGAGCATATCCGCACCAAATTCGAACGCGTCGCCTGAGCGCAGGCTGTCCGCAGATCGGCATTTTCGTTTGACGAGGCCGGCTCGTTCGTTTGCGTCGCGAGTTCCGCGAGCGGAATGAGCTTATGCCTTTGCGTATTGATAAACGCTGAGTTGCGCTATCTACATCGATCAGAACCATCTCCCAGGGAGGACGCGGCGTGATTGATGAAAAGCAGCTTATATCCAAGATCACCTGGAGGATTATGCCCTTCCTGGGGATCCTTTATCTGATCGCCTATATTGATCGCCAGAACGTCAGTTATGCAAAGTTGCAGATGGTCGGCGATCTCGGCATGAGCGAATATGCCTATGGTCTTGGCGCCTCGTTATTCTTCATCGGCTATTTCATCTTCGAGGTGCCGAGCAACCTGCTTCTTGACCGGTTCGGCGCCAGCAAATGGTTCGCACGCATCCTGATATCCTGGGGAGCGGTCACGGTCGCACTGGCCTATACGCAGAATGCGACCATGTTTTACATCCTTCGCTTCCTGCTCGGTGCCTGCGAAGCGGGTTTCTTTCCCGGCGTGCTCTATCTGCTGACCCTTTGGTATCCATCAGTCTATCGCGGCAGGATGGTCGGACTTTTCATGATCTTCAGTGCCTTTGCCAACGCGATCGGCGCGCCGCTCGGCGGCGTGCTGCTGGATTTGAACGGGCTTTACGGTATCGCCGGTTGGCAGTGGGTGTTCCTGGTGACAGGCATTCCCGCCATCCTTGCCGGCTTCATTACCCTGCTTTATCTGCCGGACCTGCCGTCCAAGGCGACGTTCCTTGACGATACGGAAAAGAAATGGCTGAAGGACCGGCTCGCGGTGGAAAATTCGGGCATGGAGCAGAACGCCGCCGACGGCT
>JBCNPI010000414.1:0-4795 GCA_039593415.1 Rhizobium sp. | reverse complement strand
GGAGTTGCCTTGACCATCGGGCTTGCGCATGCCGAGCTGATCGCGGTTCTGACGGCCGTTACGGGCGGCGATCCAAGGGTGATGACGGTGCGGTCGGGCGATGCCTTGCCATCCGGCCCATTCGAGCTTGGGCATCGCACGCTGCAAAGCGGATTGCGCGAATGGGTTCAGGAGCAGACGGCCCATCCGGTCGGCTATCTGGAGCAGCTTTATACCTTTGCCGATCGCGACCGAAACAACGAAATCCTTGGCGGGCGGACGATTTCGATCAGCTATCTGGGGCTGGTGCGCGAGCAGGCAGCCCCAGGCGGCGGCATGCCGGGCTGGCACGGCTGGTACGAATATCTCCCCTGGGAAGATCATCGGAGCGGAAAGCCGCCGATGCTGGACGATATCGCCACGCGTCTCAAGGCTTGGATCGATGACGACGCCATGCGGCGCGACCAACGCCGCCGGCGGGCCAATTTTACCTTCGGCTTGAATGGGGCGGCATGGAACGAGGATCTCGTTCTACAGCGTTATGAACTGCTTTATGAGGCGCGGCTCGTCGCCGAGGCCGGCTGTGATCGCGAGCGCAATTTCGGCCGGTCGATGTTTGCCGACCATCGCCGCATTCTCGCCACCGGCATGGCGCGGCTTAGGGCCAAGATCAAATACCGCCCCGTCGTCTTCGAACTCATGCCCGAGAACTTCACGCTGCTGCAATTGCAGAAAACCGTGGAGGCGCTCGCCGGCCTGACGCTGCACAAACAGAATTTCCGCCGGCTGATCGAGCAGCAGGAACTGGTCGAGGAAACCGGCGGCACCGAAAGCGAGACCGGCGGGCGCCCGGCCAAGCTCTTCCACTTCCGCCGAGCCATCCTCGACGAGCGCGAATTCGCCGGAACGAAATTACCGCTCTCCCGCAATTGACATATGCTCATAACGAGAATATCTATTTTACGCCAGATATACTCAAATTGAGTATAATAAAGGAGCCGGTCATGAATCTTCCCATATCCGCATCCTCCCTCTACGATCGCGTCAGCCGCGTCATCCCCAAGGCCGAGTGGCTGACGTTCCAGGATGATGTCGAGGCGATCCTCGAATTGAAGCGGCGGCACAACGCCGTCATTCTCGCGCATAATTATCAGACACCGGAGATCTTCCATGGTGTTGCCGATATCGTCGGCGACAGCCTTGCGCTTGCCCGTAAGGCGGTGGAGGTCGATGCCGACATCATTGTCCTTGCCGGCGTCCACTTCATGGCCGAGACTGCCAAGTTGTTGAACCCGGAAAAGACGGTTCTGATCCCGGACATGGATGCGGGCTGCTCGCTGGCGGAATCGATCACGCCGGAAGATATCGCGCTGCTGCGCCAGGCTCATCCAGGCGTTCCGGTCGTAACCTACGTCAATACGTCGGCAGCGGTGAAAGCGGCTTCCGACATTTGCTGCACCTCGGGCAATGCCCGCCAAGTGGTGGAATCGCTCGGCGTGTCGAAGGTGCTGATGCTGCCGGACGAATATCTGGCCCGCAATGTCGCGCGCGAAACCAATGTCGAGCTCATCGCCTGGCATGGGCATTGCGAAGTCCACGAACTCTTCACCCCAGACGATATACGCCAGCTCCGCGAGAATTATCCCGGCGTGACGGTGCTGGCGCATCCGGAATGTCCGCCGGATGTCGTTGCGGCGGCGGATTTTGCCGGCTCGACAGCCGTCATGTCCGACTTTGTCGGCAAAAAGCGTCCGTCGCGCGTGGTGCTTCTCACCGAATGCTCGATGAGCGACAATGTCGCCGTGCATCATCCGGATGTCGAGTTCATCCGCCCCTGCAATCTCTGCCCGCACATGAAGCGCATCACGCTTGGCAATATCCGCAAGGCCCTGGAAGAGGGGCGGCATGAGGTCACGGTCGATCCGGCGATTGCCGCCGATGCCCGTCGTGCGGTTGAAAGGATGCTGGCGATATGAGCGAGATCCTCGAAGAACTGAGCGGCCGCACCGTCATCGTCGGCAGCGGGCTGGCCGGACTGATGACGGCTCTGACGCTGGCGCCCGAGCCGGTCGTGATCGTCACCCGTGCCCTGATCGGCGAGGAAACGTCGAGTGCCTGGGCGCAGGGCGGCATCGCCGCGAGTGTGGGGGCGGGCGATAGTGCGGCTTTGCATCTTGCCGATACGCTCGCCGCAGGCGACGGACTTTGCGACGCGAAGGTGGCGGCAAGGATTGTCGCGGAAGCGCCTGCTGCGATTGCCGCCCTGGAGCGGGCGGGCGTTGAGTTCGATCGCGATGGCGCCGGTGAATTGTCCTTGGGACTTGAAGCTGCACATTCGCTTCGGCGTATCGTGCATTCCAAGGGTGATGGTTCGGGTGCGGCTATCGTCCGTGCGCTTGCCGAGGCAGTGGCCCGCACGCCATCGATTACGGTGCTTGAGGGTTTTCAGGCGCAGCGCCTGCTGCTGGATGGCGATCGTGTTGCCGGTCTTCTGTGCCTGACCGACATGGGCGGTGTCGTGCTTCCATCTTGCCGCATCGTCCTCGCCACGGGTGGTATCGGTGGCCTGTTCGATGCCACGACCAACCCGGTCGGCAATTTCGGCCAAGGCATTGCCCTTGCGGCAAGGGCAGGCGCGCTTCTTGCCGATATGGAGTTCGTGCAATTCCACCCGACGGCGCTCGATAGCCGCAGACGACCCCTGGCGCTTGTCAGCGAAGCGGTTCGCGGCGAAGGCGCACTTCTCTTCAATGAGCGCGGCGAACGCTTCATGGCTGGCGTCGAGGGTGCCGAGCTTGCGCCGCGCGATGTCGTCGCGCGAGCCATCAGCGCGGAAATCGCGCGTGGCGGCCGGGTTTTTCTCGATGCGCGAGACGCGCTCGGCAATCGCTTTGCCACGCGCTTTCCCGTGATCGAGGCCCTTTGCCGCGAGGCGGGCATCGATCCGGCGAGTGCCCTCATTCCAGTCAGGCCGGCCGTTCACTATCACATGGGCGGCGTGGCGACGGACGAGAATGGCCGCAGTTCGGTTTCTGGCCTCTGGGTCGTGGGCGAAGCTGCTTCCACCGGCCTGCACGGCGCCAACCGTCTTGCCAGCAATTCGTTGCTGGAGGCTGCAGTCATGGGTATGCGGGCCGCGCGTGATATTGCGAGCATCGATGCAAGCCCCACAAGACTGCCGAGGCTTCTTCCCGAGACATACGCGCCAGACCTGACGTTCGTCCGGCCGATCGTGTCGCGGCATCTCGGCGTGCTACGCAATGCCGGCGCCATTCATGGCGCGATCGCGGCACTCCTGCCATTTTGCGAGAGAGAAGGACCGGCGACCGACCCTTCGCTGGTGGCATTGCTGATCGCCGTCTTCGCAAGTCTCCGGACGGAGTCGCGCGGCGCCCATGCCCGCACGGATTACCCGCTCAAGCTGCAGCATGCGCAGCGCCGCATGATGCATCTCACCGACGCCCTGGATATTGCCAGGTCCGTCATCCCCTATTCGATGGCTAGGAGTGCCTGACATGACGCTTGCTCCCCTCCCGCGCCTGATCGTCGAACCATTGGTGCGCAATGCTCTTATGGAAGACCTCGGCCTTGCCGGCGACATTACATCCACGGCAGTCATCCCTGCGGAGCATCGTTCCCGCGTTGCGATGGCGGCCCGTCAGCCGGGTGTGGTCGCTGGGCTCGATGCATCCGACCTTGCCTTCCAGCTTGTCGATCCGGCCATTGTCATGACCCGTCATGTAGCAGACGGTGCGAAGGTCGGGGCAGGGCAGGTGATCGCAACGATCGAGGGGGCGTCGCGCGGCTTGCTGACGGCGGAACGCACCGCGCTGAATTTCCTCGGCCATCTCTCCGGTATCGCCTCCGTGACTGCCGGCATCGTCCAGGCGATCGCCGGCACGAAGGCGTCGATTGTCTGCACCCGCAAGACGACGCCGGGTCTGCGGGCGCTTGAGAAATATGCAGTTCGCGCCGGCGGCGGTATGAACCATCGCTTTGCGCTTTATGACGCGGTGCTGATCAAGGACAATCACGTCGCCATTGCCGGGGGTATCATTGAAGCCATTCGTCGTGCCAAAACCGGCGTCGGCCATATGGTCAAGATCGAAGTCGAGGTGGATACGCTGGCGCAGCTTCGTGAAGCGATGGACGAGGGCGTCGATGCCGTGCTGCTCGACAACATGACGCCGGATCAACTGCGCGAGGCGGTCGATATCGTCGGCGGCCGCGCGATCACCGAGGCGTCGGGCCGCATCACACCGGCAACGGCTGCCGCAATCGCCGCATCCGGCGTCGATCTCATATCCGTGGGCTGGCTCACACATAGTGCGCCGACACTCGATATCGGGCTGGACTGGACGGCCGCGGCTTGAAGCAGCCGATTGCAGATCCAGAGCATTTCCGCTTTTCTTCGAATCGCGAAAACGCTCTATCTTCTTGTTCCCTACGCATTCCGGACGGAAAACCGCTACGCACTTTTCCTGGAAATGCTCTAAACGACGACCGGCACCTGCGCGCCATCCATGCTGATCACGACGCCGGTGACATAGCTCGCCTTGGCGGAGCTGAGGAAGGCGACGACATTGGCAATGTCGGCCGGGTCTGCCATACGGCCGATCGGGATGCGCTTCAGGGCATCGGCCAAAGCTTCCTTCTCGGTCGAACCGGAAGCCTTTGCCGCCGCCTTGAGGCCTTCGGCGACGCGATCCGTTTCCGTGAGGCCGGGATTGAGGCCGACGACGCGCACGCCCCGGCCGGCATAGGCGTTGGCAAGACCGACGCTTGCAAGCATCAGGGCGGCATTGGCCGATCCGCC
>JBCNPI010000413.1:0-4806 GCA_039593415.1 Rhizobium sp. | reverse complement strand
GGTCAAGAGCGCCACGCGGAAGCCGCGATCCTGCAGCACGCCGAGTGCCGGCGTCAGCTTGTGCAGCTCCGGCATGCCGTTGGCCTTCGGTCCCTGGAAGCGGACGACGGCGACGAAATCGCGGTTCAGCTTGCCGTCCTTGAAAGCCTGCTGCATTTCCAGCTGATCATGGAAGATCACGGCCGGCGCTTCGACAATGTGGCGGTCCGGCTTGACGGCGGAAATCTTGATGACGGCCTTGCCGACATTGCCGCGCAGCATCTTCAGGCCGCCATTGCTCTGGAAGGGCGTGTCGATGCTTGCCAGCACCTTCGGGTCGTGGCTTTTTTCGGGGGCCGGTTCGCGTACGACATTGCCATCGGTGCCGAGCTTGATGTCGATGGAGTAGCTCGAGAGGCCTTGGCCATAGACGGTGCGCACGTCGTCGTGCAGCAGCCCCTTCTTCAGGAGTTCCTTGATGAGGAAGCCCATGCCGCCGGCGGCGTGGAAATGGTTCACGTCGGCAAGCCCGTTTGGATAGACGCGGGCAAGCAGCGGGACGACATCGGACAGCTCGGAAATATCCTGCCAGGTGAGCACGATGCCGGCGGCGCGCGCCATGGCAATGAGGTGCATGGTGTGGTTCGTCGAGCCGCCGGTCGCATGCAGGCCGACGACGCCGTTGACGATCGAGCGCTCGTCGATCATCTCGCCGGCCGGTGTGAACTCATTGCCCATGGCAGTAATCGCAAGCGCGCGCTTGGTCGCCTCGCGCGTCAGGGCTTCGCGCAGCGGCGTGCCGGGATTGATGAAGGAGGCGCCTGGCATGTGAAAGCCCATGATCTCCATCAGCATCTGGTTGGAATTCGCCGTCCCGTAGAAGGTGCAGGTGCCGGGACCATGATAGGACTTCGACTCCGCTTCGAGAAGTTCCGCGCGGCCGACTTTGCCCTCGGCATAGAGCTGGCGCACGCGCGACTTCTCGTCGTTCGGCAACCCCGAGGTCATCGGGCCGGCCGGAATGAAGATGGCAGGCAGATGGCCGAAGGAGAGGGCGGCAATGACGAGGCCGGGCACGATTTTGTCGCAGACGCCGAGGAAGACGGCCGCGTCGAACATATTGTGCGATAGGCCGACAGCTGCCGACATGGCGATCAGATCGCGCGAGAAGAGCGAGAGCTCCATGCCTGGCTGTCCTTGCGTCACCCCGTCGCACATGGCCGGCACGCCACCGGCAACCTGGGCAATGCCGCCCGCTTCGGCCGCAGCCTGGCGGATGATGGCCGGATAGGTCTCGAAGGGCTGATGCGCCGAGAGCATGTCGTTATAGGAGGTGATGATCCCGAGATTGGGCACCTGGTCTCCCGCCAGTGCGTCCTTCTCGGAGGGGGAACAGACGGCGAAACCATGCGCAAGGTTGGCGCAGCCAAGCACGGAGCGTTGCGCACCCTTCGTTGCGGCATTGCGCAGGCGATCCAGATAGCTTTCGCGTGTCTGCTTCGAGCGCTCGACGATGCGTGCGGTAATCTTGGCAATGCGGGCGTCAGCGGCCATCGTCGATCTGCCTCCGTCTGTTCTGCGCGGTGCCCGGAAGATCGACCTCGATCTGTCTTGCAGAGGGCGCGGCGCGGGGTCCAAAAGTCTATGCTTTGCCGCTGTGCCCGCAAGGGCACACAGCGCAGCACATGTTGCTGTGTCTTTCAGGGTTCGATGACGAGGCCTGCCGGCTGTGTCAGGGAGCCCAATAAATCTCTACCGGGGATGCCGCCCGGCGCAGCATGGCGCGGATCGGCATCTCGGTTTCCTCGCCCTCCGCTTCGGCCTTGGCGAGGACATCCTTCTTTCCCTCTCCCTCGATATGGAGCACCAGCAATCGGGCATCCTGAAGGCTGGAGAAGGTGAACGTCAGACGCGGCTCGCCGGCACCTTCCGCTTCCATCGTGATGATGCCGCGCGGGGTGTTCGGATCGAGTGCGGTCTTGAGATTGCTGCCGCCCGGAAAGAAGGAAGCCGTGTGGCCGTCATTGCCCATGCCGAGGATGGCGACATCGAAGGGATGGTCGACAGCCTTTGTCTTTTCGGTGGCGATGGCTGCGGCCTCCTCGACGGAAGCCGCGGCTTGGTAGAGTGGAAGGAACCTGGCGGCTGCCGCCTTGTCCTTCAGCAGGTTTTCCTGAACGAGCAGGTGATTCGAGCGCGGATTATCCGCCGGCACGAAGCGTTCGTCGACAAGGGTGACCGTTACCTTGCCCCAGTCGATCGAGCGCGATGACAGCGCCTGGAAGAAAGCCTTCGGCGTCGAGCCGCCGGAGACCGCGATGCTTGCGGAGCCGCGCGTCGCGATGGCCGCCGAGAGGGTCTCGGCCACCTTGTCCGCGAGCTTGCCGGCGAGTTCGGCACCATTGGCAAATGCATGCATGTTCGCTGTCATCGCTATCGTCCCGGATTAGATATCGTCGTGCCAGGTGCGGCCGTCACGCTCGATGAGCGCGATAGCCTGGCTCGGACCCCAGGTGCCGGCCGTATAGCCCTGCACCTGCTGTCCTGCCTCTTCCCAACCCTTGAGGATCGGGTCGACCCATTCCCATGCGGCTTCCACTTCGTCGCGGCGCATGAACAGCGTCTGGTTGGAACGAATGACGTCCATCAGCAGGCGCTCGTAGGCGTCCGGATTGCGGACGTTGAAGGCAGACGCGAAGCTCATGTCGAGCGAGACGTTGCGCAGGCGCATGCCGCCCGGACCCGGGTCCTTGATCATCAGCGACTGCTTGACACCTTCATCCGGCTGCAGGCGGATGATGAGCTGGTTGGCGACGATGCGGCCGGCGGCCTGATCGAAGATGGTGTGCGGAATGTGCTTGAAGGTGATGACGATCTCCGACACGCGGCCGGCAAGGCGCTTGCCGGTGCGGATGTAGAAGGGAACGCCGGCCCAGCGCCAGTTGCCGATTTCGGCCTTGATGGCGACGAAGGTTTCGGTGTTGGAAACGCCGCCTTCCAGCTCGTCGAGATAGCCCTTGACCGGACCGCCTGCCGAAGCGCCGGCGCGGTACTGGCCGCGAACGGTCGCTTGCTCGACATTGGAGGCGTCGATCGGCTTCAGCGCGCGCAGAACCTTGAGCTTCTCGTCGCGAACGGCTTCCGAATCCATGGAGGAGGGGATTTCCATCGCGGTCAGGCAAAGCAGCTGCAGGATGTGGTTCTGCACCATGTCGCGCAGGGCGCCGGCCGTGTCGTAGTAGCCGGCGCGGCCTTCGAGACCGACCGATTCAGCGACGGTGATCTGCACATGGTCGATATGGTTGGCGTTCCACAGCGGTTCGTAGAGAGCATTGGCAAAGCGCAGCGCCATCAGGTTCTGCACGGTTTCCTTGCCGAGATAGTGGTCGATACGGAAGATTTGCTCTTCCTTGAAGACCTTGCCGATCGTGTCGTTGAGCTGCAGAGCCGAAGCGAGGTCGCGGCCGATCGGCTTTTCTACAACGATGCGGGTCTGCTTGGTGATCAGCTTATGGTCGTGGATCTTCTGCGAGATATCGCCGAAGATCCCCGGAGCGACGGCCAGATAGAAGGCGCGCACGCGTTCCTTGCCTTCGTCCAGAAGCTTCTTGAGCTGATCCCAGCCGGCATCGCTGCGCGCATCGACCGGCACGTAGAACAGGCGAGCCAGGAACTTCTTGACCTCGGCGTCGTCATATTCGCCCTTCTTCAGATGTTCCTTGAGGGCAGCGTCGGCAAACTTGCGGTATTCTTCGTTGGAAAGCGCACTGCGCGAAGCGCCGATGATGCGGGTCGGCTCGGAAAACTGGCCTTCGACCTGACGATGGTAAAGAGCGGGCAGGAGCTTGCGTTCGGCAAGGTCGCCGCTGCCGCCGAAAACGACATAATCAAATGGTTCAACGGGAATGATCTGGCTGCTCATGAGCTATCTCTCAATCGGTCTTGGTTGAGGCCCCTTTTAATCTAATCGATTTAAAAAGGCCAGTGTGCATCGCAAAATTCAGACTCGGCTTTTTAGAGCGGATCGCCGGCGGAAGGAATCATCTTCCGGTTTCTAAAACCTGTCGCGCAACGCAAACCACGACAGCGCCAGGAACAGCAGCGGCGCCCGCATGCGCGCACCGCCGGGGAAGGGCGAAACGTTCAGCTCCTTGAAGAGATGAAGCTCATCCGCATTCCCGAGAACCGTTTTCGCATAGAGTTTACCGCAATAATTTGACAGCATCACCCCGTGGCCGGAATAGCCGCCGATGGAGGTGACGCCCGGCATGACCTCGCGCACGAAGGGCTGGCGCGGCATGGTGATGCCGACCGAGCCCCCCCAGGCATAGTCGATCCTGATATCGCTGAGAGCAGGATAGATTTCGGTAATCTGCCGGCGGATGTGCTGCGTCATGTCGCGCGGGTTGTCGGCCGTATAGGCCTCGCGCCCGCCGAACAGCAGGCGCCCATCCCTCGATTTGCGGAAATAACGCACAACGAAGCGCGAATCGGCGACCCCCTCGTTGCCGGGCAGCACAGTCGGAAACTTATCGAGCGGTTCGGTGGCGCCGATGAAGGAGCGAATCGGCATGACATGGCTCGATGTCACCGGCTCGAGGTTGCCGATATAGCCGTTGCAGGCGATCAGCACCCGGTCGGCAGTGATCTCGCCGCCATCCGTTTCGACGATCATCTTGCCGCCGGCCTGCCGAAAACCCTTCGCCTTGGTCATTTCGCAGAGAGACGCACCGGCTTCTGCCGCGACGCGCGCAAGGCCGATGAGCAGTTTCAGCGGGTGGATATGGCCCGTGCCCATATCGCGTACGCCATACAGATAGAATTGCG
>JBCNPI010000412.1:0-4809 GCA_039593415.1 Rhizobium sp. | reverse complement strand
TATTTTTCGCGTGCGATCCGCCGCGCTTCCGCCGGGGAAAAGCCGGCCCGGCGGGCAAGCCTTTCAAGGCCGAAAATGCGATCGATCTGATCGACCAGCCAGAGTTCAAAACGCTTCCACATTGACATAGCCTCCTCCGCTGCGTGCCTTTCGGTCGCGGCGGCCCACGAAGAACATCGCGCCCGGCTGCCATTTGCTATCAGCGAAATTGAGGCGGCCTTTGCGCGTTTGAGAGCAATTCCTGTTTTGTTGCGAAGTCGCCAAACAGCTTCTTCAGCCTGGCTTCCTCCTCCTTGCAAATCCGATGACGCCGGGCAAAATCCTCGACGCTCCAGACCTCTCGCAATTTGCTCTCATTCACTTCCTCTATCTTCATCAATGAACTCATCCGCTCGCCCTCTTTGTTATTGTCTGGAGGGATAATGCCGGCGTGCGCGAAAAGTTCCTCGAATACATCCTCCGGTCATCGGCGCAGCGGCGGCACTTGCGGCCATAATTGTTCTTAATCCCTCCTTAAATCGCCGCATTTACAGTTCAGGCGGGATTTAATGTGTCTTCACGAGAGGTTCGTGAACGAAGAGCGGAAAGCCCCGCTTCGATAGCAGCGCTCCGCTTCGGGCTGATGCGCCGATCCGGAGCGGCGGAACAGGCTCAAAGATTCCTACCGCTGCCGCCATCAGCCTGATAGAAGACACCCGATAGACGACATGGGAACACGAGACATCAAGGTACGACCGGCCCGCAATGGCAGATAAGAAGAAATCACGCCAGAGGATAGAACCATCCTTTTCCAGCGGCCGGGAACGCATAGACGACGGATTCAATGCTGGCGAACGGATCGTCAGCAACAGGCGCCTGGCCAGGAAATACTACGAAGAGCCGGAACCCGACGAAGACGACGACGAGGATGACGAGGACGAGCCCGTGGTCCAAAAACCCCGTCGCGCCCGTAGCCGCCGCAAGCCTGCACGGCGCTCCCGTCCGCGCCGCGGCTTTTTCGGCTTTATCCGTTCGACGATCTATTGGGGTCTCGTGCTTTGCCTTTGGGCTGGCATAGGCCTTGCCGGGCTTGTCGTCTATTACGGTTCGCGAATGCCGAGCGCCAGCACCTGGTCCATTCCGGAGCGGCCACCGAACGTGAAGATCAACGCTGTCGACGGTAACCTGCTTGCCAATCGCGGGACGACGGGCGGGGAAGCGGTGACGCTCAGCGACATGTCGCCCTATATTCCCGAAGCCATCATCGCCATCGAGGACCGCCGCTTCTATTCGCATTTCGGCTTCGACCCGATTGGCCTTGCCCGCGCGTTCGTGACCAATGTCGTAACGGGACATGCGGTTCAGGGCGGCTCGACGCTGACGCAGCAGCTCGCCAAGAACCTCTTCCTGTCGCCGGACCGCACGCTGGAACGCAAGGTGCAGGAGGTGCTGCTGGCGCTCTGGCTGGAGCACAAGTACACCAAGGACCAGATCCTGACGATGTATCTGAACCGCGTCTATTTCGGCTCCAATGCCTATGGTGTCGAAGCAGCCTCGCGGCGTTACTTCAACAAGTCGGCCAAGGACGTTAATCTCGGCGAGGCTGCGATGCTCGCCGGCCTGGTCAAGGCGCCGTCAAGGCTGTCGCCCGCCCGCGATCCTGCCGCCGCCGAGGCGCGTGCCCAGCTGGTGCTGCAGGCGATGCGCGAACAGGGCTTCATCAGCGAATCCGACGTCAAGACCGCGATGGCGCAGCCGCCGACCCGGTCGAAGAGCTATTGGAGCGGCGCTGAAAACTACGTCGCCGACATGGTCATGGATCAGCTGCCGAAGCTGATCGGCGGCGACGTCAAGGAAGATCTGGTCGTCGACACCACCCTCGACATGTCGCTGGAGGAAAAGGCCGAGAAGGCGCTGAGCGATGTGCTCGAAAAGGAGGGCAAGAAGCTGAACGCCTCGCAGGCTTCGCTTGTTTCCGTCGATGCAACGGGGGCTATCCGCGCGCTGGTCGGCGGCCGCGATTATGCGCAGAGCCAGTTCAACCGGGCGGTCACGGCCAAGCGCCAGCCAGGCTCGGCGTTCAAGCCGTTCGTCTATACCGCAGCACTCGAGATGGGCCTGACACCCAATTCCATCCGCAACGACATGCCGGTGAAGATCGGCAATTGGGCGCCTGAAAATTACGAACAGCGCTATAGCGGCCCGGTTACGCTTGCCACCGCGGTCGCGCAATCGCTGAACACCGTTGCCGCGCAGCTCGTCGCCGAAGTCGGGCCGGACCAAGTGATCAAGGTCGCCCGCAGGCTCGGCATCGAATCGGACCTGCAGGCCAATGCCTCGATCGCGCTCGGCACGTCGGAAGTGTCGCTGCTGGAACTGACGTCAGCCTATGCCACTTTCATGAATGGCGGTTTCAAGGTGGCGCCGCATGTCATCACCAAGGTAACGACCGCGTCCGGCAAGGTGCTCTACCAGGCCAATACCGGCAATCCTGAGCGTGTGCTGAACCCGGATATCGTGACCAATATGAACGCCATGATGGCCGGCGTCATCGCCAACGGCACCGGCAAGGCGGCGCGCATTCCCGGCTGGCAGGCGGCGGGGAAGTCGGGAACCACGCAATCCTTCCGCGACGCGCTGTTCGTCGGCTTCACCAGCCATCTCACCACGGGCGTCTGGTTCGGCAACGACGACGGCAAATCGATGCGCAAGGTAACCGGCGGCGGACTGCCGGCCAAGGCATGGAAGGAATTCATGGTCGCCGCCCATAAGGGCGTCACGCCGACGCCGATCTTCGGCGGCGGTCAGATCATCGACAATGGTCTGCCGATGGCGCAGGCGGCACCGAATGGGGACCAGCCGACGACCATCGGCAACATCATCTCCGGTGTGGCTGACGGCAGACAGCCGATCCAGCAGCCGACCTTGCAGCAGAGGCCGTCGCAGCAGCCGATTCAGCCGCAGATCGTCAATCAGGCCGCGGCGAACGAGGACCCGCAGGATCTGCCGCCGGCAAACCTGGCCGACGACACCAATCCCTACAGTTCCAACCCCTATGACAGCGATATACCGCCCGCGGATATCGGCGACAGCGGCGCGCCAATCGCTACCGCGCGGCCGCATCGCTCCTCGCTGCTCGACGTCATCCTCGGCCGGTAAAATCGCAACTCTGCGCCGATAGCGCCTCGCATCATATAGGTTGCTGCAGCACCGTAGAGCCGCTGCATAATTTCATCCCTAAATCGTTCCCGATTTAAGGAATTATGCAGTAGACGCTTGCATGGCCGCGGCAAGGCTGCTCTGATACGCGGTCGCGTCAAATCCGCCAGTCCCCGGCGCATATGAGACCATGTGGAATTTGGGCGACAAACCATTTGTTTTGCTGGATTTCGGGCTATTTCCTGCCTTGCAGTCAGTAAAACCGCTACTTATATACGCGGCATCACCGCAGTCATGGCTGCGCAATCCTCAAGACCATCCCGTAAGGGGCTGTCAATGGAATGCCTGACAGGGGTTCCGATAGCTTGCTTCAAGGAGAGAATGACATGGCAAAAGTAATTGGTATCGACCTTGGAACGACAAATTCCTGCGTCGCCGTCATGGACGGTAAGGACGCGAAAGTGATCGAAAATGCCGAAGGCGCCCGGACCACCCCCTCCATGGTTGCCTTCACCGACGACGGCGAACGCCTCGTCGGCCAGCCGGCCAAGCGCCAGGCTGTCACCAACCCCACGAACACCCTCTTCGCCGTGAAGCGCCTCATCGGCCGCCGCTACGAAGATCCGACCGTCGAGAAGGACAAGCACCTTGTTCCCTTCAACATCGTTCGGGGCGACAATGGCGACGCCTGGGTCGAAGCCAACGGCAAGGGCTATTCGCCCGCGCAGATTTCCGCAATGATCCTTCAGAAGATGAAGGAAACCGCCGAATCCTACCTCGGCGAAAAGGTCGACAAGGCCGTTATCACCGTTCCTGCATACTTCAACGACGCTCAGCGCCAGGCAACCAAGGATGCCGGCAAGATCGCCGGTCTTGAGGTCCTGCGCATCATCAACGAGCCGACGGCTGCAGCTCTTGCTTACGGCCTCGACAAGAAGGACGGCAAGACCATCGCCGTTTACGACCTTGGCGGCGGCACCTTCGATATCTCCATCCTGGAAATCGGCGACGGCGTCTTCGAAGTGAAGTCGACCAACGGCGACACCTTCCTCGGCGGTGAAGACTTCGACATGCGTCTCGTCGAATATCTCGTTGCCGAGTTCAAGAAGGACAACGGCATCGACCTCAAGGGCGACAAGCTCGCTCTGCAGCGCCTCAAGGAAGCTGCCGAAAAGGCCAAGATCGAACTGTCCTCGTCGCAGCAGACCGAAATCAACCTGCCCTTCATCACGGCAGACGCCACCGGCCCGAAGCACCTGACGCTGAAGCTGACCCGCGCCAAGCTCGAAAGCCTGGTCGACGATCTCGTCCAGCGCACCATCGCGCCATGCAAGGCAGCCCTCAAGGATGCCGGCGTTACCGCCGCTGAAATCGACGAAGTCGTTCTCGTCGGCGGCATGAGCCGCATGCCGAAGGTGCAGGAAGTCGTCAAGCAGCTGTTCGGCAAGGAGCCGCACAAGGGCGTCAATCCGGATGAAGTCGTCGCTCTCGGCGCTGCCATCCAGGCCGGCGTTCTGCAGGGCGACGTCAAGGACGTTCTGCTGCTCGACGTGACCCCGCTGTCTCTCGGCATCGAAACGCTCGGCGGCGTCTTCACCCGTCTGATCGAGCGTAACACGACGATCCCGACGAAGAAGTCGCAGACCTTCTCGACCGCCGACGACAACCAGT
>JBCNPI010000411.1:0-4812 GCA_039593415.1 Rhizobium sp. | reverse complement strand
CGCTTCGAGCATGGACCAGAAGAGAAATGGGTATTGTTCGGACGGATGTCCGGCTTGGCGAGCTTAGTCATGATGCTATCCTCTCAGATAGAAAGCTCCTCGTTGGGGAGGAGTGTCCCGCCGCCGGATATATTGGAAGCTGCCCGCGAGCGCAACAGGAAAATACGTGGGCAGCACTCCATCACGGACTCGTGCGGAAATTTTGATGGGATGCAAGGCACGCGCAATGCAACTAAACCAAAATAAGCCCCGCAAGCTGGTTTCTGTGTCGATGCGTAAATATATAAGGCTGGCGCCCGCCGATTGCGCTGATGGAAATTACAAGTGTGCTCGATGTCTCCAACTGCACTCGCCGAAACCTCTTTCACGCCCGCACAGACCTTGCCAGTCTATCTTATCAATATCGACCGAGCAGCGGAAAGGCTGGCCGAGATCCAGAGACAGAGCGATGAGCTCGGCTTCCGATTCGAGCGCGTCGACGGCATAGACGGCGCCCTCGTTCCGCGCGAGCAGTGGATCGACGTGGATCATGATCGCTTCCAGCGCAGGCACGGGCGCACAATCCTGCCCGGCGAATACGGCTGCTACCGCAGCCATCTGACGGCGTTAAACCGCTTTTTGGCCAGCGGCGATGAGATGGCCGTCATCATTGAGGACGATGTCGCCTTGGATGTCGATTTCCTCGCACGCGCCATGGCGGCGAAGGAAGCCGCTCCGACCGCCGACCTGATCAAGCTCGTCAATCACCGCTGGAACGGCTTTCGCGCCATGACGCACAGCAGGAAGGGAGATATCGTCGGCCGCTGCCTCTTCGGCCCTCAGGGTTCGACAGCCTGCTATCTCGTGATGCGAAGCGGTGCCGAAAAGATCGTGAAATCGCTTGCCGTCATGTCGCTGCCTTGGGATGTGGCCGTGGAGCGCGGCTGGGACATGCGGATATCCATTGCCTGCACACGCACGAATATTGCCGGCTTTAGCCAACTGCAAAGAACGACCATGATCGGCTGGCGCCGGGATTATCGCGCCGCCAAATCCTCCGCGCTGCGACGCATACCCGCCCACATCTTCCGGACCTTGGATTTCTTCCGGCGCATCGCTTATGTGCTGACGACGCCTTAAAGCATGTCGCGCGAAACTGTGCGGTTTGCGATAACGACATGCGCAAATCAAAGACCTAAAGCGCCAGAAGCGAATCTGAAAGATCGCGGCGCTTTAGATCTCTGGCTTTACCAGGTGGTGATCCGCAGGCCGACGCGAATTTCGTGCCGCGACAATGCGCCGTCGCGACCCGCAGCACCGGCTGCTGCCGAATCGGCGGCGGAATAGCCGAACATGTCGCCACCCGCGATGTGGGAAAAACGATAGCCGAGATCGACCTTGATGTTCGGCGCAACCTCATAGGCGACACCCGCCATCAGGGCATAGGTCATGCGCCAGTCGCTGTCGCCGGGATAGCGCGCGCTGACCGAGGCAGCACCACCGCAGCCCGATGCCCCATCGACGCAAGAGCCGATGGCACTGACGCTGCTCCAGGAAACCCGCGTGGCGCCAAGGCCGGCACCGACATAGGGCGTGAAACCCGCGAGCGTGCCGAGATCGACATAGCCGTTGACCATCAGGCTGCCCGCTCTGAAGGAGGAATGCGCCTTCGTAGAGCAAGCCGTACCGCCCGCACCACCGGAACAAGGCGAGCTGCTCGAAATATGGCCATCGAAATCACCGCTGAAGAAGTCGCCGGTGACATCGGCACGAAACAGATCATTGAACTGATAGCCGACACCAAGGCCACCGGAAAAATCGCCGCCGAAGCGGGTCGAATCAAAGCTGCTCGAGCTGTAATCGCTGCTTGCGGGATCATGGGCGCGGAATTTCGTATCGTTGCGGCTGGCATTGACGGCATAGCCGACATCGCCGCGCACATACCATCCCTTGGCGTCCGCGACGCTGACCTCCGGCATCTTGATTTCCGGTGGTGTTGCATCGGCTGCGAAGGCAATGCTCGCCGATACGCCTGCCATCGCCGCGGCCAGCGCCAAAGCGTCAAAACGGATCATTACCCCTCGCCTTCCATCCTCGGGCAGACGCCCGCGCGTCGAACCGATTGGCTTCTGCGCCCCGCCCCGGCCCCTCAAGCAAGGACCTTTGCGGAAAAGCCGCCATTGTCATTTCATTAACCATAGGGAATTCATGGTTAATGAAGCTTTAAAGCCACGAAGAATTGCTTAACGGGAGCGATAGAAAGGAAAAGCCGCCCGGATGAAACCGGGCGGCTTTTCAATAGCTTGGATAAAACTGCTTACTTGTAGACCGGCTGCTGTACCGGAATATCGACCGGCGGCATGTAGCTTGCGGTTTGGCAGCCGCCGAAGGTGTAGCGGGCACCGATACGGGCTTCGTGCAGGTTCAGGCCCTTATCGTAGCCGGGACCGCCATTCTCGTTATAGCCGAACATATCGCCGCCCTGGACGTGGCGGTAGCGATAACCGACATCGGCCTTGAGATTGCAGCTCAGATCGATGGATGTACCGGCCATCAGCGCATACGTAAAGCGCCAGCTGCCGCGGCCATTATGCGTAACCGTTCCGTCGCAGGAATCCGGATTTGCGTCGGAGCAGGATGTGTTCTTCAGGTTGCTCCACTTGACGTAGGTGCCGCCGAGACCGCCGCCGACATAAGGCGTGAAGATGCCGTAAGTGCCGAGATCGACATAGGCGTTGGCAAGCAAGCTATAAGCCGTCAGAGACGCCAAATCGCGAGATGTCGCAGGTACAGCCGTAAAGCCCGGGCCGCAGGCACCGCAATCGCCCTTCGTGGAGCCCTTGAAATCGGACTTGAAGAGATAGTCGAGCGTCAAATCCGTGCGCAGGTAGTTGTTGATCTGGTAACCCACACCGCCGCCAAGCGTGACATTGCCATCGAGCTTTGCGCTGTCGAAATCGACCAGACTGGAATTGGAGCCCTGGAAGTAGTTGGCGCCGCGCAGGTTCGTGAAGGCGTAGCCAACGTCGCCGCGCAGATACCAGCCACTGGATTGGGCAACAGTGACTTCCGGCGCCGGCTGGGGCTCCGGTGTATAAAGATCAGCGGAAAAGGCCGGCGTGCCAACAAGCAAAGTGGCAAGTGCGCCGATCACGGTTCTCATCATGGCTTTGGCTCCAAATTTCTTGCTCCTGGCACAGCACAGAGGCTTGCCAATCGAAAAGACATGACGACGATAATGATGAAAAGGAGTTAAAACCTGATTAACTACGAATATTTACCCTATTTATTAGTATCTATACTTCGCTTAGTATATTAGAAATTAATAATTTCACAGCAATAAGAATGGGATGCGGCTGACGGCATCTCCTCCATTCTCCCGACGCTACGAAACTGCGGAACCGTCGGCGGTCCTCTTTCTAAACCAATTGGCAAGAACCGAGCCGTTACAATGCGCTGGCCGGGAAGCCAACTCAGGAGGAAGTCTTTGACTTGCCATCGAAAAATATGGGCCTGCCTGGGCCTCGCCTTTGTCTTCCTGAGCTCTGCCGCTCTGGCCGGCGCCATGCCGGTAAAGCCAGTCGCCGCGGCCACGGCATGGAACAAGGGGCGTGAAACAGGCTTGCCGATCCCGCGCTATGTTTCGCTCAGAGCTCATAAGGGGCGCATGCGTGTCGGACCGTCGACGATCTACGCGACGAAATGGATTTATATGAAGCCGGGCCTCCCCCTGGAGATCATCGACGAATACGGTCATTGGCGGCAGGTCCGCGACGATACAGGAGTAACCGGCTGGATGCACAGCGCGCTGCTCTCCAGCGCCCGCACGGCCGTAGTCGCTCCCTGGCTGACCAAGAATGCAATGCTGCGCGCCGATCCCAATCCTACCGGAAGGGCGATCGCGGAGCTCCAGCCGCGCGTGCTGGTATCGCTCCAGTCCTGCTCTGGCACATGGTGCCGCGTTTCGGTGAGGGAACATTCGGCAAGAGGTTATATCAGACAGGATAAGCTCTGGGGCGCCTATCCCGGCGAAATGTTCCAGTAGATCAACCCCGCCGATCCGGCAGCGGAAAGCAAGATGGCCGCCTCGATGAGACGGCCATGAACCCGGAATATGCGACGCTTTTTCTGGACCGCTCAGGCGGCCGAACGCACGTTCGAGATCACGTCGATCAACCCGCCGACGATACGCTCGATCTGGCCGCGATCGTCACCTTCTGCCATGACGCGGATCAATGGTTCCGTGCCGGACGGACGGATCACTAGACGACCGTTGCGGGAAAGTTCGCTTTCCGCATCGGCGATCGCCTGGCGCACCTGAATGTCCTCCAGCGGCTTGCCACCGGAAATGCGGACATTGCGAAGCAGCTGCGGCACTGGCTCGAAACGGCGGCAAACCTCGCTGACCGGCTTGCCCGTGCGCTTCACCGCGGCGAGGATTTGCAGCGCGGCCACGAGGCCATCTCCCGTCGTGCCGTAATCGGACAGCACGATATGACCGGATTGTTCGCCGCCGACATTGTAATTGTGCTGACGCATGTGCTCGACGACGTAACGGTCGCCGACGGCCGTGCGGGCAAGCGACATGTCGCGCTCTTCGAGGAAACGCTCCAGGCCTAGATTGGACATGACCGTCGCGACGATGCCGTTGCCGCGCAGTGTCTGGCTCTCGGCCCAGCTTTCGGCGATGACGGCCATCAGCTGGTCTCCGTCGATGATCGTGCCCGTCTCATCGACGATAATCACGCGATCTGCATCGCCATCGAGCGCGATGCCGATATCGGCGCGCACCTCATCCACCTTCTTCTGCAAGGCGATGGGGCTCGTGGAGCC
>JBCNPI010000410.1:0-4820 GCA_039593415.1 Rhizobium sp. | reverse complement strand
CCAGCGCAATGGTCGATGCGGCATAGATGATGATGAACCAGACCACCTGCAGCAGCGAGACGACGAGATCGCCAAGCGCCTGCCCGGCCGACCAGACCTTGGTGACGACGCGGCCGGAAAAATCGTTCTGGAAAAACTCGACCGATTGTCGCGCCACATGCCGGTAGGCCTGCCAGCGCACGAGGTTGAGAAAGCCCGGGACGACCACCTGCTCCTCGACCAGCGCGCCGAGGCTGACGATGACGAAGCGCACGACGAGCACGACGAAGACCATGCCGAGCAGCGTTCCGCCGTGGCCGGCAAGCAGCCCCGACCACCCCTCGCCCGGCTTCACCTTGTCGAGAATATCGACCAGATGGCCGACGAACCAGAACAGAGCCGCTTCGAGCATGGCGACCGCTCCGCCGAGCGCCGCCATGGCCAGGAAGGGTCCTTTGGCCTGGCCGACATAGTACCAGATGAACGCACCGAGCGTCCGCGGCGGTCGAAGATCGCCACTGCGATAGTAAGGATCAATCCACGTCTCGAACAGACGGAATACCGAACGAATGAACATGCCCAGCGATATAGGGAATTTCCAAAGGCGCGGAAAGTAAAGGCTGGCCGCGGCAAAGGTTACATTTTCGTTAGAATGCCGTGTCCGCGCGCCATGATCGAGCACGAAGCGCGAAATGACGACCGGGCTGCAATTTCGTTCAAGACCGGAAAACGCGATGCCCCGATATTGCCTGAAGCCATTATCGAGTGAGTTTCATGCCCGCTATCTCCCCTCAAGCCGAAGCGATGTATCCGCAATACCCGTTGTCAATCTGCACCTTGCCTGCGACGAACCTGTCAGCCGGATATTCCGCCGCGAAAAATAGCGCGATTGCAGGTCTCATCGCCGGGAAAGCTTCCCCTGCAGTCAGACCGGACCTTTCGCGCGGATCGACGCCCGAAATAGGCACAGCGGCCCAGGCCTTGCCGCCGATATTCTGCTCTTTCATGGGAGCAGTCGCATGAGCATCGAGTTTCTGATAACGACCCTCATCATCGTGGCATCTCCCGGCACCGGTGCAATCTACACGCTTGCCGCCGGATTATCGGGCGGTGCGAGGGCGAGTATGGTCGCCGCGTTCGGCTGCACACTTGGCATCATCCCGCATTTGCTTGCCGCGATAAGCGGCCTGGCCGCACTCCTGCACACCAGTACCGTGGCGTTTCAAGCGCTTAAATGGCTCGGAGTGGCCTATCTGCTCTGCATGGCTTGGTCGATGTTTTTGGAACGGGGCATTTTGCGCGCTGACGGTGCACCCACAAACAAGAGCACGCGGCAAGTGATCGCCTCGGCAATCCTGATCAACCTGCTCAATCCCAAATTATCGATCTTTTTCTTCGCCTTCCTGCCTCAATTCGTGATGGCGGATCAGCCGAATCCGATTGCACTGATGCTGAAGTTGAGCATGGTATTCATGGCGCTCACCTTCGTCATTTTCGCAGGCTATGGTGTATGCGCAGCCTACCTGCGCCGCCATATCGTCGCAAATCCGACCGTTCAGTCGTGGATGCGGCGAAGCTTTGCGACCGCGTTCGGATTGCTCGCGGTACAACTTGCTCTTGCGAACCGTTAGAGCCTCGGCCTCTTAGCGGCCGGCCTGAAGGCTTTGTCCTGCCAAAACGGCATCGCCCGAAAGGGGCATGGAAGCGACAACCAGAGCACCTCGGCGCCCCGGTTGCCCAGTCCGTTATTGTGCTGCCGCCTCGACCTCTTCGTGGTCGGCGAGGAACCCGCCGGACTGGCGGCTCCAGAGTTCGGCATAGATGCCGCCGTTCTTGACCAGTTCCTGATGCGTGCCCATTTCGATGATCCGGCCCTTGTCGAGAACGACGAGGCGGTCCATCTCGGTCAGGGTCGACAGGCGGTGGGCGATCGCAATCACCGTCTTGCCGTGCATCAGCGCGAAGAGGTTTTCCTGGATCGCCGCCTCCACTTCGGAATCGAGCGCCGAGGTTGCCTCGTCGAGCACCAGGATCGGCGCGTCCTTCAGGAAGACGCGAGCGATCGCGATACGCTGCCGCTGGCCGCCCGACAGTTTGACGCCCCGCTCGCCCACCTGCGCATCGAGCCCCGTGCGTCCATGCATGTCGACCAGCCCCTCGATGAACTCCCAGGCATTGGCGCGCTTGGCCGCCTGGATGATTTCTTCGTCGGTCGCGTCCGGACGGCCGTAGGCGATGTTGTCGCGGATCGAGCGGTGCAGCAGGGACGTATCCTGCGTCACCACGCCGACCATCGAGCGAAGGCTGTCCTGCGTCACCCCGGCAATGTCATGGCCATCGATGGTGATGCGGCCGCCTTCCAGATCGTAGAAGCGCAGCAGCAGGTTCATCAGCGTCGTCTTGCCGGCGCCCGAGCGGCCGACCAGACCGACCTTTTCACCTGGACGGATATCGAGGCTCAGATCCTCCATGATGCCCTTCGCCTTACCATAGTGGAAGCGAATGTGCTCGAACCGGATCGCACCCTGCTTGGCAACGATCGCCGAAGCTGCCGGCTTGTCTACGATGTCGTGCGGCTTCGACATCATCTCCATTCCGTCATAGACGGTGCCGATGTTTTCGAAGAGTGCCGAGACTTCCCACATCACCCACTGCGACATGCCGTTGACGCGCATGGCAAGGCCGATGGCAATGGCAATCGATCCGACGGAAATCGAGCCGCTGAGCCAGAACCAGATCGACAAAGCCGAGACGATGAACAGCGCCGCGCAGTTGTTGAAATAAACGGACGCATGGAACAGCGTCACCTTGCGCATCTGCTTGTGCACGGTATCGAGGAATTCCTCCATGCCGGCCTTGGCATATTTCTCCTCGCGGCCAGCATGGGAGAACAGCTTCACCGTGGCGATGTTGGTGTAGCTGTCGACCACACGGCCTGTCATCATCGAGCGCGCATCGGCCTGCTGGGCGGCGATCTTGCGCAGCACCGGCACGAAATAGGCGACGATGGCGACATAGACGCCGAGCCAGACCAGGATCGGGATCATCAGCCGCCAGTCCGCCGCCGCGATGACGAGGATCATCGACAGGAAATACGTAAACACGTAGACGAAGACATCGAGGATCTTCATGACCGTTTCGCGCACGGCAAGCGAGGTCTGCATCACCTTGGTGGCGACGCGGCCCGCAAACTCGTTGGCGAAAAAGGTCATGCTGTGGCGCAGCAGGAAGCGGTGCATCTGCCAGCGCGCAATCATCGGATAGTTGCCGAGCAGCACCTGATGCATGATGAAGCTGTCGAGGATCGCCGCAAACGGCAAGCCGACCAGCACCATCGCGCCCATCCAGAAGAGCTTGTGCCATTCCGTCTGCAGGAAGGTCGTCTTATCCGCCTTCGTCAGCCAGTCGACGATGTTTCCGAGAAACTGGAACAGAGCCACCTCGCCGATCGCGATGGACATGGTGAGGATGCTCATGGCGATTAGCCACGGCAGGGCCGGCCTGGAATAGTGCCAGCAGAAGGCGAAGAGACCACGCGGCGGCGTATCCGGCACCTCGCTCGGAAATGGATTTAGTCGGCGTTCGAACCAGCTAAACATTGAAATGCTCCAAAGACTCGACCCTTCGACCACCCGCTGCGCGCAAAGGTCGCAGACTCATATGGTGGTCGGGCGGTAAAACAACGAGGCCATGCTGGCCGCGCAATGATTTAAAGAAGGGGGGTACTTGCGAATACGCGCCTTGTGGCGCTCTTCAAATCCGTGGGTTCACGGCACCGAGGCGCAGCATCATAAACAAAATATCCATCTGAGCCTCCTTCTTTCGCAAGTTGTAGAGCACGCGTCTTTTAGCGCGACTTTTCCTGTTTGAAAAGCGAAATATGCCTGAAAAATGGGCTAAATCCTTCAATTCTGCTGATGGGAGACATCACCGAAATCGAGGGCTCCGCGAAAAACCGGAGACAAATCGGGGCGATTTCGCTAGTTGCAGCATATGACTAAGCTCCGCATCGCCCTATATCAGCCGGACATTCCCGGCAACACCGGCACGATTCTGCGGCTTGCCGCCTGCCTCGGCCTCGGCGTCGACATTATCGAGCCAGCCGGCTTCGACATATCCGACCGCAATCTCAAACGCGCTGGCATGGATTATCTCGCCGCCGTTACCCTGACCAGGCATGTCAATTGGGAGCGCTTCGAGGCGTGGAGGCAGGAAAGCGGAAGGCGGCTGGTGCTCGCCTCGACGAAGGCGGCACAGCGCTACACTGACTTTGCCTTCCGCGGCGACGATATTCTCCTCTTCGGCCGCGAGAGTGCCGGCGTACCGGACCACGTACACGAAAGAGCTGACGGCCGCGTTCTGATCCCGATGGTCGAGGGCCAGCGCTCGATCAATGTCGCGATGTCGGCGGCCATGATTTCGGGCGAAGCGCTGCGACAAACACACGACAGCGCCGCGCGTCAGATATGACGCGCAAAGATCGCTGCCACATTTTAAATCTGCCGCATAATTTTATTCATAGATCGATTCCGGCCTAAAATTATGCGGCGGCGACCGCTGTCGGCACCGGGCCGGAATGTCGCACCCGAATAGGCGTTGGCATGCCGTATAAAGTGTGAGAAGCTTTGCTCTGGAATGCTCTAACTCAGGCGACCTTGGCGAGGTGACCCATGTTCCAGACGGCATTCACACTTTCCCTCACGCAGTTTGCGCGCGCATTGAGCCTCCCTGAACGGCTCCAGCATTCGCCCGCCCGCAATCTGGCCCTCGAAGGCTTTCGTCAACGGAATTTCGCACTTGATGCGCTGTTCTACGATGTCAAAGTGATCACGCCGGACGAG
>JBCNPI010000041.1:0-27063 GCA_039593415.1 Rhizobium sp. | reverse complement strand
ATGTCCGCGCCACGACACGGCCATGGGTTACCTCCGGTGTCGAGCGAGCCTCGGACGATCCTTATATTCTCGAGCGTGTCGGCGAATTCACCGCAGCATTGAAGGCGTCCGCCGCCTTGGCCGATACTGCTGCAACGCCAGCCCAGGACGCGCTTGCCAAGGGACATAAGGCAACGGCGCGCGAGCGCGGCGAGGCGGCGGCCGAAGCCTATGCGGCGAAGGTGCACGCGACCCACGTTTCGCTTGATATCACCTCACGCGTCTTCGAGCTCACCGGTGCGCGCTCGACCGCCGAGAAATACCGCTTCGATCGTTTCTGGCGCAATGTGCGGACGCACACCCTGCATGATCCGGTCTTCTACAAGGCCAAGGAAGTGGGTGAGTTCGTTCTGAATGACCGGATTCCCGAGGTCAGTCTCTACAGCTGAACACCAGGGTCAAGGACCTCGCGTAGGCTAAAAGGCCGTAGGGTCGTAACTTGAGCTAGCGGTAACTTCACCCGTACTCAAGATCGGTCAGCGTTATCGGTATCTAGTGTGGTGTGTACCAGCCTGGAACACACCACAGCCTCTAGCGGGCTCGTCCGATTGTGGCCCTCGCACGATGCTGGATGAATGATGTTTCAATATCCGGCTCACAAATCCTGTGCTCAACTCATTATTCTGTGGAGGGCTGCCGGCGCGTGCCGCAATGCGCACACGTTCCTCACTAGGATCTCTTCGCTCACGAATCGTTTTCAACGTCCAGAAGGGCAGGCGATCTCGATTGAGAATGAAATTGATCCAATGGAGTCCTTCATGGCTGACATGCGCGCACCACTTTCAGGGGTGATACCGAAGATTTCCGTTGTCGGTGTCGGCGGTGGCGGCGGTAACGCGATCAACAATATGATTGTGCAGGAACTCCAGGGCGTTGAATTCATCGCGGCAAATACGGATGCGCAGGCGCTAGCGACATCCAAAGCGGCGAGGCGCATTCAACTCGGCGCACAGGTGACGGAGGGGCTCGGAGCAGGCTCCCTACCAGACATCGGACGAGCCGCCGCCGAGGAATCCATCGACGAGATCATGGACCATCTCCACGGCACGCATATGTGCTTCGTAACTGCCGGAATGGGCGGCGGCACTGGGACGGGTGCTGCCCCGATCATCGCTCAGGCCGCGCGGCAGGCGGGCATCCTCACGGTCGGCGTCGTCACCAAGCCCTTTACGTTCGAAGGCAACCGGCGCATGCGCACGGCCGACGAGGGCATCGAGCGGCTCCGCGAAAGTGCCGATACTGTCATCGTCATTCCCAATCAGAACCTGTTTCGCATTGCGGATGCCACGACCACCTTCGCAAATGCTTTTGTGACTGCGGACCGCGTTCTTTATGCGGGCGTAAGCTGCATTACGGACCTGATCATCAAGGAAGGTCTCATCAATCTGGACTTCGCCGATGTCAAATCCGTGATGCGGGGAATGGGACGCGCGATGATGGGAACTGGCGAGGCCGCAGGGCCCGGTCGGGCATTGAAAGCGGCAGATGCCGCCGTGTCCAACCCGCTTCTGGACGACATGAGCATGAAGGGCGCGCGAGGCGTGCTGATCTCCATTTCCGGCGGGTCCGACATGACGCTGTTCGAGGTCGATGAAGCCGCCAGCCGCATCCGCGACGAAGTCTTTGCCGATGCCGATATCGTCGTCGGTGCGATCTTCGACAAGAATCTCGACGGCGTATTCAGGGTATCGGTCGTTGCAACCGGCCTGGAAAGACTTGCGCCATCGGCTGGTCAGTCTGCGGAGATGATTATGGACCGGCACTAGCTGGCATTAGCGTGGTGCTGCTGATTTTGCCTTTGGTTGTATGAAAGCCCCGGCGCTCATGACGAGGCTTTCATTTATCCTTTAAAGCGCTCCGTTCCTCGGCGGGATGATGTCGTTGAGGTGGTAATTGCCGACGACGTGATATTTCCAGCGAACCGGATCATGAAGCGTATGCGTGCGGGCATTGCGCCAGTGCCGGTCGAGATTGAGGTCGAGCTTGACCGACGCGGTGCCGGCAAGTTCGAACAATGTGTTTGTCGCTTCGATGGCGATTTCCGTTGTCAGCACCTTGGCGGCCGCAACCGCCAGCGTCGCCTCGACCACTCTCTTTTCTGTTGCCTCGACCTGAGCCGCATCGACCTTGCGGCCGGCGTGCTCGATGGTCGCGGCCGCTGCCTCGAGCCGGATGGCGATCTGTCCGACCTTGGCGATCGTCAGCGGATCGTCGCTCGCGCGCTCAACGCCGCTATCCATCCAGGGGCGTGATCTGGTTTTCACGAAATCCAGTGTCTCGGCAAAGGCGGCTCTCGCGATTCCCAGATCGACACCGGCGTGAATGATCTGCCCGACCGAGCCGATCGTCGTCGGCCGTTCGAAGCCCTTGTGATGCAGGACGACGCGATCGGCATTCACATAGACATTGTCGAGGATCGTGGTGCCGCTGCCTGTCGTGCGTTGCCCGAAGCCGTCCCAATCGTCGATGATTTCGACGCCTTCGGTTTCTTTCGGAATGAAAGCCATGACCAGCTTGTCGGCTTCATCCAGGGCAAAGACCGTCACCCAATCGGCAAAGAGAACGCCTGTCGAATAGAATTTGCGGCCATTGATACGGTAGCCGGGACCGTCGCGGGTAATACGCGTATTGTAATGGCCGACCGTCTTTGTGCCGCGCTCGGACAGGGCGTTGCCGAAACGATCGCCTGCCAGTGCACGACCGAAGAAATAACGCTTCTGATCTTCCGAACCGTCGATGCGCAGAGCTTCGAGAATATAGAAATGGTTCTGTGGGATTTGCCCGATCGAGCCGTCGGCCTCGGCCAGAATTGCCGTGATCTCCGCCAGCGTTGCATTCGAGACATCGAGGCCGCCATATTCCTCGGGAACCGTAATCGCCAGCAATCCGGATTGTGCCAGCGCGTCCATTTCGGTGAAGGGGAGCAGCCTTTCGCTATCGCGCTCCGAGGCTGTCGCAGCAAAGCGCGCGGCAAGCTCCCGCGAGACGGCCAGCGCCTGTTGCTCGGTCTCTAGCAAGGCGGCCTCCGGGTGCGTGGCGTTGATATGGTGCAATTGCGCGTTCATAGGCAGGCTCCGATTTCAGTCGGCGCCACGATGCAGCATTCAAAGCCGCGCTTCGAGGAAAGGCATTTCGTTTTTGGAGTTGCAGTGGCGTCTTCATTCCTTTCTCTATAGAATTAATAGTCAATTGCTGCCTGAAGCTATAGTGCGGTTGAAAGTGCCGTATGCTCACCCTTTTAACTGCCGGCTTTTTACCGACGGGCGGTTCGCCAATCTTCGAAGCGTGCATGCGCCAAAGCGAGCGAGGCGACGACAGGCATGAGCCCGTGAAACGGCAGCGGCCGGCTGGATTGCAGTGGGATCGGCAGCGATTCTGCTGTTTCCCCGAGTGCCAGTCTCGCAAGCGCCCGGCCGAGCTGTGCAGTCATGGCGATACCGCGGCCGTTGCAGCCGATCCCTCCGAAGAAGCCGTCGCCGAAACGATAAAGGCGCGGCAGGAAATCCGGCGTCATGATCGCCGTTCCGCTCCAGACGATTTCGATGCCCGGATGGTGCGGTAGGCGCAGCTCGGATGCCAGCCGATCGACGACGGCGCGGCCTATACGCTCGAAGGCGCCGATCGGATTGATCGCCATGCCGCCGCTGATCAGCCTGTTGTCGCGATCGAGCCTGTAGGTGAAGAGGTTGGAGCGCGTGTCGCCGACGGGACGCCGATGCGGTGCGATCAGCGCAACGGTTTCGGCATCGACCGGCTTCGTCGCCACCTGGTAGACCTTGAGCGGCACGCCGGTCTTACCCATGCGCGAGGCTACTCCGTCGGTGAAGGCGTTGGTGGCAAGAATGACGGCATCGGCCTCGATGTCACGACCCGCAAAGCAGATGTGCCAGGCTCCGCCATCCCGCCTGACGCTGTCAACCCTGCTGTTCTCGTGGATCATGCCGCCCCACCGCGTGACCGCACGCGCGAGCCCGTAGAGATAATTCAAAGGATGGATGGTGCCGCCAGAGTGATCGAGCAATCCGCCGGAATAGATATTCATCCCCGTTTCGTCCCGGACGGCGCCGGCGTCGAGAAATTCGACGGGGCGGCCGAGTTCCGTCCAATCCTTTGCCCGCTGGCGCAGGGTCCCGGCCATTTGGTCTCCATAGGCTGGCTGCAGCCAGCCGGTTTGCGCCGCGTCGCAGGAAATATTTTCCTCCGCAATGGTCGCAAAAACCTGGTCAGCACCTGCGCCTATGAGGGACAACAGAGCGTCGGCTTTGTCGCGCGAGAGCTTCTGGCGGACAGCCGCCGGATCGGCCTTGGCGAAATTCGGAACCACGAAGCCGGCATTCATGCCGCTCGCACCCGCACCCAGTTGGCCGGCCTCGAGAACCGTGACCGAACGGCCGGTTCGGGCAAGATGAAGAGCTGCGGTCAGACCGGTAAAGCCGCCACCGATCACGACGACGTCGCAGCGGGAAGGCAGGTTGCGGGAAAGCTCTGGAGCCGGGCCGGCCGTCAACGTCCACAAGGTTGGGTTGGTGGGGCGAGCAACGAGGCTGGGCATCAGCGGACGATCTCTCAATAACTAAGCCAGATGGCTGTCACGACAGATCAGCCGCTGAAGGAATTGCGCCAGGATAGTTTCATGCGAGGCACGCCGATCGGCGTGCCTCGCAGTTTCGAAGGCAGAACCGGGCCTACTTGATCTTGTCCTTGAGAGCCGAGACGTCTTCCATCTTCAGCTCGCCATCGGTCGTGACCTTGCCGTCGGCGATCTTCCAGAGGCGGAATGGGCCTGTGATGTCGCCATACTGATCGAAGGAAACCGGCCCGATGACGCCTTCATAGCGGATCGGCTTGCCTTCCTTGATCAGGCCGAGCGCCTTGGCGAACTCTTCCTTGCCAGCATAGATCGGCGTGCCCTTCGGATCGACCACCTTGTAGATGTCATCTTTCAGCTTCGAAGTGTCGTCGCCGGCGATGGCCAGCGCAAGGCCGACGATCGCGCCTGCATCATAGGCGCGGTCCGCAGCTGGATTGGAGGGTTCGATACCGGAGAAGGTCTTGTAGTTCTTGTTGAAGTAGTCGGTCGAGGGCGTCGGCGTCGTGCCCGACGAGGTGCCGTAGGCTTCCTTGAGATAATCCGCTCCGACCGAGTCGATGAAGTCGGGGCTGTTCATGCCGTCATTGAGCAGGAATTTCTGAGGACCGCCCTGCGAGATCCAGGTACGGGCGATTGTCGCACCGTCAACCGGCGTGCTGACGAGATAGAGGCCGTCCGGGCTGCCAGCCATGCCGGCGGTGACTTCCGAGGCATAGCTCGACTGCTTCTCATTATAGGGCGTCGTCGAGACGATCGTGCCGCCGAGCGCTTTGTAGGCCTTTGAGAATTCGGCGACCATGTTCACGCCGAAGTCATTGTTGACATGGATGATCGCCAACTTCTTGAAGCCCTTGTCGATCGCATATTTGGCAGCCGCGATACCCTGCAGCGAATCCGAGGTGATGGTGCGGAAGAAAATGCCGTTAGTCTTGCCGTCGCGGCCCAGAGAGGTCAGCGTCGGCGAAGAGGCGGCGGGCGAGACCTGCACGATCTTGGCTGGCGCGGTCACAGAGGTCAGGATCGGAATCGTCACCGAGGAAATGATACCGCCGATGATGGCCGGTACCTTCTTGACCTGCACGAGCTGGGTGGCCGCGTCGACCGCGACATTGCCCTGGCTCTGGCTGTCACGGGTATCTGTCGCCAGATCGCAGCCGTGAACGCCACCGGCGGCGTTGATGTCGCGGAAGGCCATCTCCACAGATTTTGCGCCCGCCTGACCGTATTCGCCGGCCGGACCGGTCAGTTCCATCACGAGGCCGACCGTTACCTTGCAGTTGGCGGCATTGGCAGCACCGGCTGTAGCCAAAAGGGCCAGAGCCGTTGTGATTTGAAATATCGTCTTCTTCATCTTTGTTCCCCTTGTTCGGTCAACGATTTTCATTTCTGTTTTTTAGAAACCTGTCAGTTGTCCGGCATCTGCAGCCAGGTTTCATGCAGATGCTGCCATTCGACGCCGTTGGGTGCCGATGAACTTGCGGTAAAAAGCGCGCTTGCCTGCCGCCGGCTATATTTGCCGGCGCGCATCTGCGCTTCGACATAGGTAAGAACGATCGTATCCGCGGTCTCGAAACTTGCTCGGATATCCGAAATCTCGATGCTGAAATCACCACGAAAGCTTGCACGGTTCGCCCGGATCAGCTCGATGGTCTCAGCGCGATCGAAGATACGGCCGGTTGGCGGGATCATGTGGAAGGCTTGACCGAAGGTGCGCTCGCAGCGGCCGAAATCCGTGTTGTCGGCAGTTGCCCCATCATACCAGGCTTCGAAGAAGCGATGGAAGTCGATGACTTCGGCACTGGCCTTGCGGAAGAGGGACGATTGGTGGCTCATACTTTCCCCGCATTGAGGTTGTAGTGCATGATCGAGCCGTGTCTGCCGGTGCGATCGCGCTCCAGCGTATAAACGTCGCCCTCAAGGCCGGGGCTTTGGGCGATCACGCCGGCGATCTGCCGGCGGTCTTCATCCGAAAGCGCGATGTCCATGATCTTGGCATTGGCGAGCGCATGCGCCCGATTGCGAGCGCCGACGATGACAGCAGCTACCTGCGGCTGTTCCAGCACCCAGGCACTGGCGATGGTGGCGATATCGACACCATGACGATCACCGACGGCCTTCAGCGTGCCGAGCAGCGATTGGAAGAGATCCCAGCCGCCGAAATCATCGATGATCAGCTTGTACTTGACGAGCGAGCGGTTCTCGAGCGGCATCTCGGGTTCCGGCTGCCCAAGCCATTTGTCGCTCAGAAAGCCGCCGGCCACTGAGCCGTAGCAGAGGAATTTGATGCCGTTTTCGGCTGCCAGTTGCGCGAGCCCATGCGTTGGCCGCTGGTCGAGAACCGAATATTGCAGCTGCTGGCTGACCAGGGGGATACCGGCGGCGAGAATTTCTCCAATGTGAGGTGTGTCGAAATTCGTCGTGCCGACATTGCGCACCTTGCCTTCGCGGCGCATCTCGTCGAGCCAGCCAAGCGCTTCGAGATAGCCTGGCAAGGAATAATCCCACCAATGAAACTGCACCAGATCGAGCTGTTCGGTCTTCAATTTTCGCAGCGACTTGTCGACGATGCCGCGAATATAGTCGCGGCGGATGGTTGCCAGTTTCTCCAGATCGGGCACGAGCTTGGTATGCACCTTCATTGTGCCTGCAGCTTCAGCGCCACGCTCGTTGCGAAGACGTTCCCGCGCCTCGCCGATCAGCTCCTCCACGCCCGTATAGATATCGGCGCAATCATAGGTGCGGATGCCAACGTCGAAGGCGGCAATGAGGTCGGTTACTGCTTGAGAGCGGTCGATGACGCCGTGTCCTCCGGCAAGCTGCCAGCCGCCGCGGATGACGCGGGAGATCTTGTATCCGGGGTTGAGCTCAAAAGTCTTGGCGGTCATGCGGCTCACTCTCCTTCGGGCAACGGCACGGCTGTCGTTTCGGCGTGGCTGAACCGCCGCTTGCCCGTCCTGACGATCCGCAGTCTGCTTGCGCAGTTCGGGTCGGGGCAGGCGATTTCCGCGTCCGAGGTCATCCAGTCGTTCTTGTGGGTTGGCCGCTGCTTAGCCGCCAGCAGCGGCAGGACGGCTGATATGGAATAGATCGAGAAGCCCTGGCCTGCTGGCAAAGACAGCATTTCACCCTTGAGTTCGAAATAGTCGGCCGGCTTGGCGCCGCAATAGATCGGCTTGCCCTCCGGGATGACGGCCTCGACCCTCAGGTCGAAGAGCTCGAAACTGTCGTCGCTTGCAGCGGCCATCTCAGATCTCCGCGCGTTGGAAGGTGACGTCGCAGGCACCGTTACGACGGATGATGCCGCAGGCTGCCGCGAATTGCTCGCGCTCCTCGGAGCGCACCTGCGCGACGACGCTGCCGGCGAGCCAGCCGATGGGGAAGAGCAGGCGCGCACCCTGTCCGTAAAACAGGCCGATATCGAAGATGGCATCGGGATTGCCACCCCACATGCGCGGCGGCACATAGCTGAGCACGATATCGCCAGGTTGCGGTGTCAACGTTGCGTTTTCGGCCGGCAATGCGCTCGCATAAGGCGCGCCTTTCAGATGTGCCGGCGGGATCGGGCAGGAGATTTCCGGGCCGGTCCACATGGCATGAATGCCGCCGACCACACGGGCTTCGCTCAAATAATTCCAGAAGAAGGCAGCATTGTCCGGTGCCCTAGCATCCAGCAGCGGCGCAAGGGCACTGAGACCGGAGCGCGGTTCGGAAATCTTGATGGCGCGTTGGCTCATGCGGATATGTCCTTCTTAGCTTCGGCTTCCAATTTGTTTCGCAGGAAAGTGAAGGGCCGGCTGATGTCTGCGACCAGCGCGTCGCGCGCTTCCTTCGCATCCTGCGCGGCAATCGCCTTCACGATCGTGCGGTGATAATGCGCCGTGTCGACTTCGCCCGCATCCGAGAAGGCGTAGATGGCGACGCGGATGCAGGGGCCGGATTGCAGCCAGAGGCTTTCGATCATCGGGATCAGGACAGCCGAGCCGCAGGCGCGGTAGATCTCGAAATGAAAGGCCTGGTTCAGCGTCACCTCGCGGTCGACGTCCTTCTTGTGTTTCAGCGCACGCATCTCGTCCCATTCGCCGAGCATGCTTTCGATGGTCGCAATCTGGCGCGGCGTCATGCGGGCTGCGGCGAGTGCGATCGCCTCGCCCTCGATAAGGATGCGAGCGCGCAGAAGATCATCCATGCGTTCGAGCGTGATGGGGGGCACGCGAACGGATCGATTGGGGAGGGCTTCCAGCGCTTTTTCCGTGATCAGCCGACCGAGCGCCTCACGCACCGGCATGGTGCTGGTCATCAGCGCGTCGGCCAAACCGCGGATCGTCAGCACTTGGCTCGGCTCGAACAGGCCGCCGATCAGCGCGCGGCGCAGCTCCAAATAGACCCGATCCTGAACGGTTTCCCGACCCACTGGCGCAAGCTGTGCGGCAATCGGATCGCTCTTTTCGGCGCTGGCCTTTTGCATTCGAAATCCCTTTTTCGGCTTGCGAAGACGATTAAAGCTGATTAGCGTGATCAAAGCAAGTGTGATCACAAATCAAATAATCAGGGAAGCAGCAGCGATTGCTTCCCAGCCAGAGGGATCTCATGAGTACGACAGTTGAACGGCATGGGGAGGAAGCCCAGCCCGTTCTGACGGCAAGAAACGTGGTGCGGCGTTTCGGCGGCCTTGTAGCCGTCAACGAGGTTTCCTTCGACGTGCGCAAGGGCGAGATCCTTGGCTTGATCGGTCCGAACGGCGCCGGCAAGACGACGATGTTCGATCTTCTGGCCGGGAGCGTTGCGCCGAGCAGCGGCGAAATCGTCTTGAATGGAGCGGCAGTCGCAGGCGAGGCCGCCCATCGCCGGATTGGTCGCGGCCTTGGACGGACGTTCCAGATTCCACGGCCTTTCCCTAATCTGACGCTGCTCGACAATCTCATGCTGGCGGCCCAGGATCAGGCTGGTGAGCGTCTATTGTCGAATTTCCTGCAGCCGCGGAAAGTCGCCGCGCAGGAGAGAGCTGCTCATGCCAAGGCGATGGACCTGCTCGACCTCGTACACCTGACGCGTCTGGCGGATGAACCGGCGCGGGTGCTGTCAGGCGGTCAGCGCAAGCTGCTGGAACTTGCCCGCGTGATGATGGCCGATCCGGCCCTGATCCTGCTTGATGAGCCGGCCGCCGGCGTCAATGCCACGCTTCTCGAGACGATTATCGATCGCATCCGTGATATCAATCAGCGCGGCGTTACCTTTCTCCTGATCGAGCACAACATCGATATGGTCACGCGTCTGTGTCACCGCGTGCTTGTGATGGCAAGCGGCCGGCTTCTTTGCGAGGGGACGCCGGAAGAGGTTGCCCGCGATCCGCGCGTCGTCGAAGCCTATCTGGGAGGCGCGGCATGAGCGAAGCTGTATTGAGTGTTCAAAATCTCTTCGCAGGTTACGAGCCCGGCGTCCCGATCGTTCGTGGCGCCTCGATTGCGGTGGCGGAGAAGGAGATCGTTGTCGTCCTTGGTCCCAATGGCGCCGGAAAATCGAGCTTCATTAAAGCGATAGCTGGCCTCGTCCCTGTCGAAAGCGGTAAGGTCGAGCTGGCTGGCAGGGATATTACGCATGCGCCTACGCATACCATGGTGCGGCTCGGCCTCGCCTTTGTGCCGCAGACGGAAAATGTCTTCCCGCTGATGTCGGTCGAAGACAATCTGAAGGTCGCCGGCGGCATTCTGAAGCCGAAGGACGTGCCCGGCCGCATCGAAGAAATGTATGCGACCTTCCCGGATCTCGCCCGCCACCGCCGCGTTGCCGCCGGCAATCTCTCTGGCGGGCAGCGGCAGATGCTGGCTGTTGCGCGTGCCCTCATCGTGCATCCAAAGCTCCTTGTGCTCGATGAGCCTTCGGCGGGTCTCTCGCCGAAATTCGTCTCGATGGTCTTCGACATGCTGACTGAGATCCGCAAGTCCGGCGTCACCATTCTGCTTGTCGAGCAGAATGCCAAGGCGGCGCTTGCGATCGGCGACCGTGCCTATGTGCTCGTCGAGGGCAAGGACAGGCATGAAGGGATTGCCTCGGAGCTCTGGAACGACCCTGTGGTTGCCGAACTCTATCTCGGCCAGCGCCCGGCGCCGTCGGTAAAGGGAGGTGCGGCATGAACCTGCAATTCATCGTCGACGGATTGCTGACGGGCTCGATGATCGGTCTTGGCGCGATTGGCGTCACGCTTACCTATTCGATCCTGCGTTTCTCGAATTTCGCCCATGGCGATTTCATGGCCTGGGGCACCTATGCGACGCTTGCCGTCGTCAGCGCCATCGGCGCAATCTTCGGCAAGATCGCCCCGATCGGTCCGCTCTCCTTCGGCTGGCCGCTGATTGCTGCCGTTATAGTCGCCATGGCGTTCACCGCCGTCCTTGCCCTTGCACTCGACAAGGTGCTGTTTGCGAGACTGCGTGCCAAGGGCCAGTCGATCATCGTCGTCATGGCGAGCTTCGGTGCGTCCATGGCGCTACGCAGTCTGCTTGAATTTTTCTTCACCTCACGCCCGACCTATTTCAGCCGCGCCATCCAGATCGCCATGCCGGTCGGTTTCGGCATCCGCATCACGCCCGATCAGATCGCTCTTTTGATCGTCACGGCGCTTCTGGTGTTCGGCGTGCATATGCTGATGACGAGGACACAGACGGGCCGCTCCATGCAGGCGCTCAGCCAGAATCCGGCGCTCGCCCGTGTCGTCGGCATTGATGTCGCCAAGGTCGTGCGCGTCACCTGGCTGATCGGCAGTGGGCTTGCCTGTGTCGCCGGCGTCATGATCGGCATTCTCGTGCAGATCCGCCCGCTGATGGGTTTCGACATGCTGCTGCCGATGTTTGCAGCCGCCATTCTTGGCGGCATCGGCAGCGTGCCGGGCGCGGTTCTCGGCGGCCTGATCATCGGCCTTGCCGAGGCGGCCGCCGTTCAGCTGATTGGAGCCGAGTGGCGGGCTGCCGTCTCCTTCATCATCCTGATGGCAGTGCTGTTCATCCGGCCGATCGGCCTTTTCGGAGTGAGAGAGCGATGATGGATATTATTGGCTACGGCGCTTTCTTCCTGACCACCGCACTGATCTTTTCCTTCATCACGCTCGGACTGAACCTGCAATGGGGCCTGACCGGCCTCTTCAATGTCGGGCTCGCGGGCTTCGTGGCCATCGGCGCCTATACCTCGGCCTTGCTGACGACACCCGATACGGCCGGGCGGTTCGGCGGGTTCGGTCTGCCGATCCTCGCCGGCTGGCTCTGTGCCATGGTCGTCGCCGGTCTTGCCGCCGCCATCGTCGGCGTGGCGACGCTTCGGTTGAAATCCGATTATCTGGCGATCACCACCTTCGGTGTCGCCGTCGTCGTCCAGCTCGTGGCCTTGAATGCGCAGACGCTGACCGGCGGCCCCTTCGGCATCGGCTTCATTCCGCGCCCATTCTCAAGCCTTGCCGAAACGCCGCTTCTTTTCAACCTGGCCAATCTGGGCATCGTGTTCGTCGTGATGCTGATTGTCTATTTTGCGCTCGAGCATCTGGCGAAAAGCCCGTGGGGGCGAGTCCTCAAAGCACTGCGCGAGGACGAGCGCGCTGCCATTTCTCTCGGCAAGAGCGCACGCTTCTATCGCGTACAGGCCTTTGCCGTCGGGGGCGCCATCATGGGGCTGGCCGGTGCCGTACAGGCACATTTCATCGGCTTTATCGCACCGGATAACTACCTTCCGATCCTGACCTTTCAGGTCTGGGTCATGCTGATCGTCGGCGGTTCCGGCAGCAACAAGGGCGCTATCGTCGGCAGCGTTCTGGTCTGGGCGATCTGGGCCGGTTCAGGCGCACTGACAAGCATTCTCTTTTCACCGGAACAGCAGGCGCGTGCCGCCTCGCTACAGATCGTGGCGATCGGCGTCATGCTTTGCATCATCCTGCTGGTGCGTCCCGGCGGCCTCTTCGGCGATATGCCGCGGCGGCGATCGGCGGTCGTGCCGCAACGAAAACCGATCGGGGATGAGGGTAACGCCGCCCCGTAGAGCAGCTCCAAAAAGAGCTTGTGCGCTCTCCTGGTTTCGGCCTGTCAGCCGGGCCGCAAGATTTGCTGATGCTAATCTTTGACGGCACCTGCCGTTATCGAGCCGGAGAGCTGCCGACACATCACGAGGCCAGTCGCAACGAGATTGACATTGAAGGCGTTCGAGCCGGCCGCCATGTCGGCCTGCTGCTTGTCGAAGAAGCCGTCGCAATTGAAGAACAGAAGCTCGACCTTGTCGGCATCCGATGCCGTCCTGTTGCAGAGATCGGCGGTAGCGTGCAGTGCCGATAGCACGGCAACGAAAATGTCGTGTCATTCGATGCTGGTATTATACCGTACAGGTTTTTGCGATCTCTCGAGACAGGTAAAGGGCATACCGGTCCGCTGGCACGGACCGGTATGCGGTTTGTATCAGGAGGCCAAAGCGCGGCGCTCCGTCTGTGCCGGCATGGCTTTCCCGGAAACACGCAAAGGGGCTTTTGCAGGGGGGCGAGAGACGACAGGCGAAACGCGGACGGGATTGGCTTTGGTTGCCCCCAGCCAGCGAAGAATCGCGTCGAAGCCGGGTTGGGCAGCCCGCTTGAACTCCGGGCTCATTTCCTCATCCATCATGCCGCAGAGCGAGGCAATTTCCTGGAAGTCCACGCGCCCCGCGCGAAGAGGGGGACGCGACTGGAAAACGATCAAGCCGATCATGAAGCCTTTGATATTTTCGAAGCTGCGCGGCTGAAGCAGCGGCTTGAGCCGCATGTCGCAAAAATCCGAAATCTTGCGCTGGAAAACGTCAGAGGCAGAGCTTTTCTTTACGGGCATTATTCATTCCTTGCAGGCGATATCATCCAAAGGTCGGGGTGTGGCCCGCTAAAGCACGGAAGTTAACGAAGCGCAAACAACCGACCGATTGGCCGCTTTCAATTCTACGATACGCCGACATTTGGCAAGTGAAAGATCGATCACGCTTCGGTCAGCGCTGGAACCGGGATGGGGCGGACCCCCGGCGCCTTGCCACAAAAACGCCAAGACCATGAAAAAACTGTAACTTGCCTCCCGCCACGTTGAGAGCGACATTTCCCCTTGCGCCGGAAGTATGAGGTGAAAGACATGTCGGTCTTGGAAATATTAGTCAGACGCCGGATGCAGGAAGAATATGCCAAGGGTACATCGCCAGAGCGCATAACCCGGCTCCTGCAGGAATTCTTCAACGGGTCGGAGGCTTCCCGAGCGGATGTCTTGCGTTCCGTGGAGAATGCTAATGAGTTCAAGATTACAGATGTTTAGCTTGTGATGTTTGAATGAATAAAGCGCTGCTTTAAGCAGCGCTTTATTCATTTTCATGTTCGTCCGAGCTGGCTCGTCCGCATGGACGGCTCACGCGGCAGGCGAATGGCTTCGTGTGCGGCTGAGCTGCATCTGCCCCCGATGGATCAAGGGCGATAGATCAAGGATAGATCACATTGTGGCTCCGAGCTGCCAAGGGACAAATTCATGGCGACCGTAGCCGAGCAGTTCGGACTTTGAACGCTTGCCCGAGGCAGTGTCGAGGATGGCCTGAAAAATCTGGCGCCCCTTTTCCTCGATGGATACGCCGTCGATGATGTCGCCGCAATTGATGTCCATATCCTCTTCCATGCGGGCATACAGTTCGGAGTTAGTGGCAAGCTTGAGGGATGGGGTCGGCTTGCAGCCATAGGCCGAGCCGCGGCCGGTGGTGAAACAAAGCACATTGGCGCCGCCGGCCACCTGGCCCGTGGCGGCGACGGGATCGTAGCCCGGCGTATCCATGTAGACGAAGCCCTTGCGATCTATGCGCTCGGCATAGCGATAGACGCCGCGCAAGGTGGAATTTCCGCCCTTTGCAACGGCACCCAGGGATTTTTCCAGAATTGTCGTCAAGCCCCCGGCCTTGTTGCCGGGCGAGGGATTATTGTTCAGCTCGCCCCCCGTTTTCGCGGCGTAATCGCGCCACCAATCGATCAGGTCGACGATCTTCTGCCCGACCTCGGGGCTTTCGGCCCGCCGCGTCAGCAGATGCTCGGCGCCATATATTTCCGGCGTTTCCGACAGGATCGCGGTGCCGCCGTGGCGCACGAGAATATCGACAGCCGCGCCAAGTGCCGGGTTGGCCGTCAGGCCGGAATAGCCGTCCGAGCCGCCGCATTGCAGCGCCAGCATCAGTTCGGAGGCTGGAACCGTCTCGCGTACCGACCTGTTGGCAAGCGTCAGCATCTCGCGGATTTTCTCGACGCCCATCATGACCGATTTGCGCGTGCCACCGACCTCCTGAATTGTCAGGCTCTGGAAATGATCGCCCTCGGCAATGCCGTAGGTCTTCTTCAGGCGTGGGATCTGAAACACCTCGCAGCCGAGCCCGATCAGGAGGACGGCCGAAAAATTCGGATGGCTCGCATATCCCCATTGGGTCCTTGCCAGAAGGTCGTATTCCTCGCCCTTGCTGCCCATGCCGCATCCGGTTCCATGGGTGAAGGGAACGACACCGTCGATGTTGGGATAATCGGCAAGGATGCCGGAGTGCATGATCTCGTCGGCAATGAAGTCGACAACGGTAGCCGAACAGTTCACCGAGCTCAGGATGCCGATATAGTTGCGTGTGCCGACGCGGCCGTCCGTCCGGCGGAAGCCCTCGAATGTCGCGGGACGTTCGCCCGGCAAAAGGCCGCCATCGGGTTTCGCCTCGGAGCTAAAGGCATAGTCACGCTCGAAATCATGGATCGCGACATTGTGCTCGTGTACCCAGTCGCCCGGCTGAATATCGCTTTTGGCAAAGCCGATGATCTGCCCGAATTTGCGGATCGGCTCGCCGCTTGCGATCGGCTGGACGGCGACCTTGTGGCCGCGAGGAACGGCTGCCGCGACAGTAATGCCGCCATCGATCACCTTGCCTCGCGACAGGCTTTCGATGGCAATGACGACGTTGTCGGCATCATGGAGGCGAAGCGTGCGCGGTGCGGCCATGCATCACACCTCCAGAATGGCTTTGATGACGCCGGCTTCGGGGCGCAGCCACTCAGTGAATAGCCCGGGAGCGTCGGAAAGAGCGCCGCGATGTGTATTGAGGGCAGCCGCCGGCACCCGGCCCGCTTCCATCTGCTTTACGACCTCGGCAAAGTCGTCCGGCTGGGCATTGCGGCTGGCAAATAGCGTCGTCTCGCGCTTGTGGAATTCTGGATCGGAGAAGGTGATCTCCTGGCGCACGACGCTGACGAGAACATAGCGTCCCGCATGGGCAACGAAGCCGAACCCGCGCTGCATGGCGCCCGCATTGCCCGTGGCATCGATGACGACATCGAAGAAATCGCCATCGGTCAGACGTTTGGCATGCGCTTCTGCGTCTTCGTTGGCGAGGAGGACCCTGTTCGCGCCGAGCGCGTCGATCGTGAAGGCGAGGCGATCTTCGCGCATGTCCATGACCGTCACATCGGCGCCGCGGGCCTTGGCAAAGATGATGGCGGACATGCCGATCGGTCCCGAACCGACGACGAGAACACGATCGGAGGCCTGGATACTGCCGCGCTTGACGCCATGGGCGCCGATCGCCAGAAACTCGATCATGGCGGCCTCGTCGAGCGAAGCCTTGCCCGCCGGGATGACATTCTCTTCCGGAACGCAGAGATATTCGCACATGCCGCCGTCCCGATGCACACCGAGCACGGCGATGTTCTGGCAGGCATTGGTTACGCCGCGGCGGCAGGCCACGCATTTGCCGCAGGAGAGATAGGGGACGATATAGACGTTGTCGCCATTCTTCAGCCGCGTCGATCCGGCTGCATCCTCGACCGTTCCCGAGAGTTCATGGCCCATGACGCGCGGATATTCGAGAAAGGGATGCTTGCCCTGGAAGATATGGAAATCAGTTCCACATATGCCCACGCGCTTGATGCGGACCAGTACTTCTCCATCGGAGGGAGCTGGAATATCGCGCTCGATCAACGAGAGCCGGCCTGGTTCATTGCAGATCAATGCTTTCATCATTCACTCCTCATGCGCAAGGGCCAGCCCGCCAAACCGTTTCTTCGGATCGCGGGGAGCGCCGCATGGGCGGCGCTCTGGCTTTTCAGGATGGTAATTAGCCTTACGTCTTCGGCATTTCGGCCGGAAGCGCGACCCCATTATACTTCTGATAAATCGCGCTGAGCTTGCCGTTGGCAAGATTTTTCGCGATCCATTCGTTCAATGTCGCCTTCAATGCGCCGTCGCCATTGCGCAGCCCGATGGCGTAAGGATTGGTCTTGAGGACCAGCTCGACCTCGAGCAGATCGTTCGTCCGGCGCTGATTGACGGCGGCCATGATCTGCGGCGAGGACGCCATGATGTTGACGTGGCCGGAAACCAGGGTGGTGATCAGCGTTGCGTCATCGTCATAACGGACCATTTCGGCATCCTTGGCCCGATTGGTCGCTTCCTTGTCGTTGGTCGAGCCGCGGGTGGTTTCGAATCGAACTGGTAGCTCATACGGCCTCTCCGGCTGCCGGGTAGCGTGAGGCTATTGCTCGAAGGATCGGAGCCTCATAGTCCCCGGGCGTCTTCCCGACCCAGCCCAGGAAGGCGGCGATGCGGCGTTCGACCTTCTGAGCATGGTGTTGCGCGATATCGGCAATGCGGTGGTTGAGAAACGGATTGGAGAAGCGATCGAGCGTGGTCGTGACATAGGACCGTGCTTCGTCGCCCATGCCCTTGGAGGCGAAGCCTGGGACGACTTCGGCGTCGTAAAGACTTTCGAGCCGCCGCCTGATATCCGGATCGCCAAGCATGCCGCGTACCGTCTGGTCGCTCGCATGGCCCTCGGTCTGCCAGATCTCTGCAAGATAGGTATGACCAAGGTTCAGGATATGAAGCTTCAGGCGTTCGTAGGATTCGAGATCGGGCGTAAGCACGATCTGCTCGTGCGCGCATGGCAGCCGCACGCCCGGTGCCTGCCGGATAGCCCAGAGCGCATAGGGTTCGGCAACGGCGCCAACCGGCTCGATGGGTTCGGAGACGATTCTGTCGACAAGCGTATCGGCGAAGGTGACCTCGCGGTCGAGCCATTCGAAGAACTCCGCCGGCACATCGTTCAGCCGTGCGCTTTCGATGACGGTCTTCTTGAGAAGCTGGCCATTACCCGTCACCAGTTCGCAAGGCAATATTACGAGCGGGCGCGCGGTTGCCTGCCAGCGGCGAAAGAGAAGGAATGCCAGCTTTGCCGGAAATGATTTCGGAGCGTGATCGGTCGATGAGAACCGGTCCTCGGCTGGTACGGTCCGATAGCCGGTGTCGCCCGTATTGGAGACAACGAATTCTGCCTCGTGGGTAAACAGCCTGAGGATCTCGGCCCAATCGCTCGCCGCAGACAGGCCGCGGTCGATGCTCTTCACATGTATCGTGCGGTCGATCGTTCTGCCTTCCGACATGCCGCGGATGATGACGGGATAGCCTTCAGGCCGGCCGAAAGCCGCGACGCGGCCGCTTCGGCTGCTGTCTCCCGAGGTTTGGATGACGGTGATAGGGCCGACCGTCTGGCCGGCTTCGGCGGCCTCGTGGACGAAGAATGCCGCATGAGCCTGCAGGAATCGACTGGTCCCGAATTGGATGATGCGGCCGCTCACGCGTCTGTCTTTCCGATGAAGACGCGATGCTGAGCGCTGTTGGTAAGATCAATCCCGGACACGCTTCAATCCTCCCTCTCTGTCTCTTATATACACAAGACAGCTACGATTCCGCAAGTCAACTGTTTTTTATATAAAGAAATCGGCTATACCTTAGGGATGGATCGCAGAGGGGCAGTTTCGAATGAAAGGGAATGCAGTCTACAAAGGTGCATATAATCGCTGTCTGGACTATCTGGCCGATATGGCGCTTGATGAGAAACTGCCGTCTACCTCGGAACTGGCATCAAGACTGGCGGTGAGCCGGACCACGGTGCGTTCGGTTTTGGCGTCCCTGACAAATGCCGGAGTTTTGCGGTTCGTTGAGATGGGGCATTCTCTGCAACGTGCGCCGGAAGATGGAGACTACTTCCCCGAAAAGCAGACCATGTCCGCGGCCGCGGCTGTCGAGCGTCGGTTCATGGAGTGGATTTTGCAGGGAGACTTTCGTGCCGGACAGTTGCTGAACAGTTCGGAACTCGCGCGCCAGTTCGGTACTTCGACCACGACGATCCGTGAATATCTCACCCACTTTCATCATTTCGGGCTGATCGAGCGCCGGCCGAACAGCGCCTGGGTCTTTCGAGGCATCACGGCGGATTTTGCCGAGGAAGTCTATGAAGTCCGCGAAATGTTCGAGATGCGTTCCGCCTCGCACCTGGTTCAGACGCCGAAGAGCGCTCCCTGCTGGCGCGAGCTCGCTGAGATCGAAGCGCAGCATCACGACATACTCGCCGACATTGATGCCAGATATAAAGAGTTTCCCGCCTTGGATGAGCGCTTGCATCGGCTGGTACATGAGGCATCGCGTAATCGATACGTGATCGAATTCTACAATGTCGCCTCGGCAATCTTCCACTACACCTATCAATGGAACCGCGATGACGAGAAAGAGCGAAATACCAGAGCGCTGAAGCAGCATCTCGCCTATATTGCCGGTTTGCGCAATCGTGACATGCAGGCAGTCAACGCAAGCTTGAAATCGCATCTTGATAGTGCGAGGACGACACTGATGAAATCGATTGAACTGGGTCCGTTCAAAGTGACCGACGCTCTTGCGATCACATCTTGAAAAGCTGATCTCATTTCGCCGGTTCGAAATTATCGGCTCAGGAATCCGTTCCGATTTTTGGTTTGATGCGCTAAAGGCAGGCCGTGCCGATTTGACCCGCATCGTCTGTGTCAGTCAGTCGTCTTAAAGCGCCGCGGGTCTGTGAGGTCATGAGAAGTTCAGTTCGGTTCTACCGTTGGATGATCGCGCTGCTGGCGCTTGCGGGCATCATCATTTCCTATACTGCCATCATACCGGCAGCCCATGTCTCCCGATTGAGATTGACGACCAATTTTCTGAGTTATTTCACGATCCAGGCAAACACTCTGCTTGCTATTGCGTTACTGTCGGCAGAAATCGCACCATCGTCGGCGCTCGGACGGTGGGCGGGGCGTTCTGCAACGAAAACAGCACTGCTCATTTACGTCTGCGTCGCGGGCTCAGTCTATCTATGGCTGCTGAAGGATGTTTGGCATCCGCGCGGCTGGCAGCTGTGGGGAGATCAGATACTCCACTATTGGATCCCGCTATTTACCGCACTGGATTGGTTGTTCCTTGTCGGGCGTGGCAGACTTTCCTGGCATGATGCCATCTGGTGGCTTTTGTTTCCCGTGCTCTACGCCGTGTACTCATTTGCCCATGGCTATTTCTCGGGATTTTATCCCTATCCGTTTTTGGACGTGAGCGACATTGGTCCGCGCGCTGTTCTGATCAACATGGCACTTTTGGGTGCGGTATTCCTGGCCCTTGGAGAGACGGTCGTTTTTCTTGATCGTATGGCGGCCAGGTTTGGCTCGCGGCAAACCGGATGAATGGGCCATATTGAGGTCTGGCCCATTCATGGAGAAGAGCGGCAAATGGCCCGGTCCTGCCAGGCCGGTGCCGCGCCGGCGGAGCGATCAGAGCACGACGACCCTTGTTCCCACGCTGACCCTGCCGTAAAGATCCATCACATCGGGATTTGCCATGCGGATGCAGCCGGAAGATACCGCCTTGCCGATCGAGTTGGGTTCATTGGTGCCATGGATGCGGTAGAGGGTGGAGCCGAGATAGAGCGCTCTTGCTCCGAGGGGATTGTTGAGGCCGCCATTCATGTGGTCAGGCAATTCGGGCCGGCGAGCGATCATTTCTTTTGGCGGCGTCCAATCCGGCCATTCTGCCTTGCGACTGATGGTCTGTGTGCCCTTCCATGAGAAGCCCTGCTTGCCGACACCGATGCCATACTTGAGAGCGGTTCCGTCGTTAAGCACCAGATAGAGACGCTTTTCCTTGGTGGAAATCACGATCGTTCCAGGTTCGTAGCCGGAGAAGGGCACAACCGTACGCGCGATCGGCGACCGCGCCAGGCTGGCCAGCCTGTCGTCTTTGACACCCGGATTGAATTGCGGAGAAACTGCACCGCGATCGATCGAAGCCTGCCGTGGACGCTGGCGGGGCGGGAGATCGCCGTCTTCGTCGTCATAATAGCCATAGGGATCACCCCGATAGTAGTAGCCATCGTCGGCACGGGGGTCGTCTCGGTAGCGCGGTGGCGCCTCTCTCCAATAGCGCGGAGCAGCATAGCCGCCGTCCAGTTCGTCGCCATAATCCGGCGAGTATCTCCATTCCTGAGCATGCGCGGCAACGCCTGTCATCAGCACAGCCAGAGCGGGCAAAAGCACAAATCTTACAGTCTTCATGTCACAACCAAAATTCCCTGAGAACGCACCGGACTGCACGCCCGTGTCGACGGGGCATATGTGCCGCAGACAATTCCGGAAACGGCAGGCGTAATTGTGGCAGTCACGGTCGAAAATTGTGATTTCCGACCTGTTTTTAGGGGCTCGCCCAGAGAGGCGGGATGCGCAAGAACAGCTTCCTTTGCGAGCCTGCGCCAAGGGCAAGATCGAGGGCGCATATCCTGCGCAATATGGAGCGGAGTGGGCAGGGCAGTCATGGACGCATGACAGCTGCGTGGGAAGCCGCCATTCTTGCGGGCTTCCGGGGATTGGCGCGGATAATCGCCCCTGATGACGGCTTCTCCGCTTCGTCACCGCAACGCCCAGCCAATTTGCGCAGCACCATGGCGGCGTTGCAGTCACTTCTCCGACGAAAGAGGCCGGACCATCTTAACGAATGCGCCGGCCTCCCAATGTGTGAGCCGGGCTGCATGCAGACCCGGCTCTATTTTTGAGCGCTGGCTCGACGGCTTATTCGGCCGAAACGATCTTGCCGCCTTCCCACTTGTAGAGCGAGAAGCTCTGCGAGGTAAGGTCGCCGGTTTCGCCGTAGGTGACCTTGCCGATGGCGGTGTCGATCGGCTCGCCTTTCTTCAGCGCGGTGCCGACGGCTTCCGCATCATCTGCCTTGCCAGCCTTCTCGATACCGGCCTTCAGGACCTGCACCGCGGCATAAGCGTTCAGCGTGAAGGCTTCCGCCGGGATGTTGCGTGCCTTCAGGGCTGCAACGGCGCTCTGCGAATCCGGGTTCTTCAGGGCGTCGGAGGCGTTGGTGAAGAGCGTGCCGGCAGCGGAATCGTTGGCGATCGCCCAATATTCGGTATTGGAGAGGCCGTCACCGCCGATGATCTGCGCCTTGACGGAGATATCGTGCAGCTGGCGAGCAAGCAGGCCTGCTTCCGGATGATAGCCGCCGAAGTAGATGACCTCGGCGCCTGCCTGCTTCAGCTTCGCGGTTAGGGCGCTGTAGTCCTTTTCGCCTGGGGTCAGCGAGTCGTTGACGACCTCGGTGATGCCGCCCTTGTTGATGGCGGCCTTGAAGGCGTCTGCCAGGCCCTTGCCATAGGCGCCCTTGTCGTTGAGGATGGCGATCTTCTTGTCCTTGAAGTGCTTCACGACATATTCGCCGGCAACGACTGCCTGCTGGTCATCGCGGCCGCAGGTGCGGAAGACGTTGGTCAGGCCGCGATTGGTAAGACCCGGAGCAGTTGCAGTTGGCGTGACCATCAGGATGCCGTTTTCGGCAAGAGCGTCGGAAACTGGAATGGCAACGCCCGATGTGACCGGGCCGACGACGAAGCGGATGCTCTCGCCGACGAAGCTGTTGGCGACGGAGACGCCCTGCTTCGGATCGCCGGCGTCATCGCCGAGCTTCAGAACGAGCTTCTGGCCGAGAACGCCGCCGCTCTTATTGATTTCGTCGACGGCGGTCTGCGCGCCGTTCTTGACCTGCTCGCCATAGGCCGCGACCGGGCCGGTCAGCGGCGCGATGAGGCCGATGGTGATGTCCGCATGCGCGAGAGGTGCGAAGGCCAGTGAAGCGACAAAGGTCGCGGCCGTCAATGTCTTGAGACTCATTTTAGCTCTCCTTGGATGGGCGCGGTGGCGCCCTTTGAACCCGCCTGCAATCGCCTGTCTCGATGCGCAAACTGCCGTGAGGCGTTGTTTTGGAAAAGACAGAGCTGATATCGAAGCGAATGATCGCCTTCGGACATTTTTGATCTCGAAGGCGCTCATGAGGGTATTTTCTGTAGGAATATTGGGGCGACTCCGCAAGAAAATAACCGTTGCGAAGACAATTTTAGCGTTTTTCGAAAAATTTTGACGAGGGATAGTTGTTGCCTGCCTGCCGCCGGGGCCTAGATGAGAGGGTGGCAAAGCGAGTTGAGCCTCAAAGTGGAAAATCTGCATGCCGCGGATTCACATAGGCCGTGGTGCCTGTCATGGCGCGGCCCGGGCCAAGGAGATCAGTATCGCGTGAACGACAACGACGGTTCGAAGGTCTATTTTGACATCTGGCGGCTGATCCCCGATGGCCCTCCGATCGTGACGCATTCCAGCCGGCTTTTCCCCGTGCGTCGTGATGGCGAGCCGGCGATGCTGAAGATCGCCGACGCACCGGAGGAGAAATCGGGGGCGAAGCTTATGGTCTGGTGGAATGGCATTGGTGCTGCGCGCGTTCTAGAACATCAGGACGATGCCATCCTGCTCGAACGGGCGACTGGCAGCCGCTCACTTGCCGAGATGGCAAGGAATGGCGAGGACGACGAGGCAAGCTGGATCATCTGCAAGGCAGTTGCTGGGCTTCATGCTTCTCGCGGCGGAGCCTTGCCGCAATTGATTCCGCTTGTCCACCGCTTTCGTTCGCTCGAAACTATGGCTTATTGTGAAGGTGGTATCTTCGTCCAGTCTGCGGTTGTCGCCCGCAAACTACTATCGGAACCCCGCGATATCGTAGCTCTGCATGGCGACATCCATCACGGCAATATTCTTGATTTCGCGGAGCGAGGCTGGCTCGCGATCGATCCGAAGGGGCTCGTCGGCGAGCGCGGCTTTGATTACGCCAATCTCTTCTGCAATCCCGACAATGCCGTCGCCACATCTCCCGGCCGTCTTGCCCGACAAGTGACAGTCGTTGCCGAGGCGGCGGGAATGGAGCGCTCGCGCCTCTTGCGATGGATCGTTGCTTGGACCGGCCTTTCAGCCAGCTGGCTGATCGAAGATGGCGAGGATGAACACGTCGAACCAGCGCTGCGCGTTGCCGAAATCGCAGTGGCGGAACTTTCCGGGACCGAGCCTTAAGAGACTAAAGCGTCGCGCCAGGCTTGCCTATAGCGTTTCAGCCCGCGAAGGTCGGTGCGAATCCTCGGGTTTTTATTGGCGGAGAATGGCCGAACTCCCGTTAGCAGGGCTGCACCCTGACTTGTCCCCGTCGACCCCGGCAAGGCAATGACGCTCCGGCCGGTTAGCGCGGCCAGCGCAACGAGATAGGCACGGTTGAGAGCAAACGGACCTTCGACGAAGATCGGCCCCTTCGCCCCGATCAGATCAAGGCAGGCTTCCGTCATCATAGCGAGGTAAAGGCTGACGGCCGCCAGACGTTCGGCCGCATCGGCATCGGCTTCGCCGATCCATCGTCTTTTCCTGCCCGGAAATGGGCCGGACCCTTCGACCACGTTGGGCAGCAGCATGAGACCTTTCTCGATCGCGGCCTCGAGAGCGGCTTCGGCCGCATCGGTCGAGGCCGTGCCGATTTCGGCGGCCAGAATCTCGAACTCGCGGCCGCCCATGAAGCGGGCCGATGGCACTGCGCGGCCATAGGCATCGACATTTGCGAGCGCATCGCGCTCGGGATCGAGATGATCCAGATCGCCGCCGACACCGAAACTGATCACCCAGGTTCCCGTCGAGACGACGGCAAAGGGAGCGTCGTTCTCTACCAGATGCGGCAGAAGCGAGGCGTTGGAATCGTGAATGCCGCAATAGACGGGCACGGCTTTCGCCAGTCCGATTTTTGCGGCGAGCGACGGCAAGATCGGTCCAAGCGCGTCGAAAGCGGAACGGACCGGCGCCATCAGGGCGCGGATGCCAAGCGTGTCGACCAGCGAGGAGTAGCTTTGCGTCGTCGGGTTCCAGAGATCGGTATGGCAGCCGAGCGACGTCACCTCGTTGGCGGCGACGCCGCTCAGGCGGAATGCCCAGTATTGCGGACAGGTCAGGATCGTGGCGACGCGGGTGAAATCGGCGGGAAAGGTGCTTTTCAGATAGTGGATCTGCGCGCCGACATTGAGCCCGACCGACAATCCAGGGGAAAACGTTTCGGCGAAGCCCGGCCGCAATTGCGCATAGGCATGCTGAACGGCTTGCGGATAGCCATGCTCATAGTCGAGAATGGGCATGGCAAGGCTACCGTCGTCCGCGAGCATCGCCACGCAGGCGCCATGCGTCGTGATCGAAATGGCATCGAATCCTGGTGTGCGGACAAAACCTTTGAGAGCCGAAATGATGAAATCCCACAGCGCTTCGATATCATAATGCGGGTAGGGGCCTGACCTCAGGACGCGGTTCGCAGTCTTGACGGCGGCAACCTCGGCGCCGGTCACGGCATCCAGCACGACGACCTTGGCGTTGGTCTTGCCGATATCGATCACCGCGATGTGGCGGTACGCTGTCTCGTTGTTCATGGCAGATAAAAGACAGGGACGAGATCGCTCTGAACGGGCGAATTGTCGGGATTGGTCGCCATGATATCGGCCATATGCGCCCACCATTTTTTCATGACGGGGTGCTCGGGCAGGCTTGCCATGCCGTGATGCTTCGGCCGCGTCAGGACGCCGAAGAGCGTATTCGTCTCGCGGTCGAGATGGATGGAATAGTCGCTGACGCCGGCCTGACGCAGCAGATCCACCAGCTCGGGCCAGATCTCATCATGCCGCTTCCGATATTCCGCTTCCATGCCGGGATTGAGCGTCATCTTGAAGGCGTGGCGTTCGAGAGCAGCGGTCATTTGGAGCTCATGGTCCTGATGCGCCGGGCGACGATCGGCAGCGCGATGGTGATGATGAGAAGGAGGCCGATGAAGATCGACATGACGATGCCCGGTACGTTGAGCAGGCCGAGGCCGAAGGTGACGAGGCCCATCACGAAGGCGGCGATGACGACGCCGCCGATGGTCCCCGAGCCGCCGAGGATCGATACGCCGCCGAGCACGACCATGGTCACCACTTCCAGCTCCCAGCCGAGCGCGATCGACGGACGCGTCGAGCCAAGGCGAGAGGTGAGGCAGACGGCGGCGACGCCGCTCATGATGCCGGTCAGGAGAAAGAGGGTGAATTTGATCCGCTCGACCGGAATGCCCGAGAAGCGCGCGGCAAAATCATTGTTGCCGATCGTGTAGACCTGCCGGCCGAAATTCGTGGCATGCAGCAGGATCGCGAAGGCGATCGCGAGCACGATGAAGAGCACGAATTCGAAGGAGAAGACCCAGACGACATAACCTTGACCGAAATAGGCAAAACTATCGGGATAGTTGCCATAGGCCTGGTCGCCGAGCACGATGTAGGAAATGCCGCGAAACAGGCTCATCGTGCCAATCGTAACGACGATCGACGGCAGCTTCATCACGGAGACGAGGAAGCCGTTGAAGATGCCGCAGACCAGGCCAACGCCGATGCCGATCGCGACGAGGCCGGGCGTCTCGACCCCCAATTGGGCCGCAGCACCCATGGCCGTCGAGGCGAGCGCGATGATGGCGGCGACCGAGAGATCGATTTCGCCAGCAATAACGAGCAGTGCCATGGCAAAGGCGATCATCGCCTTTTCGGTGAAGTTGAAGGTCGCGTCCGAGAGATTGAAGGGATCGAGGAAATAGGGCGAGGCCAGCGAATTGAAGATGAAGATAGCGACCGCGACACCGAAGAGCAGTGTTTCCCAGCTCGACAAGATACGTTTGAAGGGCGTCCCGAGGCGATCCGGTATGGCGCGCCTTTCCGCGGTTGCCGCTTGCGAACCGTTGCTCATGCGTGTGCTCCCTGGCTGGCAGTGTCCTTTGCGGCCTGATCGCGCAGGATGATGCGGCCGCGGTTGCGTTCGCGCCGGGCGTTGAAGACGACGGCAAGGATGATGACGGTACCTGATATCGCCATCTGCGTGAACGGCGAGATGCCGATGACCGGAAGCGCGTTCTTGATGACGCCAAGGAACAGGGCACCCAATACCGCGCCTGCGACCGAACCGACGCCACCGGCGATCGAAATGCCGCCGATGACGCAGGCGGCCACGCTGTCGAGTTCGAAGCCATTGGCGATATCGACATAGGCCACCGCATAGCGCGACACCCAGAGATAGCCGCTGAGGCCGGCGAGCGCGCCGGACAGAACGAAAGCGAGGAAGCGCGTCCAGCCGACATCGATGCCGGCATAGACGGCCGCGACCGGATTGCCGCCGCTCGCATAGGCCGAGCGGCCGAACTGGGTGTAGCGCAGCAGCAGATACATCATCAGCA
>JBCNPI010000409.1:0-4829 GCA_039593415.1 Rhizobium sp. | reverse complement strand
GCCTTGTGGAAAGAGCGCACTGCCGTCGGCATAGGCTTGCCCTCGCTCAGCATCTCGAAGCGCAGCGCTCCGGCAAGCGGCACGGCTTCTGCCAGCCTCACCGTCACATCGTCGCCGAGACGATATCCGAGCCCGGTTCTTTCGCCCGTTAGCGCCTGATGCGCTTCGTCATAGATGAAATAATCGGTGCCGAGGGTAGATATAGGAATGAAACCGTCCGCGCCATAGTCGGGCAGGGTGACAAAAAGCCCCGATTTGGTAACGCCGCCGACGCGGGCTTCGAATTCTGCACCGACGCGGCCGGCGAGATGATGGGCGATAAGCCGGTCGATCGTCTCGCGCTCCGCCGCCATGGCGCGGCGCTCGAAGGTCGAGATTTCGGCGGCGATATCGTCAAGCGACGCCTCTTCATCCGGCGTGATGCCGCCCTCGCCGAATCCGAGCGAGCCGACGAGTGCACGGTGCACGATCAAGTCGGCATAGCGCCGGATCGGCGAGGTGAAGTGCGCGTATTTCATCAGATTGAGGCCAAAATGCCCGATATTGTCGGGGCTGTAGATCGCCTGGCTCTGCGAGCGCAGCACCATCTCGTTGACCATGGTCTGATGCGTGGTACCCTCGGCTTTTGCCAGAATGCCGTTGAAGCTGTTGGCGCGCACGTTGCCGCCCTTGGCAAGCGATATGCCGAGGGTTGCCAGGAATTCGCGCAGCACCTCCTGCTTGGCGAGCGTCGGGCCATCGTGGATGCGATAGATCAGCACCTGCCGGCGCTTCTCCAACGTCTCGGCGGCTGCGACGTTCGCCTGGATCATCATTTCTTCAATGAGCTTGTGCGCGTCAAGGCGCGGCGGCACGAAGACGCGATCGACGGTCCCATCAGGCTTCAGCAGGATCTTGCGCTCGGGCATGTCGAGCTCGAGCGGCTGGCGCCGGTCGCGGCCCTTTTTCAGAATCTCATAGGCATGCCAGAGCGGTTTAAGGATCGGCTCCAGCATCGGTCCGGTCTTGTCGTCAGGCTTGCCGTCGATCGCCGCCTGCGCCTGCTGGTAGGAAAGCTTGGCAGCACTCTTCATCATGATCCGATGGAAGGTGTGGCCGGCCTTGCGGCCTTCCTTCGAGAAGATCATCCGCACAGCAAGGGCAGGACGATCGACGCCTTCCTTCAGCGAGCAGAGATCGTTGGAGATGCGTTCTGGAAGCATCGGTACGACGCGATCAGGGAAATAGACCGAATTGCCGCGCTTCAGCGCCTCGCGGTCGAGCGGCGAATTCGGGCGCACATACCAGGAGACGTCGGCGATGGCGACTGTGACGATCACGCCGCCCGGATTGTCGGCCGAAGGGTCCATTTCCGCGTAGACGGCGTCGTCGTGGTCCTTGGCGTCGGCCGGATCGATGGTGATCAGCGGCAGGCTGCGCCAATCCTCGCGATGCGACATCGTCGCGGGCTTGGCCGCATCTGCTTCGGCAATGACTGTGGCAGGAAAGACGTGCGGAATGCCGTGCGCATGGATGGCGATCATCGAGATCGCCTTTTCCGAGGCGACGGAGCCGATGACCGACAGGACCTTGGCACGCTGCAGGCCAAATCGGCCGAGACGCGCCACTTCGACTTCGACCAGATCGCCGTCCTTGGCGCCGCCGGTATAATCCGGGTCGATCACCATTTCCTCGCCGCGCCGTTCGATCGGCATCAGCCGCCCGCCACCGCCCGGCGTTTCGCGGAAGACGCCCATGGAGGCGCCCTGCCGTTTGTCGATGACCTTGATGATGCGGGCGGTGTAGGCCGGGCCGCCGCGATCCACGGCCGAGAAGATCTTCGCGAGGATGCGGTCGCCCATGCCGGCGACAGGCGCCTTGCCCTTGCCATTGCGGCCGGCGGGCGAGGAAGACTGCTTGATCAACACGGCAGGCGCGACGCCATTTTCCTCAGCCCATTCGGCCGGCCGGGCGATCAGCATGCCATCCTTGTCACGGGTCGTAATATCGAGCACGGCGATCGGTGGCAGCGCGCCGGGTCGGATGAGCGACTTGCGGCTCTTCTGCACCATGCCTTCTTCTTCGAGCTCGCGCAGCAGTTCTTTCAGCGCCACGCGGCTCTCGCCCTTCAGACCGAAGGCCTTGGCGAGCTCCCGCTTGGATGCCTGCTGCGGATGATCGGCGATGAAGCGCAGGATGACCTCGCGCGGCGGCAGCTCACCATGAATGATCGCCATCATCGGCTCGGCATCACCGCCTGCCTTACCGGCGCGGCCGGGCTTGCCGGAACGCCGTTCCGACGTTGGATTCCTGCCGCGCGGTTCCTTGCTCACTCTGCACTCTTCTTTTTCGCTGCCGTCTTGGTCGCCGGCTTCTTTGCAGTGGCCTTCGGTTTGGCGGTCGTTTTCGTTGCTTTGGCGCCAGCGGCCGTAGCCTTTGCCTTGGCGGGTGCCTTCTTGGTGGTGCCGCCGCTCTTGCCGGCCTTGGCGGCGATCAGGGCCAGAGCTTCCTCGACCGTGATCGCCTGCGGATCAGTGCCCTTCGGCAGCGTCGCATTGACCTTGCCCCAATTGACATAGGGGCCATACTTGCCGTCACGAACGGTGATCGCGCCGCCGCCGTCCGGATGCTCTCCGAGCTCCTTCAGCGCGGCCGCCGTGCCGCGTCCCTTGCCGCCGGCTGCCTTGCTTTGCTTTTCGGCAATCAGCGTCACTGCGCGGTTGAGGCCTACCGTGAAGACATCCTCGACGCTTTCGAGGTTGGCGTAGCTGCCGTCGTGCAGAAGGAAGGGACCGTAGCGGCCGATGCCGGAAGAGATCATCTTGCCGGTTTCCGGATGCTTGCCGATATCGCGCGGCAGCGAGATCAGCGCCATCGCCTTCTCGTAATCGATATCCTCTGGCTTCCAGCCGCGTGGCAGTGACGCGCGCTTGGCATCCTTGCCGTCGCCGCGCTGGATGTATGGCCCGAAGCGGCCGGAACGCAGCGTCAGCTCTTCGCCGGTAACGGGATCGGCGCCGAGCGCCTTCGGCTCGTTCAGCCCGTTGGATTCCGCCTCCGCGCCGCCTTCGGAGGAAAGCTGGCGGGTATAGTTGCACTCCGGATAGTTCGAGCAGCCGACGAAGGCGCCGTATTTGCCGAGCTTCAGAGAGAGATTGCCCGTACCGCACACCTGGCAGATGCGCGGATCGCTACCGTCTTCGCGCTTCGGGAAGACAAGCGGCGCCAGCGCATCGTTCAGTGCATCGAGCACATTGGTGACGCGCAGTTCCTTGGTGTCCTCGATCTGGGCGAAGAAATCGCGCCAGAAGTCGCGCAGCACGTCCTTCCAGTTCAGCTCACCGGCGGAGATGCGGTCAAGCTTCTCTTCCAAGTCGGCGGTGAAGTCGTATTCGACATATTTGGTGAAGAAGCTTTCGAGGAAGGCCGTCACCAGCCGTCCCTTGGCCTGCGGCACCAGCTTGCGCTTGTCGATGGTCACGTAATCGCGGTCGCGCAGCGTCGCCAGCGTCGCCGCATAGGTGGAGGGGCGGCCGATGCCGAGTTCTTCCATCTTCTTGATTAGCGATGCTTCCGAATAGCGCGGCGGCGGTTCGGTGAAATGCTGGGTGGAATTGATCTTCTGCTTGGCGAGATTTTCGCGCGCATTGATCTCCGGCAGGCGGCCGCCTTCTTCACTGTCGTCGCTTTGCTCGCCATCTTCCTTCTGGTCGGTATAGGCGGCGATGAAGCCGTCGAAACGGATGATGGAGCCGACGGCGCGCAGGCCGGCCTTCTTGCCGGCATTGTCGGCTAGGATTTCGACCGTCGTGCGCTCGATTTCGGCCGATGCCATCTGGCTGGCGATGCCGCGTTTCCAGATCAGGTCGTAGAGCTTGAGCTGGTCGTCATCGAGGAATTTGCGGATGCGGTCCGGTACGCGGTCGAAGTCGGTCGGGCGGATCGCTTCGTGCGCTTCCTGAGCATTCTTTGCCTTGGTGGAATAGAAGCGTGCCTTTTCCGGCAGGTAACGGTCGCCGAACTGGTTGGCGATGGCGTGGCGTGCTGCATCGATAGCTTCCGGCGCCATCTGAACGCCGTCGGTACGCATATAGGTAATGAGACCGACGGTTTCGCCGCCGATGTCGACGCCTTCATAAAGCTTCTGCGCCACCTGCATGGTGCGCGAAGCCGAAAAACCGAGCTTCGAGGAAGCGGCCTGCTGCAACGTCGAGGTGGTAAAGGGCGGGCTTGGATTGCGCTTGACCGGCTTTGCCTCGACCGTGTCGACGACGTAAGAAGCGCCTTCGAGCAGAGCCTTCAGCTTGCCGGCCTCTTCGCCGTTGCCGATCGCGCGCGGCTGCAGGCGCTTGCCATCAGCGGATACGAGGCGGGCTTCGAACTCGTCGCCGCGCGGCGTCTTCAGGATTGCCGAAAGATTCCAGTACTCTTCCGAGATGAAGCGTTCGATTTCGGACTCGCGGTCGCAGACGAGGCGAAGCGCCACGGACTGCACGCGGCCGGCGGAACGGGCGCCCGGCAGCTTGCGCCAGAGAACCGGCGACAGGTTGAAGCCGACGAGATAATCGAGGGCGCGGCGGGCGAGATAGGCGTCCACCAGGGGCACGTCGATGTCGCGCGGCTCGGCCATGGCGTCGAGCACCGCCTTCTTGGTGATGGCATTGAAGACGACGCGCTTCACCGGCTTGCCGTTGATGACACGCTTCTTGTTCAGCACGTCGAGTACATGCCAGGAAATGGCTTCACCCTCGCGATCCGGGTCGGTCGCGAGAATCAGGCCGTCGGAGGTTTTCAGCGCGTCGGCAATGTCCTTGATGCGCTTTTGCGAGGCACCATCGACTTCCCACAGC
>JBCNPI010000408.1:0-4848 GCA_039593415.1 Rhizobium sp. | reverse complement strand
CGGCGCGGGCCCAGGCGGAAAGCAGGTTGGTCATCATCCGGTCGAGATCGTTCGGACCGTTATATTTGAGGATTTCCTGCGCGGTGCGGTATTCATGGCGGCGGATGGCGTCCATGCCGCGTACGATCGTGGTGACACGCTCGACGGAAGGATCGCTCTTCAGCTCGTTGGCGTATTTGACGCCTTCTTCCAGATTGCCGTTCAGCAGCAGCGAGATCATCAGCCGCTGGCGGATTTCCGGATTGCTCGGATCGATCATCAGCGCTTTCTTGTAGAGCGCGATTGCGGTGTTGTAGTCGTGATCGACGTCGGCCGTACGGGCTGCCAGGAAGGCGCCTGCGAAGGTATCGACATTATCCGGATCGAAAGAAGTGACCTGGGCGCTCGCCTCTGGCGCTGCCGGCTTGTCCTCCGCGCGCGCGCCGGTCAGGGCGGACACGGAAAGGATCGCCGCCAAGGCTACGCCCGAGAGGAAACGGATGGCAAGTCTCTGCCGCATTAGAAAGCCTTTCATCAAGGGATGGCCGGCGAAGTCGCCGGCGGCATAGAGCATTCGTGTCAACTGATTCACAACAGGATGGCTTTTTTGAAGCGGCCCTGCAACAAATTCGGGTTGCCGCTGTCAATTAACGCGTTCGATGCAGAAATCGATCACTTCCAGAAGTGCGGATTTCCAGGGCGTTTCCGGCAATGGGGCCAGGGCATCGCGGGCGATGGTGCCGTAATGCACCGCACGGGCGATTGTGTCCGCCAGGGCGCCATATTTCGTAATGAGGCCGAGGGCCTTCTCAAGGTTCGCGTCGCTGTTGTTGCCGGTCTCGATGGCGTCGCGCCAGAAAGCGCGTTCCTTTTCGGTGCCGCGACGGTAGGCCAGAATAACCGGAAGCGTGATCTTGCCCTCCCGGAAATCGTCGCCAACATTCTTGCCGAGATCGGCGGCCTTGCCGCCATAGTCGAGTGCATCGTCGACGAGCTGGAAAGCGAGGCCGAGATTGGTGCCGTAGGACTTCAGCGCATTGCGCTCGGCCTTGCCGGCGTTGGCAACGATCGGACCGACTTCGGCCGCGGCGGCGAAGAGTGCGGCGGTCTTCGCGCGGATAACCGAGAGATAATCGTCTTCCGTGGTTTCCATGTTCTTGGAAACCGAGAGCTGCAGCACTTCGCCCTCCGCGATGACGCAGGCAGCCGACGACAATACATCGAGCGCCTCGATCGAGCCGACTTCCACCATCATGCGGAAGGCCTGGCCAAGCAGAAAGTCGCCGACAAGGACGCTTGCCTGGTTGCCCCAGATCATGCGGGCAGTGGACTTGCCGCGGCGCAGATCGCTTTCGTCGACCACATCATCATGCAGCAGCGTCGCCGTATGCAGGAATTCGACCGACGTCGCGAGCTTGATGTGATTATCACCCTGATAGCCGTAAAGCGCGGCGGAGGCGATGGTCAGCATCGGCCGCAGGCGCTTGCCGCCGGAAGAGATGAGATGTTCCGCAACCTCGGGGATCATCTGCACATCTGAGCCGGCTTTCGACAGGATGAGCTGATTGACGCGTTCCATGTCCGCCTTGGTCAGGTCCACCAATGGCTTGATGGATGCCAGTTTATTCTTGCTTTCTTCAAGCGGTATCACGACGCCCAACGATCCGGACTCCTGTTCATTTTCCGTAAAGCACAATAAGAAGGGGCGAAACAGGCGGCAAGAGGCGAATTGCCTCGTCGCATAAATTTGACAGGAATTCTAAGGCTTATGCACGAGCTCATCCGCACCAACGACCCGGTTCTTCTTTCATTTGCGGAGAGCCTGATGAAGGATGCCGGAATTCATTGCCTGGTGGCGGATCAGGCGATGAGTGTGCTTGAGGGCTCTCTCGGCATGCTGCCACGCCGTTTTCTGGTCGAGGAAGAGCGCGCCGATCAGGCCCGCCGCATCCTCATCGACGCCGGTCTCGGCAACGAGCTGCGCCCGGCGAATCGTTGAGCTGCGCCATGACCGAAAGACCACTCGAAACGATCGATGCCTTCCATCGCGGCGCCTTTCATGTCGTCCAGCCGAAGGGCAGGGGGCATCGTTCCGGCATGGATGCGATGCTGCTTGCAGCGCTCGTGGCCGACGAGCGGGCGATCCGGGTGGCCGATCTCGGCGCGGGCGCGGGCGCCGCCGGAATGGCCGTGGCATCACGGCTCGATCGTGCCGAAGTGGTGCTGTTCGAGCGTTCGCCCGATATGGCGGAATTCGCCCGCAAGAGCCTCAGACTGTCGGAAAATGCCCGTTTTGCCGATCGCGTCTCGGTCATCGAAGCCGATGTGACGTTGACCGGCAAGGATCGCAATGAGGCCGGCCTCACCGACGACAGCTTCCATCACGTCATCATGAACCCGCCTTTCAACGATGCGAGCGACCGGTTGACGCCCGATGCGCTGAAAGCGGAGGCGCATGCCATGACCGAGGGGCTTTTCGAGCGTTGGATACGTACGGCGGGTGCGATCATGATCCCCGGCGGCCAGCTGTCACTCATCGCCCGGCCGGAATCGATCGGCGAGATCATTGCCGCCTGCGGCCGTCGTTTTGGTGGCATCGAAATCACACCCATCCACCCGCGCGCAGGTGAGAATGCCGTGCGCATTCTGGTGACGGCGATCAAGGGATCGAGGGCGAGATTGGCCTTCCGTGCGCCGCTGACCATGCATAGCGAGGGAACGCACAAATTCACCGATTTCGTTGACGATATGAACAATGGTCGCGCCCCATATCCGCGCGGATAGCCTATTGCGTGCCCGGGGATCGGGCCATGAAATGCGATTCGCAATGTTGCGTTTGCCGTTTCCATGCATACATCACGGAACAACAGACTTCATGATTCAGGGATGACGAATGGTTGGGTTCTTGAGACGCATGCTTCCGAAGCGCTTCCGCAAGGACGGGGTGATCATACCGGTGGTCCGGCTGAGTGGCGTCATATCCTCCGGCGGGGGGCCGCTGCGGCAAACGCTGAGCCTTGCAGGGGTGTCGCAGGCACTTGAAAAGGCCTTCGACATAAAGACGGCACCGGCGGTCGCAATCGTCGTCAATTCGCCCGGCGGCTCTCCCGTGCAGTCGCGCATGATCTACAATCGCATCCGCGATCTCGCTTCCGAGAAAAAGAAGAAGGTTCTGGTGTTCGTGGAGGATGTCGCGGCGTCCGGCGGCTACATGATTGCGCTGGCAGGCGATGAGATCATCGCCGATGCGACTTCCATCGTCGGCTCGATCGGCGTCGTCTCCGGCGGTTTCGGTTTTCCGGAGCTGCTGAAGAAAATCGGCGTCGAGCGCCGTGTCTATACCGCCGGCGCGAATAAGATGATCCTCGATCCCTTCCAGCCGGAAAAGGAGAAGGACATCGAGTATCTGAAGAGCCTGCAGCTCGAGATCCACAAGGTCTTCATCGACATGGTGCTCGAGCGTCGTACAGGAAAGCTCTCAGCGGATGAAACGGTATTCTCCGGCCTGTTCTGGACGGGCAATCGCGGGTTGGAGCTTGGCTTGATCGATGGCCTTGGCGACATGCGTCAGGAATTGAGGAGGCGCTTCGGCGACAAGGTCAAGCCAACGCTGATTACCGCGCCGCGCAGCCTTTTCGGCCGCAAGGCTCCGGGCATTTCGCTGCAGGGAATGGATGGCATCGGTGCCGGGCTTGCATCCGGGCTTGCGGAGGCGGCGGAAGAAAGGGCATTGTGGGGCCGGTACGGACTGTAATGTGGAGCGCTGGGTGAGATGCCCCAGATCATCTTCTTCATTATCGCTGTCGGCGGTATCTGGCTGCTCTATCGGCGCTTCGTGCGCGATGCTCGGAAGCTCGCCGAAAAGTCCCGCCGTGCCGAAACGGAGCGCCGCACCGGCGCCATGGGAACGCTGGTCAAGGACCCGAAGACCGGCGAGTATCATGTGAAGCGCGAGGATGAATAAAACTCATATGCCTCGGTGGGGCAGGCTGCAGCGCCGATTGTGCTGCAAAGCCTTGACCCATTCGCCCCGCCGTGGCACCTGTCCCGCAAACCATTCGCTAGCGGAAGAAATGAATTCCCATGACTGCCAACGTGCCCGATCATATGAACCCGAAGCGCTCCTTTCAGGCACTGATCCTGACGCTGCACAATTACTGGGCTGACAAGGGTTGCGCGGTTCTGCAGCCCTACGATATGGAAGTCGGCGCCGGCACGTTCCATCCGGCGACGACGCTGCGTTCGCTCGGACCGAAGCCTTGGCGGGCCGCCTATGTCCAGCCGTCGCGCCGTCCGTCCGATGGCCGTTACGGTGAGAACCCCAACCGTCTGCAGCATTATTATCAGTATCAGGTCATCCTGAAGCCCAATCCGCCGAACCTGCAGGAGCTCTATCTCGGCTCGCTGAAGGCGATCGGTCTCGATCCGCTTCTGCATGACATACGCTTCGTCGAGGACGATTGGGAAAGCCCGACGCTCGGCGCATGGGGCCTCGGCTGGGAGTGCTGGTGCGACGGCATGGAAGTCTCGCAGTTTACTTATTTCCAGCAGGTCTGCGGCATCGAATGCGCGCCCGTTGCCGGCGAGCTGACCTATGGTCTCGAGCGTCTTGCGACCTATGTTCAGGGCGTTGAGAGCGTCTATGATCTGAACTTCAACGGTCTTGAGGGCGAAGACAAGATCACCTACGGCGACGTCTTCCTTCAGGCGGAGCAGGAATATTCACGGCATAATTTCGAATATGCCAATACCGAGATGCTGCATCGCCATTTCATCGATGCCGAGAAGGAATGCCAGGCATTGCTGGCGGCCGGCGCCCCCGGCGACAGCGAAAATCATCGCCTGCACAAATGCGTCTTCCCGGCCTAC
>JBCNPI010000407.1:0-4852 GCA_039593415.1 Rhizobium sp. | reverse complement strand
GTCGAGCGCGATACGAACCGGTACGCGCTGCGCCAGGCGCACCCAACTGAAAGTCGGGGTGATATTGGCAAGCAGGCTGCCGGAGGTGCGTTCCCGGTCCTCGATGCCATAGGCGATGCTTTCGACATGGCCGGTCAGCTTCTCAGTCTGGCCCATCAGATGGATGTAAACCTCGTCGCCGATATGGATGCGCGGCAGCTTGGTTTCCTCGAAATAACCTTCGACGCGCAGGGAGTCGGTATCTATCAGCGCCACCTTGGCAGTGCCGGCGGCGACATAATCGCCCGGACGCAGGCCAAGATTCGAGATCGTGCCATTGACGGTGGCGCGGACCTCGGAGCGGTCGAGATTGAGCTGGGCGAGCTCGCGATTGGCGGTCGCCTGACGAACGGCAGCTTCATCCTGCTGCACGGTGGTCAGGGCCTGCTCCTTCTGCTGCAGGGAGGCGGCATCACCGAGACGCGCCTGCCGCGCGCTTTCACGCTGGGCCTGCTCGAGAGCGGCCTTGCTGCTGGCAAGCGCGGCATCCGCCTGCTCAAGCGCGATGGCAAAGCGATCGCGATCGACACGGAAAAGGACATCGCCTTTCTTGACGGTCTGGTTATCCTTGACGAGGACCTCGCTGACGAGACCCGAGACATCGGGCGCAATGCCGACGACATCGGCCCTCAGGCGCGCATCGCGCGTCCATGGTTCGTCCATATAGTGGCCCCAGAGCTGGTGGCCGACAAAGACGGCGGCAGTAACGAAGATAAGTGTGACGGCCACACGGCCGAAGAGTTTTAACGCGTTCATGTGAAATACCAACGAGAGACTGAGGAGACGGCGCCGAGCAGCAGAACGTAAAGCGCGAGATCGAAGAGACCGCGGTGCCAGACCAGAGTGTAGGCTCCAATCCATGCGAGCAGGCGCCGAAGGATGATGACGACAAACAGCGTCACGAGCATGAGAACGAGGAGGCGTGGGATATAGACGCCGTAAAGATCGAATTCTGCGGGCATGATATTACTCGGCGGCGATGGGATGAGGTTGGGTTGTATCCGATATGGGCGGCCGCCAGCTCGCCGGCGGTTCGGCATGCGGAAAGAGCGCTCGGCGAAGGCCGACCAGCGCATCGAGGCTCGCCCGAGCGGGATCTCGCTTTTCCACGGCGACTACTTCGAGGCTACGGTCGATCGAAAGGCGCAGATCATCGGAGGGATCGATGGCGCGCTTGGCTTTCACCCTTGAGCGATAGAAATCCGATACGCCGATCAGGACCTCGCTGACCGATGCGGCAGCTGCCGGCTTTAATTGAGCGCGCTCCTTCTGCAGCATCAATACGTTGAAGCCGAGACGGACATCGGCATAGCCGTCGACCTTCTTCAGCTCGCGGTCCTCGATACCTGCAAGGCGGGGGACAAGCTGGCCAAGGCGGTCGAGAATGCGGCCGGAGAGGCGTTCGTGGTCGGCGCGGCGGATACCGGCTGCGGTTTCGGCGAGATCTCTCCAGCCGGCCCTGACCAGCCGCCAGGCAGCCAGTTCGGAACCGAATGGGCGGGTAACCAAAGTCCAGACCAAGGCGAACCCAACACCGGCCAGAGCGGCAATCGCACTGTTGGTGAAGCTGGCGAAATCGGCCGTGTAACGATCCTGCAGCGCGATGAAACTTGCACCGTTCACCGCCAGCAGCATGCCGAGCATGTTGGTTTGCGGGCGGGTAATCAGCAGCCCCATCACCAGGAAGGGCGGCGCAAAGACCAGCACCAGCATCTCGAAGCCGGAAATCGACGGCAATACGCCGAAGATATAGACGCAGGCAATGACAAGGCTCACCGCAGTCCAGATGAACATGGTGGTGATGAAAGGCGCAGGACGATCGAGTGCTGCGAAAAACGAGCAGGCAACGGCCACCATGGCGATGAAGCCGGCGCCATCCGCCCAGCCGGAATAGATCCAGAAGAAGCAGGCGACGGCAACTCCGGCGATGACGCTACCGGCCGAGAAGGCAAGCAGGGCGTAATCATAATGCCTGCTGCGACCAACAACATTGCGATGGCGGAAGGCGGGACGCCAGGTGCCGACGTGCTGTCCCGAGACGATCTGGGCCCGCAGCGTCAGGCAATCCTGCCATAAGTCGACAATTTCCTTGAGGCGAGCGAGAGCGCTCGACAGGACGAGATCGTCCCAACCGATATCGAGGTCGTTCTCCTGCAACTCCTCGATCTTCTTCGACAAGATCTCAGCGGTCTCGTCGGCCCTGCCGCGACCACCCTGCCCCAGCCAGTCGGCCACCTCGTTCAAAACAACAACCAATTCCTGCGGTAGCGGCTTGCCACCGGCCTTCAAGGCGTGCAGGCGATCGGCAAGGGAGGAGAAGAGCGGCAGCAGCATCAGCAGGCGGCCCCGCAGCTCGCGCGAATGCCTGACAATGTCGCGGCTGCCGGCATCATAGCGCAACTGGCTGATGACGAGATCCAGGCCGGAAACGTCAGCAGCAAGCTTCTGTCGCTTCAAGGGAGTTGCCGGCGAAGCGCCCTCGCCGCGCAGGATCTCATCGGCCCAGGTGCCGGCGTCGGCCAGCCAGGAACCTATGCGCCGGCCAAGGACGGTTCCAACGCTGCTTGGAAAGACGACGGCGCTAACCACACTCGCGCAGACGATGCCGATAATGATCTCCTCGGAGCGAGCAAGCGCGACATCGAAAATGGTTTCAGGCGAGCCGACCGTCGGCAGCGCGATCAGCGGCAACGTATAGCCGGCCAGCATGAAGACGTAGCTGCGCGCGCTACGGTCGAGCATCGAGATGAACAGCAAAGTGCCGGTCCACAGCGCAACGACGATGGAGAGCAATTCCGGCGCGTTGACGAAGAGCGGAATGAGGATCACCGATGCAGCAGCACCGATCAGCGTGCCGAGCGCGCGATAAAGCCCCTTGGAACTGGTTGCGCCGGCAAGAGGATTGGCGACCACATAAACAGCGGCCATCGCCCAATAGGGACGCGGCAGATCGAGCGACAAGGCGATGAACAGCGCCATGATCGCAGCCATGAAGGCTTTGACGGAAAATAGCCACTCGCGCCAGGATGGCATGTTCATGGGACCTTCTCCGGCTCCGGTTCATCGGCCTTGGATGCCTCAAACTCCTCGAAAGCCCTCAGGACCCGAACCGCAGCTTCGATATCCGCGGGATCGACATTGGCGAGGATCTTGCCACGCAGCTCGTCAAGTACGTCTTCCATGCGGGAGGCCAACTTTTCCCCTTCCGGCGTCAGCCACAGGCCTTTGGCGCGCCGATCCGTCGGATCATCCTTGCGGACGACAAGATTCATGCTTTCAAGCTGATCGATCAGCCGAACCAAAGACGGGCCTTCGATGCCGACACAGGTGGCGAGCACCACCTGCCGCACACCTCCCCCGAGGCGACCAATCCAAAGCAGCGGCGCGGCCACGGCCTCGGATATGCCATGGGAGCTCAGCGCGAGATCGACAGCCCGCCGCCATTGGCGGCCGGTCGTCAGCAGGTTGGCGGTGAATATGCGTTGCAGGGCGTTTAACGAGTTCATGGGAATTTATTAGCACTAAACTAATTAGGATTCAAATTATTATCATCAAAAGCGCTGTCCTAAATGGGAAATGCAGCTGTGCGAATATCGAAAAGCATCGGCGACGGCGCCAATAGCGTTCCTTCGATCCCGACAATCGAAAACCTCGCGAAACAATGCAAGGTCAAGCTGCAATTTTGCCACGCTTCTCGTATCATGAGTTGACCCTGGAAATCGCCGGCGTCACGGGGAAGCATTTGCATGACCAAAGTCGTTTCATTGGAAAGGCGCCTGCCGCGGCTGGACAATGACTTCGATCCGGAGCCGCGCCGCTCCGACCTCACTGGACTTCGCCGATTCGTGATCGAATTCATCTTCTTCAGCCTGAAGGAGGCTCGCGCCTGTCTCTTTGCCGGATTGTTCTTCCTCGCGGTCTTCGCCGTGCCGCGCGCGGGGCTTTTTCATATCCCGCGTTACGATGTGCTGCTGATAGTCGCCGTGGCTATTCAGGTCTGGATGGTCTGGGCGAAGCTGGAAACATGGGACGAACTGAAAGCCATATGCCTCTTTCACATCACCGGCTTTGCGCTGGAAGTCTTCAAAACATCCGGCAGCATCCAGTCCTGGACCTATCCGGACCCTGCCTATGCCAAACTATTCGGTGTGCCGCTATTCTCCGGCTTCATGTATGCCGCCGTCGGCAGCTACATCATCCAGGCTTGGCGCCTCTTCGACCTTCGCATTAAACATCACCCACCCTACTGGATGGCGGGTGTATCGGCGATCGCTATTTACGCAAACTTCTTCACCCACCACTATATAGGTGATTATCGCTGGTACATTGCTGCCTGCGTTTTGGGGCTCTACGCCCGCTCGACGGTAATCTTCCAGCCCTATGATCGCGACCGACGAATGCCACTGCTGCTGTCATTCATCCTGATTGGCTTCTTCATTTGGCTGGCCGAGAATGTCAGCACATTTCTCGGCATCTGGAAATATCCCAACCAGCTCGGCGCCTGGTCGATGGTTCATATCGGCAAATGGAGTTCCTGGTGCCTTTTGGTCATCATGACCTTCACGATCGTTGTCAACCTTAAGCAAATCAAAAGGCATATTCATATTCCGGAGTGATAGCACGCAACGGGACCGGCGCAGACAAACCGCAAATGCCAAAAGGCCGGACGATCGCTCATCCGGCCTTTTAATCTTTTGTCAGAAGCTGGCCTTAAGCGGCTGCGGCTTCTTCTTCAGCGGCAACGCGAGCCTTGTCGGCTGCGCCCTTGGCATTGACGTCGCGATCGACGAATTCGACGACTGCGAGAGCGGCA
>JBCNPI010000406.1:0-4867 GCA_039593415.1 Rhizobium sp. | reverse complement strand
CTCCTCCGAGAGCCAAAGCAGGCACAAATCCGTAACATTCTCCAGTTTCGAGAAATCCGAGCTTCTTAGAAGCTCGCTTGAATAGTGGCTTGCCGGCTCCGTCCTCAAAATCCAGCGCCTGATCCGATAACCAGAACGGTACTGAAACCGCATTGGCAGCCATCGCTCCTGCAGGCTGCCCCTTCACAAAATCTTCTGCGTCAAACGGCCTTCATAAACACTGATATTGCCGTATTTCAATTATATACTGGAGCTGTCCCTTCAACCGTCGAACAGAAACCTGATCATGTTCGATTTTTAAGGGGCAACTCCATACCCTTAACTGCCCCCAGTACTTCAAATATGAAGTCAAAGCCGGCTTCTTATCTCACTCAGAAAGAACGCGCCGAAATTTTCCGACAGCCTTTCGCCGGGATTTGATGCAGAAGTGCTGGGTGTCCATTCAACAACTGGATACTCTTCTTCCGCGTTAACGGCAGAACCGTCGAGGCAAAAAATGGGACCATAACCACTGCTCATTATGGTGATATGCGTTTTAGGATAGCCGGCAAGTTTACGATCTTCCATAGTCCGCCAAATCATGCTCGGCACCGAACTGCCAGGTATCTTGTTAGCGATGATTCCATAAAATTCGACGTCATCAAATGAGCCGACGCCCAAGGTAACCAGGAACCTACGATAACTTGGCGGCATGTGAATACCAAGCATCCGCTCTGCTGCTGCGACATTGTCTTCGGGGGCCGGGCCAAAAAAATCAGAACGGGAGGGAGTGTTTTGTACGATTGCAAGTGCGTCTTCAAAATCGGTTATCGCTGTCATCTCTAGCTCCTAGAAGTCATTTGCTCTCGTCCGCCAATAATCGGACTTCCATTGATTGAAAGGGCCTCGATCCATCGAAGGAGGAGCGCTGCTGTATCTATGCCAGTTACCAGCAGCGTCACGATACATCTTATCATACTGATTTGAATACATATGCAGCACCCGATCATTTTCGGAATGAAAGGTACTCTTTACCTCAGCCATTGCCCCTGGCTCATCCTGTGTCAGATGGTGCAAATTGATTTCTTTTCCGTCGTCACCGAGAGGAGCAAGCCCTTTTTGCATGCGTTGTTTGTTAGTTCGACCTAAATCATCAACTTTGTTTGGATCAATTAAGTCGTCGCGCTGATAAACTCGCCGGCCGTTGACGTCCTTTCGCACCCATCGACTGAGGCGCGTGCTCCTCGCTCCCTGCTCGCCACTCACCTTAGCCGTACTCTCGGCAGCGTCCTCCGCTTCCTTCGCTACGGTTCCTGCTTCTGCCCTCGCCACATCATCGGACATGGCTCCGGCAGTTCGGACCGCGGTTTGGCCCGTCTGTTTTAGTATGCTACCTGCCCCTGCAACGCCCCCAAGGACCATCTGGCCGCCACTGGCGATCGTTTTCGCAGCCTGCACTTGTCCCGGTGTTCCGCCCAATGCTGAAACCAGAGCACCGGTCGCTTGAACCGTTGCGGTTTCTTGCGGTTTGCCGTACCACATCTGACGAAGGCCAGTTGACACATTGTCGGAGGCATTGACCAGTCCCGCCACTCCGACCGCCTGTCCGGCAACACCTAGCGGGGCACCCACAACGGTGGCATCAGCCGCCGTTCCCCCCACGATCAGAGCGCTCGAGCCAACCGCTTCAAACACTCCACCTAGCGCCTGGACGGCACCCATCGTTTTTGGGTGTTCATCCACCCATTGACCAACGGCTTTTCCGGCATCGCTAGCCGTCTGGCTCGTCCAGTCCCAGGCCTTCTCGTACCAAGCTTTATTATCCTTATCGTCGCCGTCGGGCGCCTTCTTCGCCTCAGTCGATTGGACATAAACATATTCGCCGTCAGTATTGCCGCTATTGAGCGTGCAACGATCATTATGGCGCTGCACCCAGACACCATTCGCACGCACGATTCCCGAAGATGTAACCGGTTGTACAACATCGCCCACCGTGCCTGATTTACATCCCAATCCCACACCGGGTTCGTCGCCATAGCAACGGGAAAACATGGAGTCTTGCCGCTTGATGACCATCCCGTTTGATCGGACATCGGGTGAATAATTCTGTTCGTCCGAAGCCTTGCCCCAGGACATGTAAGGCACCGGTTTGTCCGGGGACTTGCAAACATCCGGGGATAGGCAAATGGCAAGCGCGTTGCTATCGGCTGGAATAAGCTCAGGCGGTGGCGGATCAGCCGCCGCAGGCTTTACTCTGGGACCTTTCGTCGTTCGCTTGCTGTTGTCCGACGGCAAGTAGCTATTCGGATCGATCCGTATATATTCCAAAGGCTCCGGCTCAGGCGGCGCTTCTGCAGGCTGATTGTCGGCCATTAGCTGACACCTTCAGCAAGATTGACAATATTCATCCTGGGCAGCCCACGACGCTCGGGCCAAGGGAAGCCGATCCGCCAAGTCAGGAAAACGCGCCCGACACCGGGCCTCATGTCGAAATGGACGCCGTCGAGCACCATGCGGCCACGTGCCGGGCCTGTACCCCGATCGATTTCAATCTGAAGGCCGACGCCAGGCAGGCGACCGTGGAACATCTCTAAGCCCGGCAGGAGATGATCCAGCTCAAAGGCTTCGTCGCCCTGCAGCCAGGGATTTGTCACCAAGTCCGGATGCGCCGCCTGCCAAAAGGAGAAATCGAAGTCATGGGGTAGCAGAGGATGCCTTTCGTTCAGCCAAGCTTCGTCATAGGTTCCGGCTTTCCGTATCCGATCCTCCCAGAATGGCGAAAGCGGACCAAGACCTGCCGGCGCTGGCCTGTCGCCGACGGAGCAGATCGGTTCGTCCGCGTCCTCGATCTGTGGCGCCGGCCATTCCGGCCTTTCACGGTATTGGTCCTGATCGACAAGCCCGATCCCGAGCGGGTTCCGTTCGAATATCTCGCCGTGCTCGATCCTGCCGCCGAACGCCAATCGCCAATCAATGGGCACATAGCTCACCGGCTCTCCCGAGGTCAGCTCCCAACCGTCAAGCGCATCCTCTTTCTCCTTATCTATCAGTCCGCGCCACGTCTTGCGGGTCTTCGCCCGCCAGACACGTGGCCCGTGGACGCGCAGGCGTTTTTGAACAGGTCCTACTTTCAGCCCGCATGTCCATGAAGGGGTTGCCACGCCATCGGGCGCAAAAGCGGCTCCGATAAATGTCACATCCGTGCCCGGCTTGAAGGGGGCCAGATCGGTGCAAGCCATCTGCGGCGCCTCATGCGGGTCGCCATCATAGACATCCGACATAACCAGAGGCTGCTGGATGTCATCCAAGACTAGCGGACCACCATTTGCCAGTTTGAACGTGCCCCTGGCGACGACGACCCCTAGCAAATCGCCCGCCAAATTATACTGCCGGAAAGCGAGCGCCGAGAAAGGTGTGCGATTGTCGACCGACATGGCGCCTCAGCCCTGCGCCGTCGTATCCGACGAGGACGGCGAGGCTTCGGCGAAGCCGCCTCCCGGCTTGTTGAGATCGACGACCTTGCCGTTGATCTGCGTCGGACCGGATGCGGTAAAGTTGAAATGCGTCCCCAGGATGATGACTGTACCGTCCTGGCGCATGATGAATTTCGAGGCGCCGCATTCGATGACGAATTCGTCGCCCACGATCACCTTCTTGAATTTTCCGACCTTTTCGAGCGACGTTTGACCAACGTGCGTGACCTTGCTGACACCGATCTGCTCGGCTCTTGCAATGCCGACAGTGTCCGATTTGAATGATCCTACGACGGTGTTCATGATGCCGGGAAGCGGAAAGAGGCCACCTGCCGCTTCGCCCAGGCCGCTGCCGGAACTGGAAAGGTCTGTGCCTGCATCCGCTCGCGGATTTGGCCCGGAGACCACGCCTTCGCGGCTGCCAAGCCCTCCCAATCCAAGGAAGCCCAAGGCAGAAGAGGCAATCGTTCCCGCGAATGCCGCAAGCCCCTCACCACCGCCTCCGGCAATCTGACCCGCCTGAGAAAGCAATCCGGCCGTCTGCCCCGATAATCCCTGCACCGCACCCATCAGCGCCATTGCCATAGGCCCGGTACCGCCCACCACCGTATTCACCGATCCGCCGATTTCGTGCTTCTGGTTGCCGCTCACTTCGACCGCGCGGTTGCCGCCGATGGAGGCGACCTCGTGGCGGTCGACGCGTTTGGTGCGGTCGTTGCGCACGCGCGTCGTCTGGTCCTTCTGGGCGTGGAAGAACATGTTCTCGCGGCCGGCATCATCCTCGAAGGTCATCTCGTTGAAGCCGGTGCCTTTATGAGTGTTGGAGCGCATAACCATGCGGGTCTTGTTGGCGGGAAGGTCGTAGGGCACGCCGTTGCTCGGGTTCGGCACTACGCCCGTCACCAGCGGTCGGTCAGGGTCGCCGTCAATGAAGGCGACCATGACTTCCATGCCGATGCGGGGAATGACCTGGCCGCCCCAGGTACCACCGGCCCAGTTCTGGGCGACGCGTACCCAGCAGGTGTCCGATCCGTCCTTCTTGGCGCGGCGGTCCCAGGGATACCAGAGCTTGATGCGGCCATATTGGTCGGGGTGGATTTCTTCTCCCGCGGGACCGGCGACGATTGCGACCTGCGTGCCACGGATGCGCGGCCGCTCGGTGTTGCGATGCGGTGTCATCGCGACGCGTGACGGCACGGCTTCGAATTCGTTGGTATATTCCGGCTGACCCATATTAGTTTCGTAGGAGGGATCGACCGCGAAATGGCTCGCGCGCACGATGACGTGTTCTTCGTAGACATGCTCGGGATGCGCCACTTCATAGGGCGTAAAGCGCCGGCCGGCCTCCAATATGCGTGAGGTCGACCGCCCGAGGACGCGATTGTGGTCGGCCTCGCTTGCCTGCATGCGCAGCT
>JBCNPI010000405.1:0-4872 GCA_039593415.1 Rhizobium sp. | reverse complement strand
ATTCAACACCAGAAGTATCACCTGAAGTACCAGAAGTGTCACCTGAAGCACCAGCAAATGAACCAGTCGCCACAAAACCACCAACACTGGGGTCGTTTGCGGGAGGGGGCGGAATCCTACGCTAAGGCTTTGGCCAGCGATATTCTCCGGTGAGATTGATGTGTTCCCATCCGAGCGGCGAAACATGGGCCAAGAGATCGGGCGATAGCAGCTTTCCATCGCGTTTCTGGTTTGCAACGACCTCGCCGAGCTTCATGGTGTTCCAGAAGATGATGATGGCGGCGAGCAGATTCATGCCGGCGATGCGGTAATGCTGGCCTTCGGCGGAACGGTCGCGGATTTCACCGCGGCGGTGGAAGCTGATTGCCCGCTTCAGCGCATGATGAGCTTCGCCTTTGTTGAGCCCGATCTGGGCACGCCGTTGGAGTTCGGCATCCAGAATCCAGTCGATCATGAACAGGGTGCGCTCGACGCGACCGACTTCCCGCAGGGCTGTCGCGAGCTCGTTCTGCCGCGGATAGGAGGCGAGTTTCCGCAGAATCTGGCTTGGCGCGACGGTCCCGGCAGCAATGGTGGCGGCGATGCGCAGGATGTCGGGCCAATTGCGCTCGATCATGGCTTGGTTGACCTTTCCGCCGATCAACGCTCGCAGGTGCGCCGGGGCGGCCGACGGATTGAACGCGTAGAGCCGTTTGGATGGCAGGTCGCGGATGCGCGGAGCGAACCGGTAGCCGAGAATGGCACATGCGGCAAAGACGTGATCGGTGAAGCCGCCCGTGTCGGTGAACTGCTCGCGGATATGGCGTCCAGCATCGTTCATCAGCAGGCCATCGAGGATGTAAGGCGCTTCGCTTGCCGTTGCAGGAATCACCTGGGTTGCGAACGGCGCATATTGGTCGGAGACGTGGCTATAGGCTTTCAGGCCCGGGGTATTGCCATATTTCGCGTTGACCAGGTTCATGGCCTCACCTTGCTCTGTAGCGACGAAGAACTGTCCGTCGCTCGAAGCCGACGTGCCCATGCCCCAGAACCGGGCCATGGGTAACGCTGCCTGTGCCTCGACCACCATGGCCAGCGCCCGGTCATAGGCTTCGCCCTCGACATGCCACCGTCCAATGCGGATCAATTCCCAGAAGGTGTGGGTGTTTGTCGCATCCGCCATTTTGCGCAAGCCGAGGTTGATCCCTTCCGCCAAGATAACGTTCATTAGCCCGATCCGGTCAGCGCAGGGTGCTCCTGTGCGCAGATGGGTGAACGCTTCGGTGAAGCCGGTCGCCGCATCCACCTCCAGCAGGAGATCGGTGATGCGCGTGGGCGGGATCTGCTTGTAGAGATCGAGCACCAGATCTTCGGCGCCTGTCGGCGCGGCGGCTTCGAGTTTCTCGATATGCAGAACGCCGTTTTCAATCGACCCGCCCGGGATCGTGCCTGCGCGAGCGGCACGGCCAAGCTCGCGCAACCGCATGTCGAGGCGAGCTTGCCGGTCTGCCAGCCATTCCTCCGGCCGAAATGGCACAGCGAGACGACCGCCTTCCGCGATGGCTTGTGCCGGAACGAGTGCGTGTTTCAGATCGCCATAGCGCCGGGACCTAGTAAGCCAGACATCTCCGGAGCGGAACGCATCGCGCAGATGGAACAGCACCGCGATCTCCCATAGGCGAGCGTCGCCAGCCCTCTGGGCCCGAAGGTGGCGATGCCATTTCGAGCTGGGCCGCAAGAAGCTGGTCATCGCGGCATCGTTCAAACCGGTACGAAGGGCCGTCACCGCTTCCAGAAGCGGCAGTGCAACGGGCGCAGCTCGCAGATCGAGCAGGCGCAACATGCGTGGAGCGTATCGGCGGAAGCGGTGATAACCGTCGAGCACATGATTGAGCGGATCGTCGGCCATGGTGGCGGTCAGCCTGGTTGCCATTGCAACAAGGGTTTTTAAGCCGTCCCACCCTGACCCACTCGCGATGGCACTGTTGCAAATAGTCGGTGGTGATAAACTTATCATCCCCTTTTGCTGATGGAGCTGCACATGAACCCATTCAAAGGCCGGCATTTTCAGCGTGACATCATTCTGTGGGCCGTACGCTGGTACTGCAAATACGGCATCAGTTACCGTGAGCTGCAGGAGATGCTGGCTGAACGCGGAGTGAATGTCGATCACTCCACGATTTACCGCTGGGTTCAGCGTTATGCGCCTGAAATGGAAAAACGGCTGCGCTGGTACTGGCGTAACCCTTCCGATCTTTGCCCGTGGCACATGGATGAAACCTACGTGAAGGTCAATGGCCGCTGGGCGTATCTGTACCGGGCCGTCGACAGCCGGGGCCGCACTGTCGATTTTTATCTCTCCTCCCGTCGTAACAGCAAAGCTGCATACCGGTTTCTGGGTAAAATCCTCAACAACGTGAAGAAGTGGCAGATCCCGCGATTCATCAACACGGATAAAGCGCCCGCCTATGGTCGCGCGCTTGCTCTGCTCAAACGCGAAGGCCGGTGCCCGTCTGACGTTGAACACCGACAGATTAAGTACCGGAACAACGTGATTGAATGCGATCATGGCAAACTGAAACGGATAATCGGCGCCACGCTGGGATTTAAATCCATGAAGACGGCTTACGCCACCATCAAAGGTATTGAGGTGATGCGTGCACTACGCAAAGGCCAGGCCTCAGCATTTTATTATGGTGATCCCCTGGGCGAAATGCGCCTGGTAAGCAGAGTTTTTGAAACGTAAGGCCTTTGAATAAGACAAAAGGCTGCCTCATCGCTAACTTTGCAACAGTGCCCTCGCGATGACATCGCCCAGCGGCTGGCCATCATCCTGTGCATCGACCAGGGCGCCCCCGATCTCGGCGAAGGATTTCAGGGTGTCACGCACCACCCCCGCTTCGTCTGCGACCTTTGCATGGCAAATACGCTCCGAAGCACGGTAGAGACGGCCGACGATCCGGTCGTGGGTTTCGACCACTGCGTCGGCCAACATCGCCTGCCATTCCGAGACGCAAACAGCCAAGATCGCAAGCCGCCTGTCCTCCGGGAGATCGCGCATGCCGTCGGCATAATACCGTTCACCCTGCCTGCGCAGACGAGTCACCCGATGGGCAGGAACGCCGGCAAGCAGATCCTCGGGGAGATCGATGCGTTGCAGATATTCGAGCCGGTCGAGCAGCCGGTTGGCCGACGAAGAGTTCGAGCCAGGCTCGAACTGGCGCAGCCACACAAAACGGGTCACCCGATCATCAGCCGTCTCCTCGAGCAATGCCAGCAACTGTTCTCGGATCGACATAGGCAGCCGACTGGCGATCCTCGTCTCGATGCGTCGCTCGGCATCGACGAGAGCCGCGGCACAAAGCCGCTCGATCGTGGATGTCGCGGGAAGGACAGTGCGGGTGCGTCGGCACTCGGCTACGAAGCGACGGGCGATATCCTCGTTCGACACCGCCATCTCGGCTTCTCGGAACAACCATTCCTTCAGCTCGCTCGCACCACGTCCGGAGAAGGTGCGGAAGCCGTAGAGCCCCCGTAACTCGGCAAGATGCTCGTGCCGTGTTTCCTCGCGGGCAGCATAGTCTACGAGATCGTCGGCACCCAGGCCAAGCTGCGCTCCGATAAATTCGATGACCTCTGCAGGGATCAGTTCGCCTGGAGCCAGCACCCGGCCGGGATAGCGCAGGACACACAATTGCAGGGCGAAGCCGAACCTGTTGTGAGCGCGCCGACGCAGCCTGATATGCCCAAGGTCTTCATCACTCAGCGTATAGTGCTTGAGCAAATCCGTCTGTGAAGTCGGCAAGCGCAACAGCGCGTCTTTCTGCCGATCGGTTAGAGTGACGCGACGCGGCATACATGTTCCTTTTTCAAAATCTGATAGCGTTCAAGACGCTTTGTTTATGAAGCTGGTTGAGATACATTTCCAGAGGTCAATGCAATCGTGGCCGAAGCGCCGCCTCAAACCAACGTTTGTGATACATGCTGATCGGATATGCCCGCGTCTCCAAAGCCGATGGCTCGCAGTCTCTCGACCTGCAGCACGACGCCTTGCGCGCCGCAGGTGTCGAACGGGACAATATCTATGATGATCTTGCTTCCGGCGGTCGTGATGATCGCCCTGGCTTGACTGCCTGCCTCAAGTCATTGCGTGACGGCGATGTGCTGGTGGTCTGGAAGCTCGATCGCCTCGGACGATCGCTTGCCCATCTGGTCAACACGGTGAAGGAGCTGTCAGACCGCAAGATCGGCCTGCGGGTTCTGACTGGAAAGGGCGCTCAGATCGACACCACGACTGCGTCCGGTCGCATGGTGTTCGGAATCTTCGCCACCTTGGCCGAGTTCGAGCGGGATCTGATCCGAGAGCGCACCATGGCGGGTCTCGCCTCCGCGAGAGCGCGCGGTCGCAAGGGCGGACGAAAATTCGCGCTCACCAAAGCTCAGGTGCGTCTCGCGCAAGCCGCCATGGCCCAGCGCGATACTTCAGTTTCCGATCTCTGCAAGGAACTCGGCATCGAGCGCGTCACTCTCTACCGATATGTCGGTCCCAAAGGCGAGCTCAGAGACCATGGAAAGCATGTTCTCGGACTTACGTAGCAACTCGTTTCTTTTCGCAGGTTGAGCCACAGAGGTGGATCAGGAAATTTGAACAACACTTATAAGTGATATTTTGCTCCCCAAATGATGTTATAAACATCAATATATGGAGTATTTTATGACACGTAGACCAAGAAGAAATCATTCAAATGACTTTAAAGCTAAGGTAGCACTTGCTGCGATTAAAGCAGAAAAAACACTTGCTGAATTGAGTGCTGAATTTGATGTTCATCAAAACCAAATTATTGACTGGAAAAATCAACTGATTTCAGCTTCCTCGCAAGCTTTCGATCAATC